>CALPOM020000061.1 GCA_943325205.2 Thermoflexus hugenholtzii JAD2 | reverse complement strand
TTAATCAGTGTGGGACTTTTTGGTGGGGAGATTAAGTTGCCAACAGTTACTTTGGCGCAGCGTGCCTTGACAATCCAAGGGTCGTATGTCGGTTCTTTACCAGAGTTAAGAGAGGTTGTTGAATTGGCTAAAACAGGTCGTTTACAGCCGCTTCCCTTGAGCACTTGTAGCGTAGATGAGATATCCGGTGTTTTAGATCAACTCAAGTTAGGGCAAGTGCATGGTAGGGTAGTTGCTCGGCTTGATTAGTTAGCGGTATTGGACCCTTGAGAGTAGCACCAAGATTCTGAGGTAAGATCAATTTTATTTTTTAAAAGATATGATGACAAAAAACTACCGGGGATATCCAGACTTACACGAGCATCTTGAAGCGCTCAGGGCTAAGAATTTATTAATAACCATTGACCAGCCAGTGAATAAAGACTCCGAACTACATCCTTTAGTTCGTTGGCAGTTTGTTGGAGGTATGCCTGAGGCCGATCGAAAGGCTTTTTTATTTAATCACGTGATAGACAGTCATGGGCGAAAGTTTGATATGCCTGTCTTGGTTGGAGCAATGGCTGGTAACCGAGCGATTTACTCTGCGGGTATGGGTGTTGCGATTGATCAGATCGCTGCGCGCTGGGATCAGGCAATTGCCCACCCGATTGCCCCTGTTTTAGTAACTGATGCAGACTGCCAAGAGGTTGTTTGGACGGGGGATGATTTGATTGGGCCGGGCCGAGGGCTCGACAGTTTACCGATTCCTATTTCAAGTCCTGGTTTTGATGCGGCCCCTACTTTAACAGCGACCAATGTCATTACAGTCGACCCTGAGACTGGTGTTCAAAATATGGGGACATACCGAGCCGCATTAAAAGCCAGCGATCGGCTAGTAGTTCGAATGGCAACGCGCTCGGGCGGTGCTGGGGGATATGCGCATTACTTAAAGTATCAAAAAATGGGTATTAAAAGAATGCCTTGTGCCATTGCTTTAGGTTGCCCGCCATCGGTAGCTTTTGTCGGACCCCAAAAACTCCCTATTGGTGTAGATGAGTTTACGGTAGCTGGTGGCCTAGTTGGCGCACCGATTCGTATAACAAAAGCTAAAACAGTCGATTTATTAGTTCCAGCTGAAGCAGAAATAGTGATTGAGGGTTACATTGATACGGAATATTGTGAACCAGAAGCGCCTTTTGGGGAATCACACGGACATATTGCTTTAGAGGAATTTAATATGCCGATGACCGTTACGGCAATTACGCATCGGAGTAAGCCAATTGTTTTGTCCTATATTAGCCAAGTCACACCGTCAGAGTCCAGTGTGATGAAGCGCGTAGCATACGAGCCACTTTTTCTAAATCATTTAAGAGATGTTTTAGGGATTAAGGGGGTCAAGCATGTTTCTCTGCATGAGCCCTTGACCAATCTGCGTCGGGTAACCATTATCACAGTTGCACCGCAGGTCCCAAGGACCGAGGTTTGGAGAGCTCTTTATGGAGCGGCCAATTTTAAGAGTGATTTTAGTAAGGTATGTATTGCGATTAATGAGGATATTAATCCAGATAATTCAGATGCTTTATTTTGGGCGATTTCCTATCGGTCCAATCCGATTGAGGACATACAAATTACTGGTCACCGAAGTTTAGGACATGGACCAAGCCGTGAGGGGGGAGCGCACGAGGATTCAACTTTACTCATTGATGCCACGATTAAAAAACCCATGCCACCACTGGCCTTGCCTAAAAAAGAATATATGCAGCGTGCCCAACAGTTATGGGGGGAACTTGGCTTGCCGACTCTTCGCCCTCAAGAGCCATGGTATGGAGAGGCTAGTGGCGATTGGTTAGATATTTGGGATCAAAACGCTCGGGTTGCAGTTGCCGGAGGGTATTTAGATAATGGTTTGGTTAGTTTAGGGCAGCAAAGAAAAAATGTTAAACCGGAGACCAAATTTAGACCGAACAAAGAGAAGGATTTGTAGCATGAAAAGAGCCAAGTTAGTGAGGTCTATGCAGTGGCTATTGAGTATTTTAATATTGCAATTTTTTCAAATCAATTTTGTATTTGCCCAGGCGTGGCCCAATAAGTCGATTCGTATTATTGTTCCTCAGGGTGCTGCAGGATCGACCGATCAAGTAGCTAGACCATTAGCTAAACTACTTTCTGATGAATTAGGGCAGCCAGTGTATTTAGAGAATCGGCCAGGTTCAGGCAGCGTCAATGGTACAGATGTAGCTGCTAAATCCGCACCCAATGGATATACTTTTTTAGCCGTAGCGGTATCTTTTTCTATTAGTCCGAGCATTTATAAAAAATTACCCTATGACGTCTTAAAAGATTTTGAACCGGTTACGCAATTAGCATCTTTCCCCAATGTGTTGGTTGTAACTTCTGCTCTGCCGGTGAAGACTGTTAAAGAGCTAATTGCCTATGCCAAAGCTAATCCTGGGAAATTAAATTATGGTACGAGTGGTATTGGGACAGGTACGCATCTATCGATGGAATTATTTAAGCATATGGCTGGAGTTGAAATGGTTCATGTCCCCTATAAAGGTGGAGCAACTGCAGTCAATGCTTTACTTGCTAATGAAGTACAAGTCAATTTAGCGACTATTTCGACGGCAATACCGCATATAAAAGCAGGAAAATTAAGGGCTTTGGCAGTTTCTGGGCGCTATTCTGTGCCATCTCTACCAGGTATTCCAACTTTGGCTGAATCGGGTTTGCCTGGTTATGAATATGATTCCTGGATTGCCTTGTTAGCGCCTGCGAAGACTCCCAAGGCGATCTTAGAAAAAATGAGTGCAGCCACCTTTAAAGCATCGCAGTCGCCAGAGATGAAAGTCATTCTTGATATGGAAGGTGCCAAGCCAGTTGGAAGTTCACCGGAGGAGTTTCAGCAATTTTTAAAAGCGGAGATTGCCCGTTGGAAAAAAGTGGTTGACTACGCGGGCATTTTGCCAGAGTAACTCCGCTATTAAAAAGTAAGCAATTTTTTTGATGGATGTTTGATCTTAAATGCTTGGCCTTAATCGATCGTAGCGCCTGAGTTGGCAATTACTTTAGACCATTTACTCAGTTCTGCTTTAATGTGTTTGGCAAATTGATCACGGTTACCGGCCATGATAACTAGTCCATCAGACTTCATTCTTTCTTGCATCTCTGCGGATTGCATAATTCGCGTAATCCGAGTATTTAATTGGTCTAATACGTCAATGGGAGTCCCAGCAGGAGCTAAAACGCCGTACCATTGACTGGACTCATAGCCAGCGAGCCCCGGTATTGACGAGATTGTTGGCAGATTGGCAAAGGCTGCCAAGCGCTCAGTACTAGTAACTGCAATGCCTTTTACTCTGCCGGTAGAGATCAGATTGGATGCGTTGATTGCTGGCAAAAACATGACCGGGGCTTCACCTGCTAAAAGGGCTGTAATCGCAGGTCCTGAGCCACGATAGGGGATATGTTGCATTTGAATATTGGCCATGGTGTTAAGCAGCATTCCAGCAAGGTGTGGGGTGCTACCATTTCCAGAACCCGCAAAACCAATTTGATTTGGTTTTGCTTTTGAGAGGGCGATTAAATCGTTGACGCTTTGTACTGGTAAGGAGGGATGGACAACCAGTACATTTGGACCAAGAGCCATGAGGCTGACTGGCTCAAAACTTTTAATGGGATCGTAAGGTACTTTTTTATACAGACTCGGATTAGTAACATAGCCTGCGCCAGTAAAAAGAAGAGTTTGCCCATTCGGATTCCCTTTAGCTGCGATCTCTGTTCCGATATTCCCGTTGGCGCCACCGCGATTTTCGATGATGAAGGACTTACCAAAACTTTCTGTCAATTTTTGAGCTAGGATTCGACCGGCGGTATCCACTCCTCCACCAGCTGGAAATGGCACGATTAAGTGCACTGGTCCGGTCGGGTAGGGCTCTGCAGAATGGCTCAGGGATCCTCCCAAAAAACCACTCCAAAGAGTCAATAAGATGAATAATTTTGATACGGAATATGGATAATTCAAGTCGACCTCTTGCATGTTTGAATCAGTTAAAATAGGTTTTGTGATTTTATATGAATTAGCCGAACCCATACCAATAGATAAAGACAGATGCCAACCCCAATCAAAATAATTGCTTTTCCTGGAGCACCCAACTTACCCATTTTTGCTGCGCTTCAAGAGGGTTATTTTTTGGAGCAGGATTTAGACGTCAGTATAGAAACGACACCGAGTTCCGTTTATCAGATTCAGCAGTTTCATGCTGGGGTTTTTGATATTGCGTTTACGGCGTTTGACAACATTGTTGCATACCAAGAGGGACAGGGTGCTGTGGCGCTTGATGGCGGGAGTGATTTTCGAGTTATTATGGGCGCAACTCAAATTGAACTGAGTGCGATATTTCACTCCAGTATTCACTCTAGTCAAGAGATCCGGGGCAAGAGTCTTGCCTTAGACGCTGTCGGTACTGGCTTTGCTTTTGTATTTTATGCCATGTTAGAAGAGTTAGGTTTAGGTCGTAATGACTATTTGCCGGTTGCGGTTGGTGCTACGCCAGAGCGCTGGCAGTCTGTTAAAGATGGCCAGCATATTGGTACCATTACGATCGAACCATTTACTAGCATTGCCAAGGCGGCTGGATTCCAAGTACTCAGACAAAGTTCGCAAACTTTCTCGGCTTATCAGGGCGGTATTGTGGCGGCAAGAGCTAGTTGGTTAAAGCAGCATGCCAAGCATGCTCAGGGATTTATTCGTGGGTATTTAAAAGGACTTGCCTGGACGCTCGATCCGAATAATCGTTCTCAAGCATCCGAATTATTGTTAGCAAAAATGCCAGATATTAAACCCGGTGTGATATCTGCAGTCATGGCAAGTTTATTGTCTGCGCGCTCTGGATTAACACCAGATGGTAAGGTTTTGTTAGAGGGTATGAAAACCGTAGTTGAGTTACGTAAGAAATATGGTACGGGTTCATTAGATTCCTCGCAATTAGAGCAATATTTAGATTTATCTCATTATCAGCAAGTTATTCATGAGGGGTAATTTCTTTAATGAATGACATATCAAAAGGTTTACAACTTGAGCCTAGACCTGCTGATCTAATCGACGGAGTTACCCTAAAAGCTGTTGGTCAACCATTGGCGCGGAAAGAGGACTTGCGTTTAGTGACGGGTCAGGGACGCTTTACAGACGACTTTAATTTACCTAATCAGTCTTGGGCATGGATGGTTAGATCACCCTATCCGCATGCACGTATTTTGCATATTGATAAAGATCCTGTTTTAGCAATGCCTGGTGTATTAGGTGTTTTTACAGGGCAAGATTGCCTAGCAGATGGATTAAACGCCATCGATCACAGTCCGGTACCTTCGACCAAGTTTGATGTCCGCTTGCGTGGACCGAGCGATACGCCAGTTTTCCTTGGACGTCATTTTTTATTACCAACCGATAAAGCCAGATATGTTGGAGAAGCCGTAGCCATGGTTGTTGCAAAGACGCGTGAGCAGGCCAGACAAGCTGCGCAGGCTTTACTAGTGGACTATGAAGAATTACCTTGGGTAGCAGATACGCAAAAAGCTGCCGCATCTGATGCGCCTCTGGTTTGGGAGGATCTGCCCAATAATATGCTAGTGGATTCAAGTTTTGGTGACGAGCAAGCTACTCATGTAGCTTTTGAAAAAGCCGCCCATGTAGTTTCCATGAAAACGCACATTAACCGAGTCACTGGAGTACCTCTTGAGCCACGCGCTGCATTGGGTAATTTTGACAAGACGACACAAAGTTACACTCTATACGCAGGTAGTGGAGGGGCAGTACGGCAAAAGAAAGAGCTCGCACAGGTTTTAGGGATTGACCCAGAAAAGGTACGTGTTTTATCCTATGATGTTGGTGGGAACTTTGGGACGCGTAATCGAGTTTTTGTGGAATTTGGTCTAGTTATGTGGGCCTCGAAAAAAATCGGTTTACCCGTGAAATATCGGGCTGATCGAACTGAGGCTTTTTTAACTGATTATCAAGGCCGAGATTTAGTTACAGAAGTTTCTTTAGCAATTGATGCCAATGGTAAATTTCTGGCGATGCGAGCCAATAATTTGAGTAATGTTGGATTTTGCTGCGTTTCTTTATCACCCTTGAGTAAAGGCTCGGGATTAGTAACTGGTTCCTATGATATTCCTCTATTACTTTTAAGGTCACGAGCAGTATTTTCAAATACGATGGCAACCCAGGCTTACCGAAGTTCGGGTAGACCAGAAGTCACATTTGCGATTGAGCGCCTGATTGATAAAGCGGCTCGTCAAATCGGCATAGACCGGTTGGAGTTGCGCCGCAAGAATTTAATTAAACCAAATCAGATGCCTTATACCAATGCCATTGGTTCAACTTATGATAGTGGCGAATATGAAATAAATATGGACAAAGCCCTATTACTAGCAGATTGGCAGGGTGTTGAGAAGCGTCGCGCGCAGGCAAAGGCAAGAGGTAAGTTACTAGGTGTTGGCTTTGCTAATTATGTAGAGTCTTCGATTGGGTTCCCAAAAGAGCGGGTTGACTTGATAGTCCGCGAGAAGCATGTTGAAGTCGTCATTGGAACGCAACCGGCTGGACAGGGTCATGAAACAAGTTTTGCGCAAGTGACGGCTGATTTGCTGGAAGTGTCTTTTGAACAAGTCTTTATTACGATGGGCGACACCGATATTGTGAGTGCGGGTGGTGGGACTCATTCAGGGCGTTCATTACGTCATGCAAGTACGGCCTTAGCTTACGCCGCAATTGATTTAAAAGTCAGAGCTAAAAATATATTAGCAGCTGTCTTGGGTGTTTTAGTAGACGAGATCGAGTTTGAACAGGGGCTATTTGTTCACGGGCCTTCGAAGACTCAAGTAGATTGGTTCGAATTATTGCGACTGGCACAACGATCGGAGTTACCTGCCGATCTGCAAGGTGGTATTCAAGTACGACGTGATAATGAGATGCATACACCGGTCTTTCCGAATGGAACTTGTATTTGTGAGATCGAGATTGATCCGCAGACCGGTGCTCTAGCTATTTTGAACTATGCCACGGTAGATGATGTTGGACGTTGTATTAATCCAATGATTGTTCATGGGCAAACACATGGCGGTATTGCTCAGGGTGTTGGGCAGGCATTATGGGAACAGTGTTTTATAGATGCTGGTTCTGGGCAACCATTGAGTTGCTCATTCATGGACTACGCCATGCCACGTTTTGATAATTTACCGAGTTTTAAAACTGAAATCGCACAGGTTTTGTCACCCACAAACCCTTTTGGTATCAAAGCTGGTGGTGAGGGTGGAACGACTCCCGCTTTGGCTGTTATTGCTAGTGCCGTGGAAGATGCCTTAATGCCAATATGTGGCCCTATAGAAATTCCCATGCCAATTACGTCAGTAAAGATTTGGACTGCCTTAGATGCTGCTCGAAAAAATAAAGAGGGTCTGTTATGAGTATGGTTGGATTAGAGGTGAATGGTCGATTGGTATCCAAAGACGTGCCAGATAATATGCTTTTAGCTGAATTTTTACGAGACAGTTTGGGTCTGACTGGCACCCATGTTGGTTGTGATACCACGCAGTGTGGGTGCTGTATTGTTTTAGTGGATGGGGTATCGGTCAAGTCCTGTACAGTCCTAGTGGCTAACGCGCAGGATAGTCGCGTTGTAACTGTTGAAGGTTTATCTGATGGGGTTCATTTACATCCTATTCAAGAGGCATTTATAGAGCATCATGCTTTGCAGTGTGGCTTTTGTACTCCAGGGATGATGATGTCTGCCGTCGATTTAATTAATCGCCATGCGAGGGTATTAACTCCAGAGGAAGTCCGATCTGAGATGGAGGGAAATCTTTGTCGCTGCACGGGCTATCATAATATTGTCAAAGCGATAGTGGCTGCATCAGAAAAAATGCATGCGCGTTAAGTCAATGCCAGTAATGAATAACCAAGCGAATTGCTATATACGAGGTAGTAAATGAGTCCAATGACTTACCATCGTCCGACTACTTTAGGACAAGCCAAAGAGCTGTCTCAGACCTTAGAGAACGCAGTTTTTATGTCTGGCGGCCATACTTTGTTGCCGGCGATGAAGCAGGACTTAGCTACACCAGACCATGTGATTGATTTAAGTCACATAGGAGAATTAGATGCTATAAGGGTTGATTCCAATGATTTAATCATTGGTGCGATGTCTACACACGTTCAAGTTGCTACTTCAACAATTGTCCAAGAATTAATTCCTGCATTAGCTGGTTTGGCTGGCTCCATTGGGGATCGCCAAGTACGTCAACGGGGAACTATTGGCGGATCGGTTGCTAATAATGATCCTGCTGCGGATTATCCATCTGCCGTGTTAGGTTTGGGTGGAACGATCATTACAAATCTGCGTGAGATCAGAGCGGATGATTTTTTTGTGGGATTGTTCGAGACTGCGCTGGAGCCCTTTGAAATTATTATAGCGATTCGGTTTCCAACTCCTTTATCCGCTGGCTATGCAAAATTCAAGAGCCCAGCAGCTAGGTATCCACAGGCGGGAGTTTTTATTGCCAGATTTGAAGGATCTGTTCGAGTAGCTGTGACTGGAGCTGGGCAATCTGGAGTGTATCGTTTAGTTCAGCTAGAAAAAAATCTGCTGGAATCTTTTGTTGACGACGCTGCTGCAAATTTAGAAATCAGCACAGAAAACCTGATTGAGGATATGTATGCTACTAAGGACTATCGTGCGAATTTGGTAAAGACGATGACTCATCACGCACTTACGCACATGGGAACCATTAGCATATTTAAATAAATGGCTCTGGGGATCTTCTAGAGTTACAGATTATCGTAGCCAGTTTTTCTTAAGAAACTTTTTTAGAGACAACTTTTTTCCAAAGTTCCATATCTTTGATGAGGTAATCCCCAAATTCTGATGGGGTCATTTTTTGCATGACTATACCACTCTTATTGGTAATAACTTCGACAAGGTCCTTATCAGAGATGGCCTCATTAAAATATTGGTTTAATTGTTCAAGTACTCTTGGATTTATACCCTTTGGCCCGATTACCCCGTAGTACACCCCGATATTAAAATCAAAACCTGCTTCCTTAAAAGTTGGGACTTCTGGCGCGAGTGGTGATCGTTGATTACCGCTAATGGCTAGGGATATGATCTTATCTGATTGCACATCGCCCAATAGCGGATTAATTAAAAGATCGATTTGCCCTCCCATTAAAGCAGCCAATGCATCTCCCCCTCCTTTGTATGGAATGTGTGTCATTTTAATATTTGCTGTTTGTTCGAAAAGTACACTGGCCATATGAGGAGTTCCTCCCTCACCGGAGGATCCATAGTTTAATTTTCCTGGATAAGCCTTCGCGTAGGCTACTAATTCTTTTATGGAGTTGAGCTTTAAATCTTTATTTACTTTGATGATTACGGGGCCGATACCTAGATAGGAGATAGGCATAAAATCTTTTTTTACATCGAAATTCATGTTGGGGTAAAGCGCAGGACTAATTGCAATACTATTGGCTACGATTAATAATGTATGGCCATCAGGTTTAGTTCTCGCAACAAATTCCGCGGCGATATTACCGCCGGCTCCTGGTTTGTTTTCAACGATCACAGGTTGTTTGAATTTGACGGTTAAAGATTTTGCAAAAGTTCGAGCGACTAAATCAATACTACTACCCGGTGAGAATCCAACAATGAGGGTAATGGGCTTCTCACTCGGGAATGGCTGGGCAAAAGCTAGCGGTATATGGTTACTAAATAATATAAAAAAGCCTATAAACCATTTTTTTAAAGTGTGATTTTTCATGATTCAACCTTCTTTTTAAGTGACATAGCCTTGTGTAACATCATCTATTTGTAATTCGGTACTTCTGTTTTTATAATCTTGATAGCCACCACCTCCCGGAGTTTTTAAAACAACGACATCTCCAGGGTGCAGAAGTTGAGGCTTACGTGAATCGATTATCTGACCATTAATGCTAACGCTACCCAACGCACCAGCCTCACCCCCTGTAATACCAGGAGCCGCAATATAGATTCGTTCAGTCAGAAAAACTACAGAGACTGGGCTTGTATGTTGATTGATGAAGGATACCATTTCGCCAAGGCCACCGCGATATTTACCTCGCCCCCCTGAATTAGGGATTAGTGTTTTTGTTTCAAAGAAAAAAGGTGCATCACGTTCGACAATTTCTATCGGAGTTGGTGAGATATTACTTGGCCAGGACATTACTGACGCACCATCTTTGCTAACTGTAGCTCCCATTCCACCATTATAAAAAAGGACTGTTGCGAATGGTTTGCCATCTGCGCGTAGGCCGTTAAGATTGGTAATCCAGACTGGTGATCCCGAGGCTGCCATTACTTGCTCAGGTAATATGGTTGCTAGTGCTCCAAAAATAAGACAGGGTACATAATGACCCGTGCAAGATCTTCCCCCAACTGGGGCTGGAGATTTTGGATTTAAAATTGATCCTTCCGGTGCCTGGATGATGAGAGGTTCAAATAATCCGTGATTATTTGGTAGTGATGGAAGTAGTAGGCTTTTAATCGCGTAAACTGCCATGGCATTGGTATAAGATAATACGCAATTAATTGCAAAGGGTTGTTGTGGAGATGAGCCACTAAAATCACAAGTAATCGATTTATTTTTGATAGTAATAGCAACACAAAAATTAAATCTTTCGTTAAAACCATCGGTTTGCATCGAATACTGATACAGGCCTTCTGGTAGTTTGTGAATTGCTTCTTGCATTGCTGTTTTACTTCGTTCAAATAACTCGTTAGCCAGATCATCAATATTTGTTAGGGTGTACTCTTGCATCAGGTTTGATATGCGCGAACTGATTAACTCCACAGCACCAACGTGGCAAAAAATATCACCCACAGTTTGATCTGGTGTACGAACATTGGTTCGAATGAGCGTGACGAGAGTTGAGTCTGGCTCGCCATTTTTTAAAAGGGGCATAATTGGGATATGAAAACCTTCTTCAAATAATTCACGTGCATCAACTGAGCGAATTTTTCCACCGATATCAGGGACATGCCCTGCTGTTGCTGAAAAGCCAATAATTTCTTGCAGATAAAAAATTGGTTTAATTAGACAAACATCGTTTAGGTGGCCAGTACCAATCCATGGATTATTAGTGATAAAGATATCACCATCTGACATATTTTCTTTACCAATTTGATTGATCGTTGCTTGAACTGTTTTCGGAAGAGTGCCAATAAAGGAGGGGATACTTCCACTATTTTCAGCAATGGCCTGGCCTTGAGAGTTGGTAATAACAACTGCAAAATCATTCGCTTCAGAGGATAGCGTTGAAAAAGACGTACGAATAATTAGCTGAGCAGCTTCATTTGCGATTGCCTGGATTCGTGTCCAAAATATTTTTAAAAATATAGTATCAAAGGGTGTTTGTGGTTGTGACATATTTGAGTTATTTATGCATTAATAAGCATCAGAAGATTATCATTATTTGTTTTTTCTATAGATGCGGTTGGGCCGACGACAATTGTGGTACTAGAGTCTTCGATTAATAATGGACCTTGTTTTTTGAAATTGTTAGGTAATTGACCACGATTGAAAATAGGCGTATCTATAAAAGCATTTAGTTCTTTGAAATATACAGGTCTGTTCAATTCGATAGGGGATGTTTTTATCTCAGGCAATGGAGATCTAATCCATGGCATGATTGGTTTTGAAATACCATGAACGCGTAAATTTACGAGTTCAATAACTCCATTAGGGGGTATTCTGCCAAATTTTTTAAGATAAGCGCTTAGAAATGTTTTTTGAATATCATCTGAGTAATTTTTATTAGTATTGAGGTATGTTTTGGTGTGGTTTAAATCAAAGAGCAAGTTAAATCCTTGACCGACAAATCGTGCTTCAGCTTGATAGGTTATTTCGATGGGGGAGAAAGTTTCTGACAAAGAAATTAATGTGTGTCGAACTTCATTTTCTAGATCAGATAAGGTAATTTTAAACTGTTTAATATCATCTACCTGAGGTCTAAAACTAATTGTTTTTGATCTATCCGCTCTAGCTGGAGCAATGAGTAGGCCAAATGCAGAGGCAACACCTGCATTCGATGGACAAAGGATTTTAGTTACACCGATTTTTTTTGCGATCGAGTAAGCATGTAGGGGGCCACCACCACCAGTCGCTACTAAGACAAAAGATTTTGGATCATGGCCATGCTCGGCAACATGTAAGCGTGCTGCTGTTGCCATATTTTCGGCGACGATATCATGAATACCTAAAGCTAATTGAGTTGCTGTGATCGCTAGTGCCTCACATAGATGTGTCGTACTTTGGAGTGCGAGTTCCCTAGATAGGGGGAGCTTACCACCTGCAAAAAATAGTGGGTTTAGGTATCCCAAAATTAAATTTGCATCCGTAACGGTAGGTAAAAGGCCGCCAAGCCCATAACTAGCTGGACCAGGCTCAGAGCCGGCACTTTTGGGACCAACAGTGAGGAGTGCAAGTGCATCTAATTCAGCGATACTTCCACCTCCTGCGCCAATTTCAATGAGGTCAACAGTCGTAATATGAAGTGGAATACCACTACCTGGAACAAATCTTTTAAGTCTTGCCGCCTCGAAGGCATGGGTAATAGCTGCTTGGCCATTTTCGATTAAGCATAGCTTAGCCGTGGTTCCACCCATATCAAAAGCTAGTAACTGCTGAAAATTTTCTTCCTTACCAAAATAGGCTGCGCTAGTCACACCTGCTGCTGGCCCAGATTCTAAAAGCGCAATGGGATTATTTTTTGCTTCTTGCAGTCGATTTAGTCCACCATTCGACAGCATCATGAGGGTTTGAGATTGAATTCCCAAGGAATTCAACACCTTTTCAAAACTGCCAAGATAGGAGTTGGCAAGAGGTTTTATATAGGCATTCGTCACGGCGGTAGAGGTTCGTTCATATTCTCGAATGATTGGACTCACTTCGGAGGATAGAGTAACTACGATAGATGGATATGTCTTTAGGATTAGTTCTGCTAATTGTTTTTCATGTGACGGGTTACAGTAGGAATGTAATAGGCAGATGGCGATAGATTGAACGCCTAAATCACTAAGTTTTTTTATTGCTAACATTGACTCATCGAGATTGAGGGGGACTAACTCCTCGCCTTTTGCATTGATTCGTCCACTTACCTCAGCGCGATGGGATCTTAAAACAATTGGTTTATTTCTTGAAATAGCCAAGTCATATAAGTCATATTTTCGTTCATTACCCATTTCAATAATATCTTTAAAACCTTGATTAGTAATCAAGCCAGTTACGCACCCAGTCCGCTCGATTAAAGCATTCGTAAATAGCGTACTAGCGTGCACTACTCGTGAAATATCTTGGGGATTAATAGTATGAGATTGGATTAATTCTTCAAGGCCTTTAATAACCCCGATCATTGGATCAGAGTGAGTTGTTAATATTTTTAACTCATAAATTCGGCTCATTTTGGACTCAATTGCAACAAAATCCGTGAATGTTCCGCCAATATCAATGCCTATTGACCAATGTGACAC
>CALPOM020000060.1 GCA_943325205.2 Thermoflexus hugenholtzii JAD2 | reverse complement strand
CCTTGCCACAAATCCTGCCAAAGAAGCTCTGCAGACGCACCACTTTCTTGCGCATCCCAAAGGGCATATACCTCACGAGGAACCTCAAATGGCGGGTAAGGCCATCCAATTGCGGCCCTTGTCGCGGCGATCTCCTCGTCACCAAGCGGACTACCATGTACCTTATCCGTATCTGCAAACTTGGGTGATCCTTCCCCAATTCTGGTTTTACAGGCAATTAAAGTAGGCTTACCATTTCTCATTGATTTGGCGTAGGCGATAGCACTTGAAACCTCCTGTGCATCATGGCCATTAATATTGGGTATTACATTCCACCCGTAAGCCTCGAAACGCTTTGGCGTATCCTCGGCAAACCAAGATACGACCCGGCCATCAATAGATATACCGTTATCGTCCCACAGAGCAATTAACTTTCCTAAGCCAAGTGTTCCGGCTAAAGAACAGGCCTCATGACTAATGCCCTCCATCAAGCAGCCATCGCCTAAAAAAGCATAGGTATAGTGATTTATTACCTCATAGCCGGGTCGGTTGAATTCTTCTGCTAATAATTTTTCAGCCAAAGCCATCCCAACAGCATTTGTGATTCCCTGGCCTAAAGGCCCAGTGGTTGTTTCTACACCCGGTGTTATTTGATATTCTGGATGACCAGCAGTCTTACTATGCAGTTGCCTAAAATTTTTAATTTCAGACATGGGCAAGTCGTAACCAGTTAAATGCAAAACCGAATAAAGCAACATCGAGCCATGCCCATTCGATAAAACAAAACGGTCACGATCCATCCATGAAGGATTTTTGGGGTTGTGCTTGAGGTGATCTCCCCAAAGCGCGACAGCAATATCTGCCATCCCCATCGGCATCCCCGGATGGCCAGAGTTGGCTTTTTGAACAGCGTCCATCGATAATGCACGAATTGCGTTGGCCATCAAGACTTTGTTTTCTGGGGAAATTTGAATAGGCATAAATACTCTTTGTAATGAAGACGCAGTTTGTTTAGAAGGCTATTTTAACATTTGGTTTTAGTCTAAGCCCTAAGTTTAATCAATATCATTTTGGTCATAAGACGCCAAATTTAGGCATTGAGCTATTTACTCAAATTGAGTAACTCTTCACTCCGCAGTTAATCGTTTCAATTACCGTCGATTGAGTAACTTTTTAAAAGACTCTTGAATTACCTTTAATGCCCATGGAAAAACAAGCTATTCTGATTAATACTAGAAATATCTTTATTAACCTCTTGACGAAGAAGCATAAGTCGGAAATAATGGAATTTAATTCCATTATTTCCGACTTATGCTTCAACGAACTCTTCAAAACTATCTACTTGAAGCTAGCCAAACTTTTCCAGTGCTTCTTTTAACTGGGCCAAGACAGGTTGGTAAAACCACCTTACTCAAAAGTCTTGCATCCAAGGATATGAATTACGTCACGATGGATGATTTAGATGCAAGATTACTGGCTCAAACAGATCCAGTCGTTTTTTTAAAGCGGTTTAAACCCCCAATGATTATTGATGAGATTCAATATGCACCTCAACTGTTTAGCCAAATTAAATTATCGGTAGATCAAAGCAACACGAATGGACAATTTTGGCTAACGGGGTCTCAAAAATTTCACCTAATGCATTCTGTTACTGAAAGCCTAGCTGGCAGAGTAGCCATATTAGAGTTAAATGGATTTTCTAATGCTGAAGTGAATAATTATGCAAGCGAATCGAGTCCATTTTTGCCGTCTGATGCATGGTTAAATCAGGCTCGCAGACGCAACCCTCAATGGGGAATACATGAAATTTTCAAAAAAATCTGGCGAGGGAGTTATCCCCGTGTTGTTACTCAAAAAAATATATCGATTGATCTTTTCTATAATTCCTACCTACAAACTTATATCCAAAGGGACATCAAGGATCTCATCAAAATCAGTAATGAAAGTGCTTTTTTTCAGTTTATACAAGCCATTGCCGCGAGGACGGGACAATTAATTAACTATGCAGATATTGCAAATGATATTGGCATCGACCCTAAAACTGCTAAATTGTGGACTTGGGCGCTTGAAGCATCAGGCCTTGTTTACTTAATGCGTCCTTATCACAACAACATAACGAAGAAACTCGTTAAAACACCCAAAATATATTTCCTTGATACAGGTTTATGTTGCTTCCTCACTAAATGGTCCAGCCCAAAGGCCTTAGAAGCTGGGGCATTTTCTGGCCCAATATTAGAGACGTGGGTGATTTCTGAGTTACTAAAAAGCTATTGGTACAACGGAAAAACGCCACACTTCTACTTTTATCGTGATAAGGCTAATAAAGAAATTGATCTAATCATTGAAGAAAATCATTGCCTTTATCCCATCGAAATAAAAAAAACAGCTGCGCCTGGTCTAAACACCATTAAACATTTTGATGTTCTTCAAAACCTTCAAGTCCCGATTGGTCAAGGAGCGGTCCTTTGCCTTAAATCCAGCGATATACCTATTACTTCTGCAGTTGATGCAATTCCTATTGCTTATCTGTAGGTTTTGTCAGATATTTTGGTCGAGCATTCACTAAGTACAAATTGATAACCTCACTTACCAAACAAAAAATTTTTTTACTAAAAAGTAACTTAATATGTATGCATCTTACGTTACCAGATAAACTTGGTTCTCCCCCTTTCATCAATAAAAACTCTTGAATTAATGTCTATTTTTTATCATCCAGGTGATTGGCAAATAAATCCCTCACAAGCCTCTGATGCACTTCACCATCACCTTCGGGTTCGACGTATTCATCAAGATGAAGTTTTTGTGGTATTTGATGGTCAGGGTCAAATAGCAAGTGCTAAATTACATGACTCGTCTTCTGATAAAAAATCTTATTTGGAGTTGTTTGATATACACCCCGATACGCAAATGGAGTCCCCTTATCCGTTAACCCTAATTCAAGGATTGGCTAGCAATGAAAAAATGAACTGGTTAATAGAAAAAGCGGTTGAACTTGGTGTAACTAAAATAGTTCCAATCATTTCAAAGCGAAGCATAGTTCGTCTAGATGAACAACAAGCAAAAAAGAAAATAGTACACTGGGAACAAATTATCATCGCAGCCTGTGAGCAATCAGGGCGAACTGTATTGCCAACGATTAATCCTCCTCTAACTCTCACCAACTTTTTAGCTAAGTCCTCCGAATCAGATCAATCTTTACGCGTTTTCCTGTCTCCTCACACTGAGATGAAGTTTGTGAGTATTATTAAACGCGCGCCTGGACAAGGTCTGTCATTTCTGGTTGGCCCAGAAGGTGGCTTTTCGGATGAGGAGAATATTCAAATTGAACAAGCTGGATATATTGCTGCTACTCTAGGCAAACGCATTCTTAGAACAGAAACGGCTGGCATCGTTGCGATGTCAGCCGTTCATAGTCTTTGGGGAAGTTTTTAAGCTAGCTTAATTAGCAAATGAGTAAAAGACTCTATAGGGTACACGTCTTTCAGCCCAGTATTCAACAGCGTCCCTAAACACATCTAGAAGCGTTTCACGGGCATCTTTATCAAATTTCAACGTGCAAGGAAGACCCTCTAAAACCACGACAAACCCTGGTTGTGGTCCTGACTTATCTATTAACGTAGTCAATGCGTCAAGTAAGGGATCGTAATTCTTGGCTTGTTGCCGAGTAAAGTGATAAGCCTTTGCAATTGAATCTAACACTTCACTTTTAGTAAAAGCATGGGCAGCATTGGCGTATACAAAGTGCTGACCTAACTCACTCGCAGCCTCCATTAACTCGTCTGTTCTAAATGCACGAATCGATTGCACAATATTAGTTCTTACACTGCGTAACATCGCTGCTGGACCGCCGTCACGAACAGCTAAAGCGGCCCGCCAAGATGGTGCAGGCTTTTTTGGAGGTATCGCACTTAAATCTCTGAGGACATTACCCGGCGAATAAATCGTACTGCGATAAACAGGCGCAGGTGGCGGTGATGCCATATTGATATTGTTCATACCACCATTCAAGGCATTGTGCATTGAACTGTTACTTGAGCAATCATTGGATGAACCATGGCTGTGATCAACTGTCTGATCCTCTTCCCAGCCAGAGGTAGAGGCGTTTTCTTGAGTGTTCATAATCATAATGATTCAAGATTACTCTTTTCTGATTCTTTTGACAAGTACCTCAGATACAACAATTTACTAAGTTATTGATTTTATAAGAAATATAATTTAGTTTGCATTCACTAACAGATTTAGAAGGGGTGGCTAGAGCCATATTTTCTGCAGAGATTCATACTCTATTCATGAAAAAAAGGGTCTAATTATCCTCAAACCACCTCTTACAAAAGGGTTTTTTTCACTCCAACAACGGCTAATGTGGCTACGTTGACAATTCTTCTGACGGTTGAAGATGGTGTCAAAATCATCACTGATTTGGCAGCCCCTAACAAAATAGGTCCAATCGCAACGCCATTACTGACTGAAACCTTTAAGAGGTTATACGAAATGTTGGCAGCGTCAATATTCGGCATGACTAATAAATTCGCTTCACCAGCTAATAAGTTATCCTTCATCGTAGCTTTACGCACCGCACTATCGAGCGCACAGTCGCCGTGCATCTCACCTTCAACTTCTAATTCAGGATTCGTTTGACGAAGTATTTCTAAAACTTTTCTCATCTTTTCTGCCGATGGCATTTGTGAGGATCCAAAGTTCGAGTGCGATACTAATGCAACTTTTGGTGTAATACTAAAAGAGCGCATCTCAGCAGCTGCTAAACGCGTAATTTCTGCTAATTGCTCTGCGCTTGGATCATAATTAATATGCGTATCTGCAATAAATATTTGACGATCAGGCAAAACTAAAGCATTCATGGCGGCGTAGATATCCGTGCCAGCTTGATGTCCGATAGTTACATCAATGTAATGAAGGTGTGCAGTTGGATTGCCAATAATGCCGCAAATTAAGCCGTCCGCTTGACCTTTTCGAACCATGAGAGCACCAATTAAGGTATTCCTTCTGCGAACCTCTAGACGCGCATACGATTCTGTAACACCTTGGCGTTTAGTTAATTCATAAAAAGTTTGCCAGTAATCTTTATAGCGCTCATCATGCTCTGGATCGGTAATGGTGTAGTCCACATTCTTTTCTAAACGGAGTCCAAAACGCTCGATACGCCGCTCTATAACTCCAGGTCTACCTACTAAAATTGGAGTAACAATGTTTTCATCAACTAAAACTTGCACAGCGCGCAGAATTTTTTCGTCCTCTCCTTCGCAAAAGACAATGCGCTTTTGCTCTTTGGGTATTTTCTTTGCTGCAGCAAAGAGTGGCTTCATAAGCGTGCCAGAGTGATAAACAAATTGCTGTAACTGGTCTTGGTAAACTGAAAAATCGTGAATAGGCCGAGTCGCCACTCCAGAGTCCATCGCAGCCTTCGCAACTGCTGGAGCAATAATCGTAATTAATCGTGGATCAAAAGGCTTCGGTATTAAATACTCAGGCCCAAAAGTTAAGTTGGCTGTCCCGTATGCAGTCGCTACTATGTCGCTTTGCTCCGCTTGGGCAAGCTCAGCAACAGCATTTACTGCTGCAACTTCCATCTCGCGGGTAATTGTGGTGGCTCCAACATCTAACGCTCCGCGAAATATAAATGGAAAGCACAAGACATTATTTACTTGGTTTGGATAGTCAGTGCGGCCGGTTGCAATAATTGCATCAGGTCTGACTTCTTTAACATCTGCCGGAGTAATCTCTGGGTTGGGATTAGCCAAGACAAAAACGAGTGGATTTGGAGCCATTTTTTTAACCATCTCCTGACTAACAACTCCGCCAGCGGATAGGCCTAATAAAATATCTGCCCCTTCAATAACCTCTGCTAACGTTCTAGCAGAAGTTTCTTTGGCAAAGACATCCTTATCCGGATCCATGAGTTCTTTTCGACCAACATATACGACCCCTGCTAAATCAGTTACCCATATATTTTCAACTAACATGCCTAAATCAACCAGTAAGTCCAAGCAAGCTAAAGCAGCCGCGCCAGCGCCAGAGGTCACTAACTTCACATCTTGAATTTTTTTACCAACAATTTTCAAGCCGTTAGTAATTGCTGCGCCAACTACAATGGCGGTTCCATGCTGATCATCATGGAAAACCGGTATCTTCATGCGATCACGCAATTTTCGTTCGACGTAAAAACAGTCCGGAGCTTTAATATCTTCTAAATTAATCCCTCCAAAAGTCGGCTCTAAAGCTGCAATAATTTCAACTAACTTTTCTGGATCAGATTCATTAATTTCAATATCAAAAACATCAATTCCAGCAAATTTTTTAAATAGAACGGCTTTACCTTCCATCACCGGCTTACTTGCTAAGGCGCCTATATTACCAAGACCAAGAACTGCTGAGCCATTTGTGATGACTCCAACCAAATTACCCCTTGCGGTATATTTAACCGCCGTTGCTGGATCTTTTACAATCTCTAAACAGGCAGAAGCAACGCCTGGGGTATATGCCAAAGCCAAGTCACGTTGATTGGTTAATTGTTTGGTGGGTGTAACTGAGATTTTTCCTGGAGTAGGAAACTCGTGATATCGAAGCGCCGCCTTGCGTAAAGCTTCTTGTTGATTCGTTAACGCTTTATTTGACTCTTCGCTCATTTTTTCCCCAGATTAATCATGCAACTCTTAAAATACTTTACGCCACGTTAAAGACATCTCCTACAATTACACATGACTATGGAAGATTCTAACCAGTTAGGTGAATTCGATCTCATCGCACGATTCTTTAATCGTCAATCACTCATGGGTAATCACAAGCCTCATGATATCTCATCTGCAAATTCTGTTCTGCTTGGGATTGGTGATGACTGCGCACTAATTAATCCACCCCCTACGGGGTATTGCCTGGCAATTACAACAGACATGCTAGTAGAAAATCGGCATTTTTTTAGTTCTGCCGATCCGGAAAAGTTGGGGCATAAATGCTTAGCAGTTAATCTATCTGATTTAGCTGCAATCGGAGCAAAACCTGTTGCTTATACCTTAAGCCTTGCATTACCCTACGTTAATGCACCTTGGTTGGCATCATTTGCAAAAGGGCTGCATCAATTAGCCGACTATCATGATTGTCAGCTCATTGGGGGAGACACCACTCAAGGCCCCTTAACGATCAGTATTACAGCTTTTGGGCATGTGCCGGACTCTCAATCTTTACGACGCAGCCAAGCCCAACTGGGTGATGATATTTGGCTTTCTAATGTAGTGGGTGATGCCCGCTATCTCCTTGGGGTAGAGCGCGGCGAATGGCAGCCAAGTCAAGTACTCGATTCGATTCAAGCACGACTTCATTGCCCCACGCCAAGGATTGAGCTTGGGATAGCTCTTCTAGGTATTGCGCATGCAGCAATTGATCTATCCGACGGGCTACTGGGTGATTTAAAACATATCTTAATAGCTTCCAAATGGAATGCTGACATCTGGATTGATCAAATACCTACGTCTCAAATTGTAAGTGCACTATCTCCGGAATTAAGACGTCTTTGTACTCTCAAAGGAGGTGATGATTATGAACTGTGCTTTACTGCACCAGAAAAAAATCGCCAAATCATCAGTCACATTAGCCAAGAATTAAAGGTTCCCCTTACCCGAATTGGCGTCATTACAAAAACCAGCTCCCACGATGAATTTGGCAAAATCGATCTAATCGATTCCCAGAACCATGTATTACCTGCAGAATTAACACAGCAATATATGCGATCGTTTGATCATTTTCAGCACGAATCGTAATCCGGTGTATTACAGAATAAATCTTTTTTTATACTTCTCATTAATTCATAATTCACTTGTATGCAAAAACCTCTGCTGAATTTTTATTGGATAAAAGATCGACCATGGCGACTTTTGGCATTTGGTTTTGGGAGTGGTCTTAGTCGCTACGCACCTGGTACAGTTGGTACATTATGGGCTTGGGTAATTGGACTAGGTTTTCCTCTGGCTTTTCCAAATAGCTTAGAGTCAGAAATCATTTTTTTATTATTCGTCGGATTTTTTGTGGGTATTTGGGCTTGTGGAAAATCTGGCGTAGAAATAAAAACACCCGATCACTCGGGTATGGTTTGGGATGAAATGCTGGCGTTTTGGTTCATATTGATGATGATTTATCCAACCAGTTGGTTTTATCAAATACTCGCTTTTATACTTTTTCGATTCTTTGATATCGTCAAGCCTGGTCCTATTGCTTGGGTTGATCAATTTTTTAAAAATTGGCAGCCAACCTCTAGTCAAGAGCCTTGGGCAGAATATGTTTACGGCCTCGGCGTGATGCTGGATGATATCTTAGCGGCCTGCTGTACGTTAATCTGTCTTTCTATACTGATACGTTTAGGGATTTAATGCGCACTAATCTCAGGCGTATTAGCTAAAATAGTTATCTGGACTACATAGCAAAATTGGAGAAACTAGTAGTTACATTCATCCGTTTCCCTGAGGTGTAGATGTGATAGCTGGTCTACCCACTAAACTAGTTCCTTTATTAGCCTTATTATTAGCCTTATTGCCACCGAAAGTTCACGCATGAGTAAGACCCTATTAGACAGTACTGTTGAACAAATAGCCCAAGTATTACTGCATCATCAGCTTCGTCTTTGCACAGTAGAATCCTGCACAGGCGGGATGGTTAGCGCAGCCCTCACCGAACTAGCTGGTTCGAGTAAGTGGTTTGAGAGAGGCTATATTACCTATAGTAACGCGGCAAAACAGCTTGATTTAGGGGTGTCAATGGATTTGATACAAACTCAAGGCGCCGTCAGTATCTCTGTTGCAAAAGAGATGGCTCTGGGAGCTCTTCGTGCATCAGGGGCTAGTGTTTCTTTATCAGTCACTGGCGTAGCAGGCCCTTCGGGTGGAAGCTTAGAAAAGCCGGTTGGCTTTGTTTGCTTTGGTTGGGCGTGGCTAAAAGATGGGCAGTCGTATAGCCATACTGAGGGTATTTGTTTACTTGATCACCAAGCGATAATCTCCAACCAAACCCGCACCGATGTTCGGTTAAAGGCTAGAGATTATGCCCTGGCAGGTTTATTAAAGCAGCTTCAAATGGCCTTTAATCCTGATAGTGCATAACTCATCTGCTATCTTCCAAGGAGCGTAAATACAATCAACGCCCTGGCCATCAGTTACTCTGCTTTCGCTCCCGAGCTTTTCACAACCGCGGCCCATTTTGGAACTTCAGCTTGTAAGAACTTGCGAAAATCCGCAGCGCTGTTACTGGAACTTGACATGCCAAGTTGAGCAAAACGCTCAGTGATCTCTGGCGTTTCCATAGCCTGATTTAACGCCGTGTTGAATTTATCCACAATCACTTGGGGCGTTCCTGCTGGAAAAAAGAATCCAAACCACGTGTAATCATCAAAATCTTTATATCCAAATTCGGTTATAGATGGAACATCTGGCAACAAAGGGGATCGTTTCGAACTCGTAACAGCTAAAGGAATCAATTTTCCGGCTTTAATCATTGGCACAGCTGGTGGCATGGATGTAGTCGCAATTTGTGTGTGGCCTGCAACGACTGCGGTAATTGCCGTTGCCGGCTGATACGGTGCGTGCACAATATCAATTTTTGCAATTGTCTTTAAACGCTCCATTGACAAATGAGTCGTCGTTCCAATGCCAGATGAGGCATAGTTCAAAGGACTTTTTTTAGCCATTTCGACTAACTCGGGTAAAGTTTTAATTGATACACCTGGATTAGCAGTGAATATATTGGGTGTCTTTGGGCCTAAAATAATCGGCACAAAATCTTTTAAGGCGTCATAACCAGCGTTTGGATATAAAGAAGGGTTGACTGCAAAAGCTACACTATGTACTAAAACAGTATAGCCATCTGGCGCTGCTCTTTTTACTTGACCAGTGGCAATATTGCCCCCAGCTCCACCCTTGTTTTCAACCACAAAAGTGCCACCAGTTAAATCCGTCAAGCGCTGTGTTAAATTACGGGCCACAATATCCGTGGAAGCACCAGGACCAAAGGCGACTACTAGACTCACCGGTTTGGCTTTAGGCCAATCGGTTTGGGCAATCGCACTGGGTAGAACAGCTACGCCAACCAAAACAAAAAGAAAATTTTTAACAACTGTAGAAAGTCCTGCCATGCCGTTCTCCTAATTAAATTTTAATTCAATTAGAGTGTAATGCCATCTCGTATTTCTGGGTATCCCTAGCCTAAATAAACTTTTACGGCCTCGCGAATAGAATTTCTCGTTTCTATAGCAACGCGCCTTGCTTCACTTGCAAAATTTGTATCACTACTGGCATATAAAATTGCCCGGGAGGAGTTGATTAACAAGTTTTCTCCTTTGCCCGCCTGGACGGTCGCAAGTATGTCCCCTCCTTGAGCGCCGATTCCTGGAATAAGTAAAGGCATCTTCCCAACGATCGTCCGCACGCGGCTAATTTCCTCAGGAAATGTTGCCCCAACGACTAAACCAATTTGTCCATTTGCGTTCCATTGTTGCGAAGCCATTTGAGCTACTTTTGCATATAAAGGTATGAATTTCTGGGTCTTCTCATCTTGCACCTCTAGAAATTGAATATCTGACCCGCCTGGATTAGATGTTCGGCACAACACAAAGACACCCTTATCCGCATAAGCTAGATAAGGTTCAATGGAATCAAAACCCATATAGGGATTGACCGTAATTGCATCAGCCTGATAGCGCTCAAATGCCTCCATGGCGTAATGTGTGGCAGTCGAACCAATATCCCCTCGCTTAGCATCCAAAATAACCGGGATATGGGGATACTGCTCATGAATATAGCTAATTAAATTCTCTAGTTGAGTCTCTGCATGCGCTGAAGCAAAGTATGCAATCTGTGGCTTAAAAGCGCATACTAAATCAGCCGTTGCATCAACAATCGCTCGGCAAAATGCATAGATCGCTCCCCCATGTCCGGTCAGGGACGGCGGAAATCTGCTGGGATCTGGGTCTAGCCCAATACATAACATCGTATCCTGAGAAACAAGGGCTGCTTGGTACTTTTCTATGAAGCTAGAAGCACTACTATGCTGAGGGGATTTATTCGCTGTTTTCATAAATTCAGTCCTGTTTCATTTCATTAATATAAACTCTCTATAGATTCTAGTTAAGAAGTTACTTTTTGGGCATTCATTATGATTAATTTATTCACCCTGCAAAACGGTCGGTTGGCTCAAGAGCAAGTAGAAGACCGTAGTGAATTACAAAACTACCATAACCCAATTTGGATAGACGCAATTGAACCCGATGAAGAAGAACTGGGTTGGATTAAAGATGCCTTTGGAGTTTCTCTCCCAGAACTCGAGGAATTAGGCGACCTCGAGGCTTCTGCGCGTTATTTTGAGGGGGAAGACGGCTACTTACATATTCGAACAGACTTTTTACTCGATGAAGATGATGTCTCTCGCAACGTCCGTGTAGCTTTTATTCTGGCAAATAATACGCTTTTCTCAATCCATGATGAGGATCTCCCCGTCTTTAGACTAGTCAGAATGCGCGCTCGCTTACGTCCTGGTTCAGTTAATGACGCTAAAGATGTCTTACTTGATTTGTATTCAACGGATGCGGAATATTCTGCCGACTCCCTAGAAGAAGTCTATGAAAATCTTGAGGAAGCAGGTAAGCGCGTTCTCTCCAATACAGTCACCGATCAAATTGCTGCTGAAGTTTTAGAAACTATTGCCAAAGAAGAAGACGTTAACGGTCGTATTCGACGAAATGTCATGGATACTAGGCGAGCGCTTTCCTATCTCATGCGCAGTAAATTACTCTCAGATACTCAGCAAGAAGAAGCCAGACTC
The DNA here is from genome assembly GCA_943325205.2 of Thermoflexus hugenholtzii JAD2. Classification (GTDB taxonomy): domain Bacteria; phylum Pseudomonadota; class Gammaproteobacteria; order Burkholderiales; family Burkholderiaceae; genus Polynucleobacter. The sequence continues at coordinate 2,202 of CALPOM020000060.1, read as the reverse complement.
ATTTTGAGGGATATCGATTCACTAGAAAACCATACAGCTTTTCTGTTTGATAAGATAAACTTTTTAATGGATGCGACAGTCGGTTTTATTAATATCAATCAAAATAAAATTATCAAAATTTTTGCGGTGGTGTCAGTTGGCCTCATGCCACCTACTCTCTTAGCAAGTATTTGGGGTATGAATTTTGAATTTATGCCGGAATTAAAGTCGATGATTGGCTACCCCATCGCCATTGTCATGATGATTATTTCCACCATATTTCCACTCGTCTACTTCAAGCGTAAAGGCTGGATGGACTGAGGGCAGAACCCTTTTGCTTAGCGCAGAAGCAAGTTCGAGAACCTGTCAGTTAACTAAGCGTGAACTAAGTCCGTAACGCGGTCTTTACCAACTGGGTATCTAAGCTATTTGCTGGTAAAGCCCGCCACAACTCAAAGGATACTGCCGCTTGCTCAACGAGCATCCCCAAGCCATCTTGAGTTTGAAAACCCAATTGAGTAAATTGCTTTAAAAAAGTGGTCTGTTTACCATAAACCATATCGTAAGCAAATTGTGGTTTTGTACTATTTAGTAAAGTCAATTTTTGGGCAATTTCATCTGTAATCACTGATGTATTTGATAAGCCAGTTGAGGTACCGTTAATCACTATATCTATAGGGGTCGTTAGTTGCTCAAGATCCTCTAACGAAATCACTTGTAATTGAACTTGATAATTTTTTGCTTGATCTGTAAAACGCTCCAATAGGACTTGAGCCCGATCTAATGATCGGTTTGCGATATAAATTCTTGTTGGTAATCGTTCTAGTAAAGGAAGTATGACGCCTTGGACCGCACCACCCGCACCTAGAACCAGTATTTCACTTCCTTCGAGCTGCACACCTGAATTCAGCAAATCTCTGACTAAACCAAATCCATCCGAGTTATCCCCCCAATAATGTCCCTCTTCTTGCCATAAAATATTAATTACACCCGCAGCTTTTGCCCTTGGAGTTAAATGCTCACATAATACATACGCTTCTGACTTAAAGGGGATCGTAATATTTAAACCCCTTCCACCACTGCTAAAAAAAGTCTCTACGGTACTTTGAAAGTCACTGAAGTCACATGACAATTTGCCATAGTGAATATTTTGGTTCGTTTGCTGAGCAAACATTGCATGAATTTTGGGTGATAAGCTATGCGCAACTGGGTTACCAAGCACACCATAGACATCTTGCCCAGGATAATCTCGTGGATTTAAATGAAAGTGGTTCATGGCTTGGTTGTTTTGTGCATTCTTAATTCTAATTGGGATTTATTTTGACCCTGAATAAAATCAAAGGTAGCGATCCAATCAATGACGTCTAATTTACTTTGCATGGCCTCTGGAAAACGTCCGAAAGGAGCTGCTGCATTCACAATCGCAATTGCTTGCCGATCTAATTCGGCGACCCCAGAAGAGCGCTCAATCGTTGGTTTATGCAAGATTTTCCCTTGCTGATTGACGCTCACTAGTAAAACTAAACTACCATATAAGGGGCCGGCAGCTGATCTAGGAAAAAACTGTGTGCCGTATTGCTCAACCTTGCGCTTCATTGCATCATAGTACTGCGCATAGACTACCGACTTAGCACTCGTCGATGTCCAAATTGCTTTTCGTGGAATTTGACTCTCTCTCAAAAGACGCTTACTTAATTCCGCTTCAAGAGGATCGGTGACTTCTTGCTCCTCTTGTTTTTTTCTCAACGCAGTTTGTGAAGAGGTAGCCAAGCCCTCTTTATGCAGAGCCAGTAATTTTGTTTGCTCTTGTTGGAGTTGCTTTAATTGTTGCGCCGTAACAGGACTAACCGCTTCTAAGGCTGTGGCAGTAACAGGCTCATTAGCAAGCCCACCCCCATTTAAATCTAGCTGGGCTAAACGCCTCGGATTCAGGGGAGCTAGAGCACTTTGACTATTAACAAGAACGACTGATAGCGGCGCCTTTAAGTACTTGGCCGGAGGATTTTCAGTCGTTGGACTCACCCCAAGCAATAATAGGTGTATTAATAGCGAAACCCCTAAAGCAATAAAAATTGATTGGCGATATTTACTGGGTATTACTCCCCAATTTATCGACCAAATAGCCTGCCAATGAGTCAGGTTAAGATTTTTTAATGCTTGCATCGTCTTGATTGAACTCCACCACCTCATTCAAACTGAAAGACTTCGATAAATTGGGACTTT
>CALPOM020000059.1 GCA_943325205.2 Thermoflexus hugenholtzii JAD2 | reverse complement strand
TAGCGGCCCTCATCATTCAGCCATGGATGCACGAGTTGCGTGAAATGGCTTTAGCAGGTGGGGCGCCGGTAATGCAATCTCCTTGGGCGAAAGAATTTGGCAGGCTGCATGCGGTATCCAATATATTTTTTATCGTTGAGATCATATTAGGTCTTTGGATCTGTTGGCGATCCTGTCGATTTACTATGATGAGCGAGACTTCGGGCTTGATGCTGGATAAGGGTTTGAAGATGCCTGGAGTCAGCTCAGGACGCCAAGATTAAAACAAAAAGATTAAGACGAAGGCGCCTAAGATAAGGCCCTTTTCTTCATGCTTTTTTGGCGCGTTTTGGCGCGTTTTAATTGACCGCCAGCTGCCACACGTTCATTCCCCAGTACTTTCGTTGCCACTGGCTTGGGGCGTTTTTGGGGATTGCGGGTAAATTTTTTGACCATGACAGTTCGAGGGCCACCAAAGCCATCGATATTTCTGCCTTTATTGGAAGATTTTTGGCGTAATGTTTTTAATTCATCGTCGCTCATTGTTTGAGGGCGATAAATGATCAGTAGTTTACCGATATGCTGGACTTTGGCTGCATCCAGTTGCTTACAGAGCTCATCGTACATAGTTAGTCTAGCATCTCGATCGTCCCCTAATACGCGGATTTTGATCAGTTGGTGAGACTGCAAGGCTAGTTCGGTTTCTTTGAAGATTGCAGAGGTCAGCCCTCCCGAACCAATCATCACTGTTGGGGATAAAGTGTGGGCTTGGGAGCGTAGTTCTGCCCTAGTTCCCGAATCAAGTTCTAAAATAGCCATAACCATGTATTATGACCGACTTAGGTTGATACAGAAAGTAATTTTTAAGAAGAGTCCAGTTGGCGAAAAATAAATTTAATAAAGATTGGTTACAAGATCACTTAAATGATCCATACGTCAAGATGGCTCAGAGGGAGGGTTATCGTGCACGAGCGGCCTATAAGTTGAAAGAAATTGACGAGCAAGACCATTTAATTAAGGCCGGATCTGTTTTAGTTGATTTAGGGAGTGCTCCTGGCAGTTGGTGTCAATATGCTCGTAACCGTTTAGTAGACCTTGGCAAGCAAAACCCCTTAATTGCTGATGGTAAGCCGGACGGCACCATTATTGCCATTGATATGTTGGTCATGGAAGAAATTGCCGACGTGCAATTTTTACAAGGGGATTTTCGGGATGAGGCTGTTTTATGGCAACTAGAGGAGGCATTACCTGGGGGCTCGGTAATCACTGATCGTCGGGTTAGTTTAGTTTTATCGGATATGGCACCTAATTTATCTGGGGTTGCCATTGCGGATTCAGCTAGGATGGAGAATTTAGCCGAACTCGCTCTTGAGTTTGGCCAAAAACATTTGAAAGAGGATGGTTCTTTGCTGATTAAGTGCTTTCATGGAAGTGGATATAGTCAGATTGTGGAGTCTTTTAAAAAGGTATTTAAAGTTGTTTCACCCCGAAAACCGAAAGCTTCGCGGGATCGGTCGGCAGAAACCTTCCTGCTAGGAAGGTTTCTAAAATAAAGATTCTGGCTTAGATATATCTAAGCTATTGTATTAATTGACATTTGGGGGATTTAGGTTAAAAATGACAGAAATATATCGGCCGCAAGCACTTGAAAACACAGGGTAGTAGAATTACTTATTAGGTATCAAATAAAAAATTAGACGGATGGAGTTATTTTGAATAATCAAATGATGCAAAAAGTTGGTGTGTGGCTAATCGTGGCACTCGTTGTTTTTACCTTTTTTAAGCAATTTGATAAGCCACGTGCCCAAGACCAACTAACATACTCGCAGTTTATGGATGATGCTCGAGTTGGCAAAGTTCGCAGAGTAGATGTCCAGGGCCGAACCTTACAAGTAACTGCTATGGATGGAAACCGCTACAACATTATTTCACCCGGTGATATATGGATGGTTGGGGATCTGATGAAATTCGGCGTACAGGTTACGGGGAAGGCTGATGATGAACCCAATTTACTCGTTTCGGCACTCTATTACTTAGGACCGACTCTTTTGATTATTGGCTTTTGGTTCTTCATGATGCGCCAGATGCAAGGGGGCGGCAAAGGCGGCGCTTTTTCTTTTGGTAAATCTAAGGCACGATTAATTGACGAAAACAACAATCCTGTTAATTTTGGGGATGTGGCTGGATGTGACGAGGCCAAAGGTGAGGTTGCGGAGCTCGTGGACTTTTTAAAAGACCCAGCCAAGTTTCAAAAACTAGGTGGGCGCATACCACGCGGTGTTTTATTAGTTGGCCCTCCAGGCACAGGTAAAACTTTGCTGGCAAGAGCGATTGCGGGTGAGGCGAAGGTACCGTTTTTCTCCATATCGGGTTCAGACTTTGTGGAAATGTTTGTTGGAGTTGGTGCTGCGCGTGTTCGTGATATGTTTGAAAATGCTAAAAAACAAGCGCCTTGTATTATCTTTATTGACGAAATCGATGCTGTAGGTAGGCATCGTGGGGCTGGTACTGGCGGTGGTAACGACGAGCGCGAGCAAACTTTAAATCAAATGTTAGTTGAGATGGATGGGTTTGAAGCCAACAGCGGAGTGATTGTGATCGCTGCTACGAATCGCTCAGACGTTCTTGACAAAGCACTTCTTCGACCTGGCCGTTTTGATCGGCAGGTTTTTGTTGGCTTGCCAGACATTCGTGGGCGTGAACAGATTCTAAAAGTGCATATGCGCAAAGTGCCGATCAATCAGGACGTTGATGCTGCTGTTATTGCTCGCGGAACGCCTGGATTTTCTGGAGCTGACTTAGCTAATTTAGTGAACGAAGCTGCTTTATTTGCTGCGCGTCGAAACAAGCGAAGCGTTGAGATGAGTGATTTTGAGGACGCCAAGGATAAGATATATATGGGTCCAGAGCGAAAATCTGCAGTCATGCGCGAGGATGAGCGGAAGAATACGGCTTACCACGAGTCTGGGCATGCGGTGGTTGCCAAACTATTGCCAAAGGCTGATCCGGTCCATAAGGTGACGATCATGCCGCGAGGAATGGCTTTAGGTGTGACTTGGCAATTACCCGAATTTGACCGAGTTAACTTGTACAAAGACAGAATGCTAGAGGATTTAGCAATTTTGTTTGGTGGTCGCGCCGCTGAGGAAGTTTTCTTAAACTCGATGAGTACTGGCGCATCGAATGACTTTGAGCGGGCCACAAAAATGGCGCGGGATATGGTCACAAGATATGGTATGAGCGAGTCTTTAGGAACGATGGTGTATGTTGATACCGAGTCCGAAAGCATATTCGGTCGTATGAACTCGAAGACGGTTTCAGAGGCTACCCAGCAAAAAGTTGACGCAGAAATTCGATCACTCGTGGATACCCAGTACGCGATTGCCAAGCATTTGTTAGAAACTAATCGTGATAAGGTCGAGGCGATGGTAGTTGCCTTATTAGAGTGGGAGACTTTAGATGCCGATCAAGTCAACGATATTATGGCGGGCTCACCTCCTCGCCCACCGAAGGTCACTGAGCCAATCAGCAGTTCAAGTGGTAGTGATGGCGGCACTACCACTCCAGCTCAGGGCGGCGCTCCAGCGGCGGCGGTTTAAATTTGACGGTAGTGCAATCTCAGCCCGCAGCATGGCGTTGCGGGCGTTTTTTATTCGATCTGCAGACTAGTTTTAGGCCCCTGGTGATGGGGGTTTTAAATTGCACACCAGATTCGTTTTCGGACGGTGGAAAATTTTTCAATACCGAGACTGCTATTGAGCGCGCTCACCAGATGATTGCCGAAGGTGCTCAGATTATTGACATAGGTGGTGAGTCGACTAGGCCTGGAGCTGTTGCTATAAGTTCTGCGCAAGAACAAGATCGAGTTTTACCGGTGATTGAGGCTTTGCAAGGATGTGCAGTTGCCTTGTCGTTAGATTCCTATCAGGCTAGTACGATGCGCGCTGCATTAAAAGTTGGAATTGATTTACTCAATGATATTTCTGGGTTTGTCGATCAAGAACATCTACAAATAGCTCATGAAAATGAAGCGGTTGGATTATGCGTTATGCATATGCAAGAAAATCCATTAACGATGCAATTGCGGCCAAGCTACCAAGATGTTGTGATTGAAGTAAACGATTTTTTTAAGCAACGTTTAGCAGTATTAAAGAGTCATGCAATAGCAAGTGAGCGCATTGTTTTGGATCCGGGGATTGGATTTGGAAAGACTCCGACCCATAATTTAACCCTTTTAAATCGCCTTGAAGATCTCTTGGTTCATGGCCGACCTTTACTTCTTGGGATCTCTCGTAAAAGTACTCTAGGGCTCATTTTAGGTTCTAATCAGGCTGATCGAACTATGGCAAGCGTGGCTGCTGCAATGACAGCAATAGAGCATGGAGCACGTATTGTTCGCGTCCATGATGTTGGACCGACGGTTGAAGCCATTCAGGTTTGGTCAGCCATTAAAACTGAACGGGTTGATGGCTATTTATACTAAAATCGCTGGATGACAAGAAAATACTTTGGTACAGACGGCATTCGGGGGGAGGTCGGTACTTTTCCGATCACGCCGGATTTTATTATGCGTTTAGGGTATGCGGCAGGACGTGTATTTTCTAAACGAAATGAGGCGGGAAGCCGAACCACAGTTTTAATTGGCAAAGACACGCGGGTCTCTGGTTATATGCTAGAAGCTGCTCTGGAGGCGGGTTTTTCTGCGGCTGGCGTAGACGTTGTCTTATGCGGACCAATTCCTACTCCGGGGGTGGCGTATTTAACGAGTACTTTACGACTCAATGCCGGCGTAGTTATATCTGCATCACACAATCCTTACCAGGATAATGGCGTTAAATTCTTTTCTGCCTTAGGTGATAAATTATCCGATACGATTGAGTCCGAGATTGAACACGCCCTGCTTGAACCCTTTCAAGTTGTTGGTGCAGAGTCACTTGGTAAGGCTCGTAGACTAGATGATGCTCCGGGGCGATATATTGAATTTTGCAAGAGCACCTTTCCCAATCATTTAGATTTACATGGCATGAAGTTAGTGGTTGATACAGCGCATGGCGCTGCTTACCACATTGCCGGCCATGTTTTTCATGAGCTAGGTGCCGAAGTTATACCTCTGGGTAATCAACCCAATGGATTAAATATTAATGATCAGGTTGGAGCAACTGCGCCTGCGGCTTGCATTGCTTTAGTGAAAGAAACGGGTGCTGACTTTGGTATTGCTTTAGACGGAGATGCTGACAGGTTGCAGATGATCGATCGAACTGGTCGCTTGTTTAATGGCGATGAATTGCTGTACGTTGTCGCAAAGGATCGTTTAGCTGCAGGTAAAAGCGTGGCTGGCGTGGTCGGCACTTTGATGACTAATTTGGCGATAGAGCAAGGTTTTGAGAAGCTAGGCCTCCCATTTGAGAGGGCTTTAGTTGGTGATCGCTATGTTTTAGAAAAGTTAAGAAGTAAAAATTGGGTCTTAGGTGGAGAGGGTTCTGGGCACTTACTGTTTTTAGATCGCCACACGACAGGGGACGGGATTATTGCTGCTCTGCAAGTTTTAGCTACGGTTAAACGCAGCAAAGAAGATATTGCGACGCAATTACAAGATATTTCATTATTTCCTCAGGTCTTAATGAATATCGCGATTAGTAAGGATTACGACTGGAAAAAAGATCTGCAGTTAAAAGATACGATTACAGAAGTAGAGCATGACTTACGCAGCATTGGTAGAGTTTTAATACGCGCCTCGGGAACAGAGCCTGTTTTGCGAGTTATGGCTGAGGCGAGTACTCGAAATAAGGCCGAGTGGGCGGCTCAAAAGATATCGAAGAGTGTTTCATCGGCTAGTAAGGCTTAATTCCACTAGACTGTCAAACGCTTTTTCAACGAGGATAATTATCTTTATGGGAGTTTTTGAAGACTCAGTAACTCATTTATAGACTAGTTTAGGCAATATTAAGGACCGACAACAAGACTCCCCGCGCTTGTCAATAATCTGTCATCAATTTGACATATTTCGATAGTATTGTTTGTGAATCGCGTCGTGCGATATTCATCAACAAGGATAAACAACATGTTATTGAAATTGCAAAAAACGGTTGCACTCGCAGCCCTATCCCTTTCAACTTTGAGTTTTTCAGTATTAGCAGCAGATATTACTGGTGCTGGCGCTACGTTTCCGTATCCAATTTATGCCAAATGGGCCGAAGCCTACAAAGCTAAAACAGGCTCTGGTTTAAATTATCAGTCGATCGGATCCTCTGGTGGAATAAAACAAATTAAAGCTAAGACTGTAGACTTTGGTGCTACTGATGCGCCAGTTAAATTTGATGATTTAGAAGCGGACGGTTTGGTACAGTTTCCAGCAATTATTGGTGGAGTAGTGCCAGTGATGAATATTGAGGGTGTGAAGCCAGGCCAAATTAAACTAGACGGGATTACCTTAGCAGATATTTTCCAGGGCAATATCACGAACTGGAATGATAAAAGAATTGCCGCTCTTAACCCTGGCGTAAAGATTCCAGCTGGAGATATCACAGTGGTTCACCGCGCTGACGGATCTGGCACAACCGCTATTTTTACGGACTACCTAGCCAAAGTGAGTGAGTCTTGGAAATCCTCCGTTGGAGCTGGAGCGGCTGTTAAATGGCCAGCACCAACCTCTGTCGGTGGTAAGGGCAATGAGGGTGTTGCCGCCAATGTGAGTCGTGTGAAAAACTCTATCGGTTATGTAGAGTATGCCTACGCTAAGAAAAACAAAATGATTTATGCGCAGATGAAAAATTTATCAGGAAATTATGTTAGCCCTGACGATTTAACTTTTGCAGCAGCTTCTGCTAGTACTGACTGGTCAAAAATTCCTGGAATGGGTATTTATTTAACCAATGCTGCTGGCGCTAATTCATGGCCAATTACTGGTGCTTCTTTTATTTTGATGTACAAAAATCCTGTAAATAAAGCAAATGCAGCGGAAGTCTTGAAGTTTTTTGACTTTGCTTTTAAAGAAGGTAAAAATATGGCACTTGATTTAGACTACGTCCCGATGCCAGATGCGACAACTGACTTTATACGTAAATCTGTCTGGAATCAGGTTCAAACGAAATAATCCTTTCTCAATCAAACAATAGCCTTTCAAGGCTATTGTTTTTTAATATTCCCGAATGGTCCTTATGAGTACTGCCAAGTCGAATCACAATCCAGCAGCAATTGCTATTGCCAAGCGACAACACGTTTTTGACTTTTTATTTAAACACTTGACGCAAAGTTTTGCATTGATTGTTTTATTTGCTCTATTAGGAATTATTCTTTCCTTAATCATCAATGCTTACCCTGCCTTAAATAAATTTGGATTTGGATTTTTTACTCGGATCGAGTGGGACATCATTCAGGGTGAGTTTGGTGGTTTAATTGCAATTTATGGCACGGTGGTAACTTCTGTGATTGCTTTAGTGATTGCGATTCCTTTAAGTTTTGGGATTGCGGTATTTTTGACAGAGATATGTCCTAAAAGTTTACGTAGACCCTTAGGGACTGCAGTAGAAATCCTAGCAGCAGTACCTTCTATTATTTATGGTATGTTTGGCTTATTTATCTTTGCGCCATTATTTGCTGACTATGTTCAGCCTTTTTTAGCAGCTACTTTGGGAAAAATTCCAGGCCTCGGTTTTTTATTTGCTGGGGCTTTTAATGGGATTGGTATCTTGTGTGCTGGGCTGATTTTGGCGATGATGATTTTGCCTTTTATTGCCTCTGTGATGCGGGATGTTTTTGAAATTGTTCCGCCCGTTTTGAAAGAGTCAGCTTACGGCATCGGATGTACCACTTGGGAAGTGGTTACACGAGTTGTCCTACCATATACAAAAACTGGGGTGATTGGTGGAATTATGTTGGGTTTTGGCCGAGCGCTTGGGGAGACGATGGCAGTAACATTTGTTATTGGTAATGCGCACAAATTATCAGGCTCTTTGTTTGCACCTGGGAATTCGATTGCATCGACTTTAGCTAACGAATTCGGTGAGGCAGAAATTGGTGCGCACTATTCATCGTTATTCGCTTTAGGTTTGGCTTTATTTATTATTGCGTTTATCGTACTTGCCTTAGCGAAGTTTATGCTAATGCGGATGGAAGCTAGTCAGGGAGCAAAAACATAATGTCAGCAAAGTTAAGTGGTCAAGCCAGTAGCGTCATAGATCCGGGGCTTTTTTCTAAAAGAAAGCGAACGAATACAATTGGCTTAACTTTATCGATGATCGCCATGTTAATTGGGATGATCTTTTTGTTTTGGATTTTAAGTGTTTTACTATACAAGGGTTTTTCAACTCTAAGTTTGGATTTGTTTATACAAAACACACCTGCACCTGGTTCTGAAGGTGGGGGTTTGGCTAATCCGATTATTGGTAGCTTGATGATTGTTGGCTTTGCAACGCTGGTAAGTACGCCGATTGGTATTTTGGCAGGTATTTATTTATCTGAGTATGGTAAGCAAAGCGTTATTGCTGAGATTACTCGCTTTGTAACAGACATCATGCTGTCTGCGCCATCGATTGTGATTGGTCTGTTTGTCTATGCCATTATGGTCGCGCAGATGGGACATTTCTCTGGTTGGGCTGGCACGTGTGCACTATCTTTGATTGCAGTTCCGGTTGTTTTGCGCACAACAGAAAACATGTTGCGATTAGTCCCACTAACACTTCGTGAAGCCGCCTATGCCTTAGGCGCTCCTCGCTGGAAGGTGGCCTTAACAGTCACGTTAAAGGCCGCAAAAAGCGGTGTAATTACGGGTATCCTTTTAGCGTTAGCGCGGATTAGTGGTGAAACAGCACCGCTGCTCTTTACGGCCCTGAATAACCAGTTTTTTTCGTCGAACATGAATAGCCCAATGGCTAATTTACCGGTAGTAATTTTCCAATTTGCGATGAGCCCGTATGATAATTGGGTTAATTTAGCTTGGGCGGCGGCGCTGATCATTACATTTGCAGTACTTGGGTTGAACATTTTAGCTAGGGTTGTTTTTAGTGAAAAGGATAAGTTATGAGTGGGATGATGAAAACAATGTTTCACGAGGACAATAATGCCTCTAATGCTGGTGGTAAAGAGCATCAAGCTGGGCACGATGAAAGTAATCAGAAAAAATCAAATGCCATTGAAATTCGGAATTTAAATTTTTATTATGGAAATTTTCAGGGCCTCAAAAATATTAATTTGAATATTGAAGAGAATCAAGTGACCGCCTTTATTGGTCCTTCGGGCTGTGGTAAGTCGACTTTATTGCGGACTTTAAACCGCATGTATGATTTATATCCCGGTCAGCGCGCTGATGGTGAGATCAACTTATATGGCGAAAATATTTTAGAACCAGGCCGTGATTTGAATTTACTCCGTTCTAAAGTTGGTATGATTTTCCAAAAACCAACACCTTTTCCAATGTCTATTTATGACAATATTGCTTTTGGGGTAAAGCTGTATGAGAGTCTAGATAAGACGGACATGGATGAGCGTGTAGAGTGGGCCTTGAATAAGGCAGCCTTATGGGGTGAAGTGAAAGATAAGCTTGGACAAAGTGGCTTGTCGTTATCTGGTGGACAGCAACAGCGCTTATGTATTGCTAGGGGGGTCGCTGTAAAACCCTCTGTTTTATTATTAGATGAGCCAACTTCAGCACTTGATCCGATTTCAACTGGCAAGGTAGAAGAGTTAGTTCATGAGTTAAAGAAAGACTATACAGTTGCGATAGTCACCCACAATATGCAACAAGCTGCTCGCGTTTCCGATTACACTGCTTTTATGTATCTTGGCGAATTAATCGAATTTAATCAAACGAAGCAGATATTTTTAAAGCCAGATCGAAAAGAAACTGAAGACTATATTACTGGTCGCTTTGGTTAATGCATTTGAATTCAGGAGAAAATATGCCGGATAAACACATTTCAACACAATTTGATAACGAATTAGATAAAATTAATTCGCATTTATTGGCGATGGGTGGACTCGTTGAATCACAAGTTGCTAAGACGATGAAAGCGTTTGCGACCATGGATATTGACTTGGCTGATGAGGTTTTGCTGTTAGAAAAAGAAGTCAATCAACTTGAGTTAAACATTGATGCTGAGTGCGCTGAGATTTTAGCTATGCGCCAACCTGCTGCGAGGGATTTACGCTTGGTATTGGCTGTTACCAAAGCCGCTTCAAACCTGGAGCGTGTTGGTGATGAGGCAGACCATATTGCGGCAAGGATCAAAAAAATCTTGGAAGCGAATTTAAAATATCAAATCAATGTTGCTGAAATTCGGATTGCTGGGCAAATGGCGTTAGGTTTGCTACGAAGATCGTTGGACGCTTTTGCCAGGGGGGATTCAAAAGCAGCGGCTATAATTGTGGCGGACGATGTCGAGATTGATAATGAATTTCGTGGATTTGTTCGGAAGTTAACTTCCTATATGAGTGAAGACCCCAGCATCATTTCAACAGCTCTGGAGTTTCTATTTATCGCAAAGGCTGTCGAGCGTATTGGGGATCATGCCAAGAATATTGCCGAATTTGTTATTTATGTTGATAAAGGTGCTGATGTGCGCCATATTCCCCAAGATAAGTTGATTGAAGAGGCGAATAAATAGATATGGCAAGTAGCATATTAATTGTTGAAGATGAGCCATCGATCGCGGAGTTAATTTCTGTTCACTTAAGTCATGAGGGTTTTTTACCCGTAAGAGCTTTTCAAGCGGATCAAGCTTTGCAACTCATGCGTGATGTTTTACCAGATTTAATTGTTTTAGATTGGATGTTACCTGGTAAATCTGGAATTCAATTTGCTAAAGAAATTCGTGCCAACGAGCGAACTAAGGATATTCCGATTATTTTCTTAACTGCCCGCTCTGAGGAGGTAGATAAAGTTACTGGATTAAATGCAGGGGGGGATGATTATTTAACGAAACCTTTTTCTCCCAAGGAGTTAATTGCTAGGATTCGGGCGATTTTGCGCCGGATGTCCCCACAGCTCAAGGAAGAAGTGTTGGAGATTAATGGCTTGACTTTAGACTCCACAACTCACAGGGTTACTTTTAACCAGTCTGGTAGGCTTGTAAAAGTAGAGCTTGGCCCTACCGAATTTCGTTTATTGCGGTTTTTTATGGCCAATACGGAGAGGGTTCATACCCGTGGACAATTATTAGATAAGGTTTGGGGAGACCATGTCTTTGTTGAGGAAAGAACAGTTGATGTCCATATTAAGCGTCTGCGTGCGGTATTAAGCCCCATTGGTTGTGAGACGATGATTGAGACGGTTCGAGGAAGTGGGTATAGGCTAACTCGTAATCCAATACCCATTTCGTGAAATAATAGTCCCATGCCGAATTTGGGACTTCGTTTTTTTTATTTTTTAATTGTACTAATGCTTGTCAGCTTTCTTTGGGCTGAGCTAATCTCATGGCAGACGATGCCCTATTTTTTAATAGGGGTTGTTATTGTGGCCTATTATTTCCAGTTATGGAATATTAATCGACTACATGATTTATTACTCAAGGATGACTTAATAGGTCGAAAGCGTGGCTTGGGTTTATGGCGTGAAATTTATGGTTTGTTAGAAAAAAAATCCAAGGTTTTGCACCAAGAAATATCTGCTGCTGCAGACCAATATGATCGGTTTATTCAGGGGGTACAAGCCTCACCAAATGGCTTAATCATGCTTGATAAGATGGATCGTATTAAGTGGTGTAATAAGATCTGTCGGGAGCATTTTCGGATTGACCCAGTACGTGATACAAATCAGCCCGTAGCCTTTTTATTGCGTCATCCAGATTTCGTGCAGTATATGCAGGAGGCAAACTTCTCTATGCCTTTACAGCTTGATCATATGGGGGAGAGTGGCCACGTAATGCTTCGGCTACAGATCATCCCTTACGGGGAGAGTCAGAAATTACTGTTAAGTCAAGACATCACAGCGATTAAAAAAAATGAAGCAATTCGGCAAGATTTTGTAGCGAATGTCTCGCACGAGTTACGCACTCCATTGACGATAATGAGCGGTTTTTTAGAAACCATTCGAGACTTACCTCTTTCAGAGGAAGAAAAAGTCCGTTATTTAGAAATTATGGTGACCCAGTCCGATAGAATGCTAACTTTAGTCGATGAGTTGCTGATACTGACTCGTCTAGATAGCAGTCCAGTATCTCCAAAGACAAGAATGGTCAACTTAGCTGAAGTTTTTGAAAGGTTAATGCTAGATGCCAGAAGTTTATCAAAGGGGCGGCATATATTAACTCTAAGGGTCAGTTCGCAGAAGTACATTTTAGGCTCTGATAGTGAAATTATTTCAGCGTTTGGTAATTTAGTAAATAATGCTATTCGATACTCTCCAGAGGGTGGGGAGATTTTAATTGATTGGAGCGATCTGCCGGATGGAGGCGCCCGATTTGCAGTTACTGATAGTGGCCTTGGGATTGCTCCCGAACATATCCCAAGAATTACAGAACGGTTTTACCGGGTCGACTTAAGCCGTTCTAGAGATACAGGCGGAACTGGTTTGGGCTTAGCGATTGTTAAGCACGTTGCACTGCGTCATCAAGCGGAGTTACGCATTGAGAGTCAAATTGGTCAGGGGAGTATTTTTGAGATAATTTTTATCAAAGACCGACTAGTTGATGGGGCCTTGAATATCTCAGAGTAAAAGACTTGCGCGCTATTTTTGTTGAATGAGTTGCAGCAATTCTTGCTGGCCAACTTTCTTTAACTTACTACGAGATTGAATTGGTTGATAACTTCCATTGGACTGCATTATCCAAGCTGAGGCGTTATCTTGGAGAAGTATTTGTAGGCCTTCACGGATAACCCTAGCCTTGATTTCTGGGTCAAGAACAGGAAAGGCAACCTCTACTCGGCGATATAGATTTCGGTCCATCCAGTCAGCGCTTGATAGGTATACCTGCTCTTCACCTTGCGCCAAAAAGTAATAAATTCGATGATGTTCCAAGAATCGACCAATAATCGATCGCACGCGAATATTTTCAGATAGTCCTGGAACTCCGGGCTTAAGAGCGCAGACTCCGCGAATAATGAGATCTATTTTTACACCTGCTTGGGAAGCTCTATAAAGTTCTTGAATCACGCTGGGTTCTAAAAGGGCATTCATTTTTGCGATGATTGCTGCTTTTTTACCAGATTTTGCAGTTCGTATTTCTGTTCGGATATGCCGAATAATTTCATCTTGCATGGTAAATGGGGACTGCCACAAGGTTGCCAAAGTCGGCTGTATAGCAGTACCTGTCATCTGTTGAAAGACAAAATGCATGTCTTGGGTGATTTGTGGATTACATGTTAGTAGGCCAAAATCGGTATAGAGTTTTGCAGTTCTTGGATGGTAGTTTCCTGTTCCCAAATGCGCGTAGCGCTTCAGTACATATTTACCCTTGCCTCGACCTTTTGTAATGAGTTCTTTGCGCACAATTAAGAGCATCTTCGCGTGGCATTTATGGCCAATTACCCCATATATAACATGGGCTCCAACACTTTCAAGTTTAGCTGCCCATTGCATATTAGTTTGTTCATCAAATCGGGCTAATAGTTCCACGACCACAGTTACTTCTTTACCATTTTTAGCAGCTGCCATTAACGCGTCCATCACCTGTGACTCATCACCTGTTCGATAAACAGTTTGTTTAATAGCGAGCACTTGTGGATCTTTTGCGGCTTGACGAAGCAGTGTTAGAACGGGTAAAAAACTCTCATAAGGGTGATGTAGCAGGACATCTTGCTGACTAATAATGTCAAAAATAGGCTTTTCATCTAAAAGAATTTTAGGAATAGTTGGCTTAACTTCTACAAATTTTAGATCAGGTCGATCGATTAAATCGGGTACTTGAAAGAGTCTAACGAGATTAACTGGACCATTTACTTGATAACAGTCACTTTCGTTGAGGTCACACTCAACTCTTAACCTTTGAATCAACTCCGCAGGGGTCCCAGAAGCGACTTCAAGACGAACTGCATCCCCTAAGTGGCGGGTTGAGAGTTCTCCTTGCAGTGCGCTGCGAAGATCGGTCATATCATCTTCTGAAACAAACAGGTCGGAATTGCGAGTAACCCGAAACTGGTAGCAACCGGTTACTTCCATACCGGTAAATAATTCGGGTACAAAGGCTTGCATAAAGGACGAGAGCAGAACGAAGCAGGTTTCGCCATTGCTTTCTAGGTGCGCTGGCATTCTGACTACCCGTGGTAGGGCTCTGGGTGCTTGAACTACAGCAAGATGCGGTTTTCTACCGAATGAATCTTGCCCTTGGAGGGTTACTAAAAAGTTTAAACTTTTATTAATGACTTTTGGAAAAGGATGGGCAGGATCTAGTGCAATGGGCGTTAATACTGGCACTAACTCCGTATGGAAAAAATTTCGAGCCCACAGACGTTGCTTTTTGGTCCATGCTGATTGGTATTTGAAGAAGATTTTTTCTTGATTGAGTTGGGGAAATATAACTTCTTGCAGGAGGCGATATTTTTTTTCAATTAATTGCCGGGCTTGCAGAGTAATTTGACGGTAGGAGTCTTGGACTGTTTGCCCATCTGCTAGGACTTTGAGGGGGTTTTCTCTTAATTGCTCTTTGAGTCCGGACATGCGGATTTCAAAGAACTCATCCATATTGCTCGAGAC
>CALPOM020000058.1 GCA_943325205.2 Thermoflexus hugenholtzii JAD2 | reverse complement strand
GCAAAACAGTATGCAAGGCAGATTAGGTACCATCAAACCACTTTAGGGGGGTGGGGGTATGGTGGGGTCAGGATATGTAGACTTCACAAGGGGGTATACCCCCCTCTTTATGCAGTATGCGGATGAAATACGTCCTATCAATCCACCATGAACATCCAGTGACGCTTTGCTAATATGCGAATGGATTCGGTCTTATACGATTCTTGTGTTATTCTTTTTTCTGGCCTAATTCTGGCCTAATTGTTGTACTTCTTAGCAATTTTATTTTTAACTATACAGATTTAGTTTTTCTTGTTCTTTTTACATGTTGTTCTAAGTCACTGATTTTGCTGGCCTAGATAATGACCTCTTCTATATGGATAAAACGATGATGGTCTTTGGTGATGCAAAGAAAGTGATTGAGGATATGGTCAAGGCAGTGGAGTAGTATTGGCTAAGCCCTAGATATAGGGCTGTTTGGAAGATTTATAAAGACTTGTCCAATTCCGTCCCAATTCTAAGGCGTTATTCAACTTGAGTAACGCCTTAGTCGTTTGATACTATCAGTGTATTAGTATCTTTTTAATGTGCTCAAGAAAAAACTAAGAGTTGGATTATGCAACTGTTAATCATTCGGTTCATCCTCTTGTTAATTTTCTCAATCAATCAGGTTGGGTACGCGGCTTCTTTCTTTTTTCCAGATATTCACCCGACTATTCAAGTAAGAAAAACACCTGAGTGGCTAAAAGATAGCTTTGGTAACGATGGTTACCTAACAATTACTTCCGAGGTAATTCCTGCCACTAGTTGTGTATCCTTGTCGGAAAAAAGTTTTTGGAAAAGTGAAAAAACGCAACTTTTAATCTCCGTAAGTACCAGGGGCTTTCATAGACAAGCTAAAGAAATCGAAATCCCGATTGCTACTTTTGACGGGCGAACTAGTGGTAATGAGTGTGCGTCCCTCAGCACTTTGCCACTGCAGTTAGTCTCCAATGCCCTACTAGAACCCTTTTCATCAGTCAATCCAGGTAACCTTGCTTTAACTGTTCATGTTAAAACAGCCACAGACTCTACTAATGATATTGTGGGCTCAGCCCAATTTCTCCTTGGTGCTGCTGCCATCGTTGCTACGGGTGGCATTTCAACGGCAATTACTGGCGCCACAAGTATCGTCGCTAATCCCGTTTTATCCGATGTTCAAAAGCGTACCGCCGAAATGCTCAAAGGTACGCTCAATGGCAAAATACCAATGAGCTTTGGTTGGCCAGAAATTCGAAATGGTATTGAAGTCATTGAAATTCCCGTCTATCGTGCCGAAGGCTCCCTAGGGAATACGCCGGATAAGAAAATCCAACAGTTACAAATGGATCCCCTGGCAGAAAAAACTAAATTGCTGACTGTCAAGTTAACGTTCACCTACAAAAAAACTCTTTTTGATCCATCCGCATCGCAACAAAATGATTTGCCGAACCGGGAAGGTATCTCAAGAGTCAATGTTCTAAATCATATGAGTTTGAATGGATCAATGAATTTTTTACAAATTCTCAATGATAAATCTCCTAGCTTATTACAAATGATGGCAAATGCAGAAGGCTCAGTCCTTACTAATGCTTGTAGCATTGGCTTTGAAAAACTTAAACATGCTGGACTAAACTATTTGGATACTGCAATTGTCATGAAGTCGTTCATTGATGAGGCTAAAAGAGGTAATGATTGGTACACCAAACCGTCTATTGTGAATAGTTGTTTCTCGCAAGCGCCAAATGTTCAGGCCTTTCTACCTAAAGTCTATGGTAATGCACAACCACAATTTGTATTTGGTGATGTACAAGATGGCCTAGGCAGTCGCTATCAAAGTTGGCGAGATATCATCGGGCCGATCATGTCAGATTTTCGGCAGAATTTGTTGGCTAAGGAAAATGCCCTGCAATTACTGATTCAATTGAATCATGGCCAAGATATTGACTTACAATTCGCCCCAGATATTGACCCTTGGGCACTGATTGACTCCTCTGAAAAATCCTTTCCGGGTATTCGTACTTTATTAGAGAGTCAAATTAGTCGTCTTGGTTGTTTTATTTATAAAGATATCACTAATCTCCAGAGCAATTCGCTTGGAACATACGCAGTACTGCAAAGTTCCGACCAACAACAATGGCTTGGTTTTTTTCAATTTTCCAATGATCAACCAAGAAGAATCGCCCGAATAAAAATTGCCCAGCTCAGTCCTGACTGGAAAGCTTTTTACCAATCACTCCAATTTCCCGGCGGAGAATGTCCACAGCTAATACGTCTTTTCTAATAGCTACCCTTGGGTGATCAAGAATTACCTTTCATTAAGAACACCACAAAAATATCTCATGAAAAAAGGCACCCGAAGGTGCCTTTTAAGCTTAGCGAAACGCTAATTACATCATACCGCCCATACCACCCATACCACCCATATCACCCATACCGCCAGGCATTGATGGGCCGCTGTCATCTTTTGGAGACTCAGCAATTGCAGCATCAGTAGTTAACAATAAGCCAGCAACTGAGGCAGCGTTCACTAGAGCTGTCTTCGTTACTTTTGCAGGATCGATAACACCTTGTTGCACCAAGTCGCCATACTCGCCAGTTGCTGCGTTATAACCGTAATTACCTGTTCCTGAGGCAACGTTGTTAATCACAACACTTGCTTCATCACCTGCATTTGAAACGATTACACGTAATGGCTCCTCCATGGCACGTAACACAATACCAATACCTGCATTTTGATCGGCATTATCGCCTTTCAATTTGAGGATGGCTTGTTTAGCGCGCACTAGAGCAACTCCACCGCCAGGAACAATTCCTTCTTCCACAGCAGCGCGAGTTGCATGTAAAGCGTCATCCACGCGTGCTTTCTTTTCTTTCATTTCTACTTCTGTTGCTGCACCAACACGAATAACTGCAACACCGCCTGCTAATTTAGCAACGCGCTCTTGTAATTTTTCACGATCATAATCACTAGTAGCTTCTTCGATTTGTGCACGAATCTGCTTAACGCGTGACTCGATTAACTTTTCATCGCCAGCACCGTCAATAATGATCGTATTTTCTTTACCGATTTCAACACGCTTAGCCTGTCCAAGGTCATCCAAAGTAACTTTTTCTAAAGTTAAGCCAACTTCTTCGGCAATAACTTGTCCTTTAGTCAAAATGGCAATATCTTCTAACATTGCTTTACGACGGTCACCAAAACCTGGAGCCTTGACAGCACAAGTTTTCAAAATACCACGGATATTATTTACAACTAAAGTTGCTAAGGCTTCGCCTTCGACATCTTCAGCAATAATTAATAGCGGGCGGCTTGACTTGGCAACTTGCTCCAAAACTGGTAACAAGTCACGGATATTGCTTATTTTCTTGTCAAACAAGAGGATATATGGATTTTCCATAATAACTACTTGTTTTTCAGGGTTATTAATAAAGTATGGTGATAAATATCCGCGGTCAAACTGCATTCCTTCAACCACTTCGAGCTCGTCTTCTAAAGACTTACCATCTTCTACTGTAATTACACCCTCTTTACCAACACGCTCCATTGCTTCTGCAATGCGGTCACCAATACTTGTGTCGCTATTCGCAGAAATTGAACCAACTTGAGCGATTTCTTTAGTAGTAGTGCATGGTTTGCTGAGCTTAGAAATTTCTGCTAAAGCTGCAGTAACGGCTTTATCTATCCCGCGCTTTAAATCCATTGGGTTATGACCTGCTACAACAAATTTCATACCTTCACGCACAATAGACTGTGCTAGAACTGTGGCTGTAGTGGTTCCGTCACCAGCATCGTCAGCAGTCTTAGAGGCAACCTCTTTAACCATTTGCGCGCCCATATTTTGCAACTTATCTTTGAGTTCGATTTCTTTTGCAACTGTTACACCGTCTTTAGTGACCAAAGGTCCGCCAAAAGAACGCTCTAAAACCACATTACGACCTTTTGGTCCTAGAGTTACTTTTACAGCATTTGCAAGGATATTTACCCCTTCAACCATGCGTGCACGTGCTGAATCTCCGAATATTACGTCTTTTGCTGCCATGTGAATTCCTTTCTACAGATGATTGAGCTTATTTTTGAACAACAGCCATGATGTCTTCTTCACGCATCACAAGCAATTCTTCACTGTCAACTTTGACAGTTTGACCAGAATACTTACCAAATAAGACGCGATCGCCAACCTTGACGTCTAAAACAATGTTTTTGCCATTGTCGTCACGCTTACCAGGACCAACTGCGAGAATTTCACCTTGATCAGGCTTTTCTGCAGCATTATCCGGAATAAAAATTCCAGATGCAGTTTTTGTTTCACTATCCAAACGTTTGATGATCACGCGATCATGCAAGGGACGTAGCTTCATGCAATCTCCTTAAAAAATTAAATAAAAACCAATAAAATCAAATACTTGAAATTACTAATTGGCCTGCTGAATCATTACATTAAAGCTTGTTAGCACTCTACTGCAATGATTGCTAACAGAAGTATATATTGTCTTTGATGACTTTGCAAGTCGTGGTGTGAAGATCAAGTTAAGCATTTCTAAGTAATTGTTTTGTAACATCAATTCCACTTAAATACGCGTTCTCAATCCGACTGGCGGAAAAATAGTCCCCACAAACTCCAAGCCCAAGATGCTCCAAGTAGAAACTCACTTCAGCTGTGGAGTCTTGGGGCACCACGCGAGCATAACGCCAGCGCTGAATAAAAGACTCCCGCTCCAGCCGAAGTAAATCTATTTCTAAACCTGTCACTTTGGCAAATGCACTCAATAGTTCCCGTTTAATTACTAGGGGATCCTCTGCTAAATGCTCTAACGACCAATCTGGACTAGCTTGTACTACCCAACTATCTACACTAGACTTGTCTTCCCGAAAAGGCTTGGAGTTATTTTTAGCAATCCAACGAATCTGGTTATTTTCCAAATCCTCAGGTATCTGCCACACATCGTATTTACTGTCCCCCAGTAAATCACGATTTGTCTCAAACCAAATGGCCCAGCATGGCAACATTGTTTTGCAGGATAGTTTTTGTAAAAGCGCTGCCAATTCACCGTCTAAAGTAGGTTGATTGGCTATAGCTTTTTGAAGCAGTTGTGAGGCTTGTGGCCCAGGTATCGCTAAGATAACGAAGTCAAATGTGGCTACCTGTAACTGCTGATTCTTTTCATAAGTAAGTCGCCACGGCATTTGACCAGGTGTCTCAATACGCTCAATCTGTAGAACTAAAGCTTCTCGTTGCACAAGTTCATCCAATTGAAAAACACGAGCAAGACTCGCCATTCCAGGTACACCAACATACCATTGCGGCTCCTCTCTCTCATATCGCAAACGAGGTTGCCATAAAGCAATCAAACCCATTTGCAAACCTACATCTACCCAATCTAAAAAATTTTTTGAACGGGCAGTAAAAAACTGAGCCCCATGATCAAACTTGCTGAGTGATGCAGAACGCGTTGCAGAACGACCACCAAGACCACGCGATTTTTCAAATACCTGCACTGATAATCCAGCAGTTTGTAATTCTTTTGCGCTAGCTAAGCCTGCAATCCCTGCGCCAACTATAGCTACTGAAGCTGCACACATCTAATATTCCTTTCGTCTTTAACAAATACTGTCAATATCTAACCTACATGCTGACCCTGATCATAATCAGTCAAAAAAACATACTCTAAATCATCAGAAATTGTAGGAACCTTCTTACACCAAATTCAATGAAAGCCTCTATTTATTAGCTTTAATGCGTTATAGACTCAAATATCTAAAGTAATGGCAACTGAAAGGTCGAGATGAACACTACAAAAAAATTCTATGATGTGATTAAAAACTGGCTTGATCAAAAAGAAGTTGTCAAACAAGCACATTCTAATCAAGGTGAATTTCCTCTTCAGGAAATTAATTTAGAACCAATTTTCTTTACAGAAAACACTTTCTTCATGGGTGTACTTAACCAAAACTTACTTGCAGTTACCCAAGAGAATTATGCCAGTCAGTTTCATACAGGACTCATGAATATCAATTACTGGCTAACCCAAGGTAGGTCTATCCCAAGTCTTTTACCAATCCGGTCAACCCATCTTTTATCAAGTAGCCTCGTGACCAAACTAGTCAATCAAATTACACAATCCGCGCTACCAATTGGGCTCATCCGAATGCCATTATTGCAAATTACCGCTGTTGATCAACGAGTTCTTTCACCGATCTTGGAACAGTTTTATCGTCTCGGAGTAATTTTAGAAATCATTGATTTTACTGGCGAAGAAGATGAGCTTCATTGGCTAAATGACAACCTAATTCAAGGCGTACATCTATCCACTGGACTCCTTCGAGCCGCCGCAATGTCGCATGAAAAAAAACAAATCATGGACCAAATAATGAACTTAAGCTCTTCGCGACATTTCCATACTTACAGCGGGGGTATTTCTTTAGTTCATGATTTCAATTTTGCTAAAAATAACTCTATTACTTTTACTTACGGATCTTTTCTTATGCCAGCAGTTACTAAACACCAAATTCTAAAAATAAAACATAGCCAGTTTTCTTCCATAACTTCATCCACGAACTTTAGCCGTGGACCTCATCCAAGAAATCCAACATGTTCACTCGATTAATGATTGTTGATGACCATCCCGCTATGGTCCTTGCTTTAAAAAGTCTTCTACACCATCAACTTGGCTTTGAAGTCATTGATGTCGCTCACGATGGTAAATCTTGCCTTGCAATTGCCAAGGATGTACGGCCAGACATGATGATTTTAGATCTTGATATGCCACATACGGATGGTTTTGATCTAATTCGTCGATTGAAATTATCTCTTCCTAATTTGAAATTATTGATCCTATCAAGCCTTGAAGAAAAAGTGTATGGTGGTAGAGTTCGCTCTTTAGGCGCACATGGTTATTTAAATAAGTCTGCATCTGGAAAAATTATTCATGCTGCGGCAGTAGCTGTATCTCAAGGGTATTCGTTCTTTTCAATCACGCCGAATGGTCTTCCAGATACCTGTGACAATACAAAACTAAATTCAATATCCGATCGCGAATTCCAAGTTCTTAAATTTCTTGGGAAAGGGTTTGGTAATCATGAAATATCTCAACACCTACATATTAGTAATAAAACAGTTGCAACTTATAAAAGTCGACTCTACGACAAAATCGGCGTAAATAATATTGCAGATTTAATCAATTTTTGTAAACAGAATAAAGTTTGCGATAACTAAACTTATTCATGCGATCTCAATTTTTAGGGACTAATCCTGCCTACCTACTAATTATTTTTGGCTACTTGTTGGTCGCCGTATATTTTTTGTATATTCCAGATAATGGCTTTTTTTACTTGCAAAGTACCGCCCTTAGCTCTTGGCTTCTTGGGGTCATTCTATGCTTGCTGATTTACGTGTTAGGCATAACACTCTTTGCCCTGAAAGCTCGGGCATCTTATTTATGCTCTATTGAAAATTTCGATAGACTAACCCACACCAAACTCAAAGCAGTTGAAGCAAACCAAGCAAAAAGTCATTTTCTAGCAACGATTAGTCATGAAATCAGAAATCCAATCCAAGCAATTTTGGCTATCCATGAACTTCTTTTGCATGATACTGCTCTCAAGAAAGAAAATAAAAAATTAATCCAAAGTGCTAATCATGCCTCCAAATCACTCCTAGAAATTCTCAATCAAGTGCTAGATATCAGTAAGATAGAAGCAGGTAAATGCCAACCTTCTTATGCCCCAACCTGCTTAAAAGATCTCATCAATTGTGTTGTGACTGGTTTTAGCGGACTGGCTCAGACCCACCATTCTCAATTACAAGTCTGTCTTGACCCAAGCCTTGCTCCTAGCTTGATGATCGATCGTCAACGCTTTAGGCAGATCTTGCAAAATTTAATTAGTAATGCAATTAAATTTACGCCGCATGGGTCTATTCGTGTTTCTTGTTTTGTTCTGTCAGATACCTATGCCGAGCAATTACTCGAAATTCATATAGCTGATACCGGCTGTGGCATGACCCAAGAAGAAGTCTCTCGGGTTCTTCGACCTTATGAACAAGGCAAGTCAAACCAAGCAACCCAACTTTCAGGGTCTGGTCTAGGATTGACCATTACAAATGATCTGCTAACCTCCTTATGTAGTCAATTAGTACTTGTAAGCCAAGAGAATTTAGGAACTACAGCATCTTTTAAATTAGTATGTCATAGATCATCTGCACTGGTAGCTCCGATCTCGGAACGGTTTAACTCGAAACCACAACTCCCAACATTCCCGCTTAATTCTACAATTCGATATGTACTCGTTGTGGATGACTACTCCGTATGCCGAGAAGTACTTGTAAAACAACTTCAACAAATCGGCTGTATCGCATCGT
Organism: Thermoflexus hugenholtzii JAD2; assembly: GCA_943325205.2. Lineage (GTDB taxonomy): Bacteria > Pseudomonadota > Gammaproteobacteria > Burkholderiales > Burkholderiaceae > Polynucleobacter. The sequence continues at coordinate 6,260 of CALPOM020000058.1, read as the reverse complement.
CAGCATGTGATGGCTTAGAAGCGCTTGAAGAAATAAAACGGGTTGATTTTGACTTAGTTATCACCGATGAACTCATGCCTAATATCCGTGGAAGTGAACTCGCCAGTCTGATCCGGGAAATAAAACCCAATTTGCCGATCATTATTCTCACAGGTAATACTCACATTGAAGAAAATCCCCTTAGTCAGTCAACAGATGTGGCTTTGCGACTGGTGAAACCAATTCAACTGATCCCCCTTAAAAATGCCATTGAAGCTTTACCTAAAAGCTCCTCTCAATCTAGCTGGTCAATTAATTCATTGATCGAATTTACTGGCGAAAGTTCACAAAGCCAAATTGAAGTTCTATCCGCGATCGTTACCTACCAAGAAGAAGTCCTGCAAGAATTAAAGACTATGCAAATGCAACATTTTTCAGATCAGTACGAACAAATTACTCATAAAATTTTGGGAGGAGCAAAATTGATTAATGCCAAAAATTTGATTAGAGAATGTTACGCCGTAAATACTGCTCCACCACATCAATTTTCAATTGCAATTTCGAATTTAATGCGCGCACTTCAAAACAATAATCAAGATATCAACGCTTATCTCCAAAAGATTCCGCAGTCATTGGTGTAGATGATTTAATATAGAGGTAAATTCATCATATGTAGATTGGAGATATCTTGCAAAATAAAATAATGCTCGTCACTGGCGCTAGCCGTGGTATCGGAGCGGAAATAGCACTTGGCGCTGCCAAAGAAAACTATTTGGTGATAGTCAATTATGCAAAACAGGCAGATGATGCAAATCATGTCGTAAAACAAATTATCTCTGCAGGGGGGCAAGCTCTTGCGATGCAAGCCGACTGTTCAAAAGAAGAGGATATTGTTAGATTATTTGAGCAAATTGATCAAATAGGTACTCTCGATAGTTTTGTGGCAAATGCCGGTATTATCGGTGGTCAAAATCCAGTCTCACAAACAACAGCTAGTCAGCTCAAAGAGCTATTTGATATCAATGTGATTGGTCTAATCCTGTGCACGCGTGAAGCTGTCAAAAGAATGTCGACCGAGTTGGGCGGCATTGGTGGAAAAATTGTACTCATGTCATCTGTCGCAGCTAGAACTGGTGGTATTGCCCAAGAAATTCACTACGCCTCTTCAAAGGCGGCTGTCGATGGTTTTTGCCTTGGCCTAGCGAAAGAGGTTGGGTTAGCGGGAATTCGTGTTAATGCAGTTCGTCCTGGCCTAATCGGTACAACCATTCATGAGCTACATGGCGGCTTTGAGGTAATCAATAAATGGGCAAGTGGAGTGCCCATGGGAAGAATTGGGCAGCCTCAGGAAGTCGCTCAGACAGTCCTGTGGCTTTGTTCAGAACAGGCTAGCTATGTCCATGGAGCCTTGATAGATGTCTCCGGAGGGCGTTAAAAAGAACCCGGATATAGGATATTCGAGTTAACTTGACGAACATCATTCATGCCACAAAATGCCAGTGTCAAATCTAATTCATTGGCAATAATCTCTAGTGCCTTAGTCACGCCAGGCTCGCCCATTGCACCTAGTCCATAAACATAGCTACGCCCGATCATTGTGCCTTTTGCTCCCAAGGCTAATGCCTTGAGGACGTCTTGACCAGACCTGATACCACTGTCTAGCCACACCTCTAAATCTTTTCCAACTGCCTGAACAATTGCAGGTAATGCTTTGATCGAAGAAGGTGCCCCGTCTAATTGGCGCCCACCATGATTGGAAACAATGATCGCATCAGCTCCAACATCTCTAGCTAATTTGGCATCCTCGGCATCTAAAATACCCTTCAAAATCAATTTCCCACCCCACTGATTTTTAATCCATTCGACTTCCTCCCAACTCAATGTCGGATCAAACTGGCCAGCCGTCCAAGCGCTTAGTGAAGCCATATTCTCAACACCCTTGACATGTCCAACAATATTTCCAAAATCGCGATTTTTAGTCCCTAACATACCCATGCACCAGGCAGGCTTCAGCGCTAAATTAAGTAGATTTTTTAAAGTAGGCTTCGGTGGTGCAGACAAACCATTTTTAAGGTCTTTATGTCTTTGTCCTAAAATTTGGAGATCTAAAGTAACGACTAAAGCAGAACAATTTGCCATTTTGGCGCGTTCAATCAACGCTTTTACAAAGGCCTTATCCCGCATCACATAGAGTTGGAACCAAAATGGGGTCTGGGTATGCTTGGCAATCTCCTCGATTGAACAAATACTCATCGTTGATAAACAAAAAGGCACCCCAAAGCGATTCGCTGCTCTAGCAGCTAATATCTCACCATCAGCATATTGCATCCCAGTCATGCCAACTGGCGATAATGCCACTGGCATCGTTACGGGTTGACCTAACATGGTCGAAGCGATTCGTCGATGCTCCATGTTGATAGCTACTCGCTGACGGAATTTGATCTGTTGAAAATCCGATTCATTGGCACGATAAGTACTTTCAGTCCATGATCCTGCATCGACATAATCGTAAAACATGCGCGGCGCTCGACGTTCATGTAAGACTCGTAAGTCCTCTATATTAGTTATAACTGTCACGTTAGACTCTTTTCTCGGATGAATACTCTACTTCATTGTAAATCTATTTAAAAGCTAATCCAGCCTACCAGGCTGGCTTTAAATTTTTAGGCAACTTAGGTAAGCCCCAGGTTAAAAGAAATCACCCCAGACCCACGGATCTAAAATTACCATCTAACAAATTTTTATCAGATACTCAAGGACCCTCTATCAAAAAAATATCCAACAGATGATGTCTTTTTACTCTAACAAATGATCCTTATTTTTACTAGTGAATTCTGCTTTATTTTTACTTCGGGGTACACTCAAGTTTTCAGGTTCACCTTTTGAAATTACCTCAAAGTACTTCCTCATATTGTTATGCGCGCTTTTAATTTATTACTAAGACATGATCTCTACTGGGTATTGTGGGGCATATTTCTGCTCTTGCTGCCAAATCAGCTAAGTGCACAAGAAAAATCAAACCCAATACCCAAGTCTATACAAAAAATGTTGTTAACTAGTAAGTTGCCTGAGTCTTCTTTGAGTTTTTCTATCCAAAGGTTGACGCCACATACTGGATTGTCTCAACTGGGTTGGCAAGCTAATCAGGCGATGAATCCAGCATCCGTCATGAAAATCCTCACTACCCTAGCAGCACTCGATTTAATTGGTCCGCAATATCGCTGGAAAACCAATCTCTATACAACTGGTTATATTGAACATGGAACTTTAAAAGGTAATCTGTATTGGCAAGGCTTTGGCGACCCAAAACTAGTCCCAGAGGAATTAGCGAATATGATGCTCGAATTACGACGTCTAGGAATCCAAAGTATTGCAGGCGACTTGGTTCTTGATCGCTCGGCTTATCACCCCTCTGTCAAAGACTCTGCGCCCGATGATGGCGAATCCAAACGCGCCTATAATGTGGCTCCAGACCCCCTGTTATATGCTTTTCAAACAATTTCTTTCACAATTAGTCAAACTAATTCAAAACCAGTTATTCAATATACTCCGCGCTTAACGGGCTTGAAAATTGTTAATCAATTGGAGAGCGTTACTGGGGACTGCTCCAATTGGAGTAAATCCTTCAAAAATACTATTCAAAAAACCGCTCCTTTGCAATTTACTGCCCTATTTAGCGGAAATATTCCGAGCGCATGTTCTCAAATAGCTTGGAATACTGTTGCATTAGATCCAGATGCGTTTTTCAAACATGGTGTGATGGCCGCCTGGGAGGATGCCGGAGGGCAATGGAAAAGCCCTCCAAATATTGTCTTAGAAAAAGTACCGAAGCATGCCCAACTGCTCATTAGTTATCGCGGAACTACTTTAAGTGACGCAGTTAAAGATATTAATAAACTATCGAATAATGTGATGGCTAGACATTTATATCTAACCTTGGCAGTTGAAAGAGGGGTGCTTCCGGCGAGTACCGCGGATAGCTTTCAAATTGTTCAGGAATGGTTGAAAAAGAATCAACTCCCCATGCCAGAACTAGTGATCGAAAATGGTTCTGGCTTATCCAATATTGAAAGAATTTCTGCAGAACACCTCTCCCAGTTATTAACGAAGGCCGTTAAATCACCAACCGCAGACTACTTTATTCATTCACTACCAATAGCAGGCATCGATGGCACAATGAAACACCGCCTGAGTGATCGTCTAAAAAAAGTATTCTCTTCCACAAAATCTAATGAAAAGGTATTTACTCCAGATCCTTCAATGCCTTTGAAACTTCAACAACCTGGTGTACTCATGAAAACAGGCTCTCTAAGCCAAGTACGCTCCATTGCCGGCTATGTAGTCAGTAAATCCGGTCAAGTTTACGCGCTAACTTCAATCATCAACCATCCCATGGCTCCTAGTGGCGGGCCTGTACATGATGCACTACTTACCTGGCTCTTAGAAGATGGCTTAAATGACCTCAAATAAACTAAACACCAGAACCCGTCGCCGCTCTTTCTAAGCGATCCCGAACACCATCCCAGTTCTGCCCTAATGGGAGTGCTTGCACAATCATTTGTGTATAAGACTGCTTATCAAGATCTCGCAGAACTGCATATAAGACTTTTGATACAGCCAGCGCGTCCTTAGGTATTCGTAATACATCTATAGCCTGTGGTAAGCTCAAAGCCATAATCTCTGGCTCATCTAAATAGGTAATAAAGATGAATTTTTCTGTCATGCGCGGAGGTCGTAACAACTCCCCTTCGGCTAAGATCCGTAATTTAGTCTTGGGGGCATAATGGGCCGCCAATCCTCCAGAATGCCTCAACTCCCCACTCCTGTGCGTTCCCATCGGTAAGCCAAGCAAATCACTAATTTGCTTGGCTGTGATTACGCCAGGTCTTAAAATCACTGGCCCTAAAGTATCAACACGAGATAAGTCAACAATCGTCGATTCAATCCCTACCTCACATGCACCCCCATCTATGACTTGTAAAGCAGGTAAAAATAAGTTATCGATATTGACAGGTGAAAACTCTTCTTCTACATGCGTTGCACAAGTTGGTGATACGCACCCAAAACGATTTGCTGATGGTGCTGCTAAGCCACCACCAAATTGCTCTAATATTTGTAAAGCAACAGGGTGACTTGGGCAACGTAATCCAACCGTCTCCTGCCCACCAGTTAACTCATCTAAAACATCCTTGGCCTTTGGTAATATCATCGTTAGTGGTCCAGGCCAGAAAGCTTGCGCCAACTCCAAGGCTTGAACAGGAACGTCTCTGGCCCAGTGAGATAACAATTGACTCCACGCAACTTGGGATAATTCTGATTTCGATTTTCCAGGGGGGGCTATGTGCACAATCACAGGGTGATTATTAGGGCGCCCCTTCAAAGAGAAGATTTTTCGAATCGCATCCAGATTCATGGCATCTGCAGCCAAACCATAAACAGTCTCTGTGGGAATAGCTACAAGTTGACCCGCACGTAAATCTTTGACTACTTGAGTAATTGCTGCAGCACTTGCCGGAAATATCTGTACTTGCATTAATCCGCCACAATACCCAATATCTGCATCGCTTGTTGCGCATCTTGCATCGCTAAATCCATAGAATCTGCTAAAAAATTAATGTGTCCCATTTTTCTACCAACTTTTGCTGCGTGTTTACCGTACAAATGCAAACGGGCACTTGGCATTTCTAAAATACGATCCCACGGTGGTGAATCCTCAAAGCGTAACCATACCTCACCTAACAAATTAAGCATAACTACTGAAGAAATGAGTCTTGTATCGCCAAGTGGTAAGCGCGCTAAGGCACGAACTTGTTGCTCAAACTGGCTTGTCAGGCAAGAGTCTAAACTGTGGTGTCCAGAATTATGAGGGCGAGGGGCGATTTCATTTGCCACGACTGTCCCGTCAGTTAAGATGAAAAACTCAATGCATAAAACACCCACATATTGCAACTCACGTACAATGAATTTGGCGGCTTTTTCAATCTGTACCATCGCCTCAGGTGACAAGGACCGCGCGGGTACTATACTCAAATGTAAAATACCCGCTTTGTGAACGTTCTCTGCCAAGGGGAAAATAGCCACATGATCGTCAAAACCACGCGTGACAATCGCAGAAACCTCCAATGCTAATGGCATTTTTTTTTCTAATACACATGGCACTCTGCCCAAACTTACCCAAGCATTTTTCAAATCTGCCTGACTAGCAACCACAAACTGTCCCTTCCCATCGTATCCTAGTCGTGCAGTCTTTAAAATTCCAGGAAATAAGTGCATGGGTAATG
>CALPOM020000057.1 GCA_943325205.2 Thermoflexus hugenholtzii JAD2 | reverse complement strand
CGAATAAAGACATCCCCGACGATATTGCCATAACTATCAAAGGATACTGGACCTCGAGCTGTAGGTATATTTGTTTTCCGCAGAGCAGCCATGAGTCCATCTCGATTCGAGGCATTACCACCAACTACTTTTAATGCTGCGTCCAGAATAGCCGCGTTGACAAAGGTACTTGCTGCGTAAAAACCTGGGTCGTATTTGTTAGCAGCGCGAAATGCTGGAGAAAACTTATTGTTAATTGGGTTGTTTAGTTCTGCAGAATACCAGCAAGCCGTTTCAATGCCGAGTGCTTCATTGCCCATGTTTTTAAGAACTGCCTCATCGAGTGCTGTCATACCACCGACGATAGCCATTTTACCTTTGAGACCATACTCATTGAATTGGCGAATGAACCGAAAGCCATTTGAACCAGCAAAGCCTAAGAAGATGGCATCGACTTTGGGATTCAACTGAGCTAAGAAGCTACCATAATCAGGAACTGTTAGTGGTGGGAAGAGTTTTTGGACGATTTTGCCGCCATTTTCTTCAAAGACGCGCTGAAAGCCGGCAACCATTTCATGGCCATAGGCAATATCATCGGCAATCACGATCATCCGTTTGTATCCCTTAATTTTGGCGCAGTAATCTGCCATTGGGTGAGCACATTGGGATGAAGTTGAGGTTGCTCGGACAAACCAAGGATTCGCTTTACGCTGAGTCATATCTTCGGCCGCTGCCACGGAAAGGGTTGGAATTCTTTGAGCCTTGATATAGTCATCGACTGCTAGGGCTTCAAAGGCTGCGAGTGGGCCCATTAAGGCATGAATTTTATTACGCTCATAGAGTTCAGAAATCTTTGTTTTAGTATTTGCGGGAACACCACCTGTATCGGCGACGGTTAATTCAACTTTTCGACCAGCCATCATATTATTATTTTCAGCTAGCCACTGTTTAAGGCCGATTTCCATATCGATTCCACCAGAAGCTAGGGGACCTGTTTTTACAGTGAGAAGTCCTAGACGGATTGGCTCATTAGAACCCTGGGCGCGGATGATGCCTGGCGCAGCTAAGCTTAGACCTGCAGCAGCAGTGCCTTGCAAAAATGAACGACGATCAAAACTCATATATATCTCCCTAAGGTCAAGGTCTACTTGTTAAAAAACAAATTTATACAATTAAGTGATTAACTGATCAATACTAAATCAAGGATGATTTAAGTGATCACATCATACTCGCAAATGCAAATTTAATCGAGAATAATGCAAACTATCGCCCTAAAATATAAGGGTTAGTACTTAGGTATAAGCGCAAAGTGATTTTATGAAATTTATAACTTTTGGCGAGTTGCTGATCAAGATGAAACAGCTTGCCAAATTTTTGTTCCACTATTGATTATTTGATCACTACTATTTATGATGTTTTGAATATTTCAAACGGCTTAAATTGAGATCATTTAAGATGTCTTAGGATATTTGTACTAATCCAAGCAAAAAATGTAACTAATTACGAGATATATTACTCATTGACTAGGGAGACAGGATGAAAATTGGCTTAATTGGAACAGGACGTATGGGCGGAGCAATCGTTCAAAGACTTTTGGCTTGTGGCCATGAGGTAACTATTTGGAATCGTTCCATGGCTAAAACTGAGCCATTAGTTGAGCTGGGTGCAAAGACTGCTCCAAGTCCATCGGCAGTTGTTGCTGCCTGCGAAATCACGATTTCTATATTGACCGATGGTGCAGCTATAGACTCAGCTTACCGTGGAGCTGGAGGTGTCTTGGAGGCTGATTTGTCTGGGAAGTTATTGATTGAGATGAGTACGGTTCGTCCATCCACTTCGATAGCCCTTGCCAAGGACATCTTGGCCAAGGGTGGGGGCGTTATTGATTGTCCTGTTGGGGGCACGGTTGGGCCTGCGCGAGATGGCAAGTTACTGGGACTAGTTGGTGGTTCAGATCAAGACGTTGCTAAAGCCAGACCGATTCTTGATCAGTTGTGTCGACGCGTAGAGCATGTTGGTCCAAATGGCTCTGGCGCAACGCTCAAACTGTCAGTGAACTTACCCCTATTAGTATTTTGGCAATCTTTTAGTGAAGCTTTATCCATTTCTTCGAAATTAGATATCTCACCAGAGCGCTTAATTGATATTTTATCGGACACATCTGGTGCGCCAAATATGTTGAAAGCCAGAGCGCCTGCCATTGTGGCCTCTTTAAAAGGCCAAGTATCTCCAAATGCTGCATTTACATTAGATAACATTCGTAAAGATTTACGCACGATGATCGAGGAGGCCAAATCAATGGGCTGGGATATTCCTGTTACGAGTGCTACTTTAAAAGAATTTGATAAAACGTCTGCTGCTGGTATGGGAGAAGCTGATGGCTTAGAGGTTCCTGCTTGGTTTATTAAGACGCATTCTAAGTAACTATTTTAAATCGTTTAAATGGGTAAAAGTAACTATGACTAGTTCTACGGAGTTTGTACTGAATGGAAAAAATGCGGCTGTTCATGTAAGTGATCAGACCCCACTTTTATACGTTATTCGCAATGACTTGGATCATAAAGGGACGCGTTTTGGTTGTGGAACTGGCAATTGTGGGGCTTGCACTGTGATTGTTGATGGACAGGCAGTGCAGTCCTGTGACACGCCACTTTGGTCCGTTGCGCAAAAATCAGTACTCACCCCAGAGGGTTTAGTTACAGATCCGATTGGAAAAATGGTGCAAGCAGCTTTTATTACTGAGCAAGCAGCCCAGTGTGGTTATTGTATTAACGGTATATTGATGTCTGTCACGGCATTACTTCATAAAAATGCTTCACCATCTCGAGAAGATCTCAACGAATCTTTAAATCGACACTTATGTCGATGCGGTACACACATTCGGATATTGCGAGCAATTGATCGCGTCATTGCGCAGCTAAAAGAGGGGGTATCTCAATGAATCAGGTCCAAACGAGTTTGCCAGCGAATATCGTATCGCATCCACTTCTTACACAGTGGTTTGGTGTTGAGCATTTACCGCAACTAACCGTCTACACTGGTAAGGTTGAACTAGGGCAGGGAATTCAAACGGCGCTTAGGCAAATTGCGGCGCAGGAGTTAGGCCTTGATTTGCACCAAATACATTGGGTTGCAGGCAACACGACGGTTGCTCCTAATGAGTGGTATACAGCTGGTAGTTTATCGATTGAAAATGGTGGGGCAGCACTAAAATCTGCCTTGGGTTTTGCGCGCTGGTTATTTTTACAAGCAGCTGCAAAAAACTTAGGCGTTGCGGTCAGCGCAATTGAGATTCGGCAAGGAATTTTTTCAAGTTCAAAAAGCCCATCAAATCGAACTGTATCTTATGCAGAGTTAGCGTCACAGGTTAATTTAAACGTACCGATTCAGGGTTCAATAGAAATTGATCAATCTTTGCAGCAGGTCAAGATGCAAGTTGTTGGTCAAGACATTGCACGTGATGATTTAATTGCCAAGTTATCCGGCGCAGCTTTTATCCATGATATGGTTTTACCAGAAATGCGCCATGCCAGAATGATTCGTAGTGGCCATGTTTTATCGACGATAGAGGCGCTAGATTTAGCCGCTATGAAAGCCTTAGTGGGGGTCGAGCAAGTAGTACGAAGTGGGAATTTTTTAGCCTTGGTAGGGCAAAATGAAGCTTTGTTAGTAGCTGCCGCAGCTAAGGCACAAGAATTAGTAACCTGGAAGACACCGCCATACGTTGGTGCGCAAACGGATACAGAGTCGATGCTATTGTCGTCTCCATCCGGTACGGAGGTTGTTTATGAGCATGGTAGTACTCAACCAGTTACTAGGACAATACAGGCAAGATATACCAGACCATTTATTGCCCATGCCTCCATTGGACCGGCCTGTGCTTTAGCGCAAATCAAGGATGGTCAGATTACGGTTTGGTCCCATACGCAAGGACCTCATTTGCTGCGAGATTCAATTGCGAAGGCCTTGCGTCAAGAGCCACATACTGTGCAGGTAATTCATACGCATGGCGCTGGATGTTATGGACATAATAGTGCTGATGACGTTGGATTTGATGCTGCTTTTTTAGCGAAAGAAACCGGTTTTTCGATCCGTGTGCAGTGGGGGCGTGAAGAAGAGTTAGCTGCCAGTCCATTTGGTGCGCCCAGTATGTCAGAAATTGAGGCAGGCTTAGATGAGGCTGGCCGAATCGTACGATTTGCAACGCATATTTGGTCCCCCACACATATCGCTAGACCCGGTTCTGGTGGTGGCTTGAACTTATTTGGTGCGTATATGATTGACCCACCACATCCGGTGGATATGACCAAAGACAATCCTTTGCCGCAGGGTGGGGGCTTGCGTAATGCGATTTCTCTATACGATTTTCCCCAGCAAATTTTGACCCACCACATGGTGCCTCAAGTGCCGCTGCGGACTTCGGCCTTAAGAAGTCTTGGTGCTTATTTAAATGTTTTTGCAATGGAATCCTTTATGGATGAATTAGCGCTTGATCTTGGTCAAGATCCAATTGCACTGCGTTTATCGTATTTAAAGGATCCACGCTCACGCAATTTGCTCACCGAAGTTGCGCTGATGGCTAATTGGTCAAGTCGGGATCAATTGCCCGAGGGAACCGGTTTAGGGGTGGCTTTTAGTCGTTATAAAAATGCTGGTGCCTACTGCGCTGTCATTGCTAAGATTCGTGTTGAAGAAAAGATTCATGTAGAAAATTTTTGGTGCACAACCGATGTTGGCAAAATTATTAACCCCGACGGCTTAGCTAATCAAATTGAAGGTGGCATTATTCAATCGATGAGTTGGACTTTAAAAGAGATGGTTACATGGGATGAGCAAAGTGTTTTATCAAAAACTTGGGATACCTATCCAATACTCATGTTTGATGAAGTGCCAGAGGTAAAAGTGAAGTTATTCGATCAAGTAGATCAGCCAAGTCTTGGTGGCGGTGAAGCCTCTGCGGGTCCAACCGGTGCGGCCATTGCCAATGCTTTGGCAAGTGCTTTAGGGATTCGGGCGCGGCATTTACCCTTATCTGCTGAGCGCTTGGCACAATTAATTGCGAGCTAGTGAGGGGGCGTTGTCGAGTAACGGGGAATTTTTTTAAGTAAAAATTTTTCCTGGATTGAAGATTCCCTGAGGGTCTAGAGTATCTTTAATGGCACGCATCATTTGCATTTCAATGGGGCTTTTGTATTGCCTGAGGGCCTGATTTTTTAATTGGCCAATACCATGTTCTGCACTGATGGAGCCATTAAATGCATAGACTTGTTGATGGACTAATTCGTAAACGGATGCTTCTGCGTTAACAATATCCGCATCGTTGAAATTGTCAGAACCACCGACGTTGTAATGAATATTTCCATCTCCTAAATGACCAAAGCTCAGATTGACAATACCTGGAAATTTTTCTTGGAGGATTTGGTCAGTTTGCCTTATAAATTCTGGGATACGTGAGATAGGTATTGTGATATCCATTTTGATACTTTTACCGGCTTGGTTTTGGGCTAGGCTGATACTATCTCGCAGATGCCAAAATGCTTTGCTTTGAGTAAGGTTATTCGCAATTGCCGCGTCTTGAATCAGATTGTCAGAAAGCGCTTGACCTAAAATGTTTTCAAATTGTTGTTGACCGTGCTCTGCACTCTCGCTATCGGATAATTCAATCAAGCCAAACCATGGGGCTGTTTTACTAGAATTGCTAAATGGGATGTGTTGGTTAGTAAAGGCTTGTTCAACCATTTGTAGAGTTTGATTAGACATGATTTCAAAACCAGTGAGGGCAGGGCCAAAGCCCTTTTTTACTAATTTGAGTAACTGCAAAGCCTCTTCAATGGATGCAATCGCCACCATTGCGGTGCACTGTGCAGCCGGTAATGGGAATAATTGAATAGTCGCTTTAGTAATGATTCCGAGGGTGCCCTCACTCCCAATAAATAAGTCTCTGAGGGCGTAGCCAGTATTATCCTTACGCAGTCCCCTCAGGCCATCCCAAACGGCGCCATTTGCACCAACAACCTCTAGTCCTAAAGTGAGAGAACGCATATTGCCATACCGGATGACTTGTGTGCCACCTGCATTCGTTGCTAAATTACCGCCGATCGTGCAAGATCCTTCTGCACCTAAGGAGAGAGGAAATAGGCGATTATTTTTAAAGGCGTGTTCTTGGACATCCTGTAAAACACAACCAGCTCCTAGAGTGATGGTGTCATTATCCAGATCAGTTTCCTCAATTTGATTCATGCGAGTCATCAGAAGAACGATGCCATCCCCAGATTGATTGGGGACTGCACCCCCCACTAGGCTCGTATTGCCACCTTGAGGAATAATTGGGACTTGGTGGCCATAGCACCACTTTACAACTGCAGCTACTTCTTGCGTATTTTTGGGTCGAACTACCGCTTTTGCTTGCCCAGAAAACTTTCCGCGCCAATCCGTTAAAAATGGTTTGGCATCCGCATCGGTGAGAACGTGATTAGCGCCAACAATCTGCGCTAGGGATTTTTGCCATGCATTCATTCGTGCTTTCTTCTTGATACGCGCTAACGGTTTGTTGCATTGAGTATATGTGAACTATTATAAGGATCTATTCTATGGACAAATCCTGCACTAGCTCATTAACTAAGGTAAATATTTTTACACACGTGAACTTTGCAGACTAGTTTTGCGGTGTTTACTGAAGCACTAACTGGAGGTTTAAATCAAGCGGATAGACAAACAAAAACGCCTTGTCACATTTGGTGCGACAAGGCGTTTTTTTGATGAGTCGCAAAAGCGGGTTATTTATCGCCAGTATCTGGGACAAGCTTGGCAGCTAAAATTCCAGCAACTGCACAAATTTCATCATTATCAGAAGTGTCGCCGGTAATACCAACTGAACCGATAATTTTGCCTGCTTCGTCTCGGATCAGAACTCCCCCTGGAACAGGAACCATTTTGCCATCAGACATAGCGTTTAAAGCGGTAAAAAATGCTGGCATTTTTTCTTGGCGGCGAAATAGTTCACGTCCCCCAAAGCCCATACCTAGGCAACCCCAAGCTTTACCCATCGCAATATTTTGGCGCAAGATACTACAATCATCCTCACGAAGCAGTGCTTTCATTTGCCCACCGGCATCAAGCACCACAACTGTTAAGGGATGGAACTTCTTTTCACGGCCAGTTTTAAGAGCTATTTGGGCAATCACTATGGCTTGATCTAGGCTAACATTTGACATACGGATCCTTACTATTGATTAAAAATACTATTTTAAATTACATGGTCTGCTGCTGAGTGGTATTTACCTTTCCAAAAAAACAAAGGAGCAGCATGTTCGGAGGTATTGTAAGAGTAACTGAGAACGCGTCCGATAAAAATAAGGTGATCTCCGCCGTCGACTTCTCTTTCTTTAGCGCAAACAAAATGACCCAGAGTGCCCTCTAGAATAGGGATAGCTTGTGGGCTGAGGTGGTGTGCAATGCCTTTAAACTTATCTTCGCTGGGCTTAGCGAAATGGTTTGATATATCCTTTTGACTTTCTGCGAGGATATTCACTACGAACACTGGTGCCTCTACAAAAGCTTGGTGGCTTGGTGCTGAGCGCACTTGGGACCAAAGAATGAGGGGTGGATCGAGTGATACGGAATTAAATGAGCTAACGGTAACCCCATAAGGGCGAGATTCTTGATCAATGGTGGTGATGACGGTTACGCCCGTCCCAAAATTGCCAAGGGCATTACGAAAATCTCGACCATCAAACAATGGTGAAACTTCTGGTGTATCTTTCGATTGATCAACGCTAGTCATATGGAACCATCCTCCCTTTCAAACTATAGTAATCGTTTGATCATTAGATGTCAATACGATTATTGAGCCATAATTTTTGAGGAAAATAGTGCTTAATATACTGATAAATATAGTTAAAAAATCTATAAATTCTATAATCAGGGTAAACCCCATAAACTATATTTGAATTAAATATGGTGAATATAAGGGCTTGTCAAAATAAAATTCGTGTATTAAAGTGATCGTGTGATCTATATTTCTAAACGCATTTAAACCATTTAAGGCTGACAGTAATGACAAGTACTTCATTTGTATTAGAGGGCAGAATAGATGCTCCAGTTTTAGTAGTAGCCAATTCGTTGGGGGCCAATCATTTGATGTGGGAACCCCAGATGGCCATGTGGAAAAAACACTTTTTGGTCTTACGGTATAACTACCGTGGGCATGGTGACACACCTGCAAACGGTGACGTTGCCTCTACCCAAGATTTAGCGCAGGATGCGATTGCTTTAATAGACCATCTTGGAATTTCATCGTTTAGTTGGTTAGGTTTATCCCTTGGAGGGATGTTGGGGTTATACATGGCGGCGCATTACCCAAATCGAGTGAACTCTCTCGTTAGTGCTTGTTTTAGACCCCATCAAACGGATGAAACGAGGGCTCAATGGGCCACACGTATTCAAACAGTCCGTGAAAAAGGCTTAGGAAGTATTGTTGATGGTACGGTAGATCGCTGGTTGACCGAAGGATTTAGAAAATCCCATCCGCAAGTTGATCAAGCTTTGAGAGAGATGGTTGGCGCCAATCATGCTGATGGTTATATGGCTTGTGGTAAGGCGGTGATGGATTATGATTCGAGGCCGTATATTCACCAAGTTGTTTGTCCAGTCCTATTAATTAGTGGCGCACACGACATGGGGGCACCGACTGCGGAGGTGGCTAACTTAAATCAAGTTTTAGTAAACAGCCGTCATGAAGTTTTGCCTGCGGCCCATATTGCTAACCAAGAATGTCCTGAAAAATTTCAAGAGTTATCTACAGAATTCGTGCTGCAGCACGGTAAATAAACCCTTTAGTAACACCTTTAGTGAGGAGATAAGATGTCGCAAAGTCCATTAAAAGTAGCGGTAATCGGTTATGGTTGGTGGGGTAAGATTATCACCGCAACCCTCGAGGCTAGCCCATTGTTAGATGTAATTTTAGTTGTTGAAAACGATGCAAAAGTCGTTCAGGCAGCTCAGGATAGTGGTTCAAAAATCACCTTTGCGGCACATTTTGACGAGGCGATTAAGCACCCCCAAGTTGAGGCTATTATTTTGTGTACGCCCCATCAGTTTCATGCAAGTCAGATTCAAACTGCGGCAAAGGCTGGGAAGCATGTCTTTTGTGAAAAGCCTTTGTGCCTCACTTATGCTGATGCCAAAGCTTCTATAGCTGCATGCAACGCAGCTGGAGTGCAATTAGGAATTGGTCATGAGCGGCGCTTTGAGCCAGCAGTGATTGCTTTGCGTGAAGAAATTGCGAAGGGTACCATTGGTACGGTTTTACAAATTGAGGCGAACTTTTCTCAAGATAAATTTTTTGCTCTTCCGCCGGATAATTGGCGCCTCTCAAATCGTTTTGCGCCCGTTGGTCCTTTGACTGCAACGGGTATCCACTTAGTTGACTTAGCGGTGGCTATTTTGGGTCCATCAGAGGCGGTATGGGCAAGGTTAGCAACTCGCGGGAGCCAATTTGAAAACGGTGATACTCTCGGTATTATGATGGCTTTTCCTGGTGGCGCCAACGCCCTCATTAGTGCGATCTTAGCCACACCATTTGACGGACGTTTTTGCGTCTATGGCTCAAAAGGCTGGATTGAGATTCGAGACAATACGCACCCTGAAAACCCCACTGGTTGGAACGTTACTACGCAATTGCGAGATCAGGAGCGTCGGCAACATTTCATGCCGCCAGCCCCAGCTGTTCGCTCAAATTTAGAGGCCTTTGCGGGTGGTGTACGGGGAACAAAGCCCTATCCTGTGACGCATGCTGAGATGTTGGCTAATGTGGCAGCACTGGAGGCGATTATGATTTCTGCAGCCTCTGGAAAGTTAGAGCCAGTCACAATGATTCAACCTGCGTAATTGATTTGAAAAGCTTGTGCGGTGGTTTAATGATTTCTTTGAGCTATTTTCTTGTAGAAGCATTAAAAAATAACGGATTGTGAAACTTCACATGTCAAATGAAATGCCAAATCTGCCTGTTCGCAAGCGTTTAAAGCGCGAGGATCGTGACCGAGAAATTGCTGCGGCGGCTGTGGCATTTTTTGCTGAGGTCGGATTTGATGGCGACACACGGGAATTAGCTCGACGTTTAGGAGTAACACAATCTCTGATTTTTCGATACTTTCCGAATAAAGCCGCTCTCATTGAGAGAGTCTACCAAGAGGTGTATGTTGGCCGTTGGAATCCGTATTGGGAAACCATTATTGCGGATCGATCGGTGCCCTTGCAAGATCGCTTAGTCAGGCTATACAAAGATTATTCGCGTGTCTCACTAACGTATGACTGGGTCCGTATTTTTATGTTTTCAGGGTTAAAAGGTGAGGATATTAATACCAGATACTTACGCTTTCTGAAAAGTCGTATTCTAGAACCAATTGCGATTGAAGTCAGGGCGGAAATTGGATTGCCTAATGTGGATGAGATCCCTTTGCAAGACAGTGAAATTGAATTAGCTTGGGGGATTAATTCCAGAATTTTTTATTTAGGGCAGAGAAAGTGGATCTTTAATGTGCCCTTAGATCTAGATATTGACCTGATCATTGAACATACAATTACTACCTATTTAGCGGGTGCGAAGACGGTTGTGCCACAATTAATTCAGATTCCAACCGCAGTTGTTTCTTCTTAAGTTTATGAATTATATAGATATTTAAATTTTTAGGGTAGCTGTTTAAGGAAAACATCGAGGTCGAAGGGTGGACTAACTAATTTTTGAGTAATTAAATGATCAATTGATTACTTTGCACTATAATAAAAAAAACTTTGAATGCTGTATCTGTTGTAGGAATTTACTTTGACATGCGAATTGCTATTTTGAACCACTCACATTAACGGGACAATGATGAAACTAAGTACCTTTATGATGCCTATCCATCCACCGGGCAGAAATGTTACAGAAACCTTTAAAGAGGATCGCGAAGCAGTTATTTTGGCTGATCAGCTGGGTTATAGCGAAGCTTATGTTGGTGAGCACGTTACAGACGCTGCTGAAACGGTTACTAACTCGATGATTTTTTTAGCTAGCTTGATTCATTCAACCAAACAAATCAAGCTTGGTACTGGGACAATTAATCTACCAAATGCTCACCCAGCAGCGATTGCCGCCCAGGCAGCGATGTTGGATCACATGCTAGAAGGACGATTCATCATGGGCATTAGTCCTGGGGGACTCATGTCTGATGCCGAGGTGTTTGGTAATTTAAAGAACGATCGCAATGCCATGTTTGTGGAGAGTATTAATACCATTTTAAAAATTTGGGAGTCCGAGCCTCCATACGATATCAATGGTGAGTATTGGAAAATTTCGGTTGCAAATACAATGATTCCTGAAATTGGGCAGGGTTATATTATGAAGCCCTATCAAAAGCCGCATCCATTAATTGTTGGTACTGCTGTTGCACCATTTTCGAAGGGCGTTACTGAGATGGCGCGGCGCGGATGGCAGCCTATTTCTGCCAACTTCTTAATGCCTGAATGGGTGAAGACACATTGGCCAAAATACGTGGAAGGCCGTGAGGCAGTAGGTGCCGTTGCTCACCCGGATGAATGGCGCGTTGCAAAAAGTATTTTTGTGGCGGATGATGAAAAAACTGCTCAACGATACGGTAAAGAGCCCGGTGGTCCTTACTATTTTTACTTTAGTCAACTGAGTAAAAAATTGGTTAATGGTGGTAGGGGCAATTTATTTAAAGTAGATCCAAACATGCCGGATTCAGCGATTACTCCTGAGTATGTAACTAATCGGCTAGTTTTAGCTGGTACAGTGAATTCAGTAGTTGATCAACTACTCCATTTTAGAGAAGAGGTCGGAGATTTTGGTAATTTACTGTATGCCTGTCATGATTGGATGGATCCTACGCTTGCCAAGCGCTCAATGGAGTTGATGGCTACTGAGGTCATGCCAAGAGTGAACGCTGCGATTGGTAAAGGTGCGGCTTCGCATTTGAGTAAGCCATTAGAGAAAGTAGTCTAAGCGCAATAGCTCTTTTAGTTGAGGATACGTCGTTGGGCATGAACCCTGTTATATCTTGCTAGGCTTGGTAACAGGGTTTTTCTTCGGGAACATTTTAAATCTGGTAGTCAAGATTTTCGCTCAACATGAGCACCCAACATGAGGCGTAACAGTCTGTTATTAATAGTTTACATGTAATATTTTGCCATCTTGGGCGGTGATAAGTGGTTCGATGTCGCCCTTTAGAAATATCACCCAGTGAGCATTTGGCGCACTATGCTGTATTCACATCCCATGGTATAAAGAAACCTGAATTCACAAGGGAGGTCAATAATTCATGTGTAGATGGATGGCTTATGCAGGTCAAAGTATTTATCTTGAGAATTTACTTTTTCAGCAAAAAAATTCTTTAATTTCTCAAAGTTTAAAAGCGACTAAATCTGCCTTTGTCACCAATGGGGATGGTTTTGGAGTTGCTTGGTATGGCAAACGCGACAAGCCGGGTTTATTTAAAGATGTCTTACCAGCATGGAATGATGAGAATCTTCGAGAAATTAGTAAACATATAGAGAGTAGTTTATTCTTTGCCCATGTTCGGGCTGCGACTGGAACCAGTGTGTCGCGCATGAACTGCCACCCATATACTTATCAGAATTGGTCTTTTATGCACAATGGGCATATTGCTGATTGGGAAATCCATCGCCGAGAAATTGAATCATTAATCTCTAATGATTTATATGCCTATCGTTATGGTACAACAGATAGTGAGGCACTTTTTTTATTAGCTTTAACAATGGGTTTGATGACTGATCCGGTACAGGCAATGCGCGATACGATTCATTGTATTATGCGCATTATTGGTAAAAGTCCAGAGGGAGATCAGACGCGAATTTCTGCCGCATTGAGTGATGGCCAATCGATTTGGGCTTACCGCTATTCGAGTGATCATCAGTCCCCGAGTCTTTTTTACGGCTCGCCGGATATTCATGCGATTAGCGGGCATGATAAAAACACAATCAACACAATTGCCTCTGAGCCTTTTGATGATGATGAGGAGCATTGGACTGCTGTCGATGAGTCGAAGGTTTTATATTGGAGCCAAGGTCAGGTGCAGTTGTTTCATTTAGTTGATGATTGAGGATGATTGGTAATTCATGAGTGTCATCGTTTAATGAAGAAAATTTTAGCTGTTGCACCAATGATGGATTGGACCGATCGCCACTGTCGAGCATTTCACCGAATGCTATCAAAGAATGCACTGTTATATACCGAGATGGTGCATACGGGAGCTATCTTGTTTGGTGATCAGGCCAGGCACTTAGACTTTGATTTGATTGAAAAGCCTCTCGTTTTACAATTGGGTGGTTCTGAGCCATTTGATTTAGCCCAAGCCGCGAAGATTGGACAGCGTTGGGGTTATAGCCAAATCGATATCAATTGTGGCTGTCCATCTGAACGGGTTCAAAGGGGCTCTTTTGGGGCTTGTTTGATGGCCGAGCCCAAGTTGGTTTCGAGTTGCGTGCAAGCTATTTTAGAGGCAGTTGATTTACCCGTTTCTGTGAAGCACCGCTTGGGGCTAGATGCCATGAATCCTGCCCAGTCTCAGAACGATTATCAGTACGTCTTAGATTTTATGTTGGGAATATGTGATGCGGGTGCGACCCAATTAAGTG
Source organism: Thermoflexus hugenholtzii JAD2 (assembly GCA_943325205.2). GTDB lineage: Bacteria > Pseudomonadota > Gammaproteobacteria > Burkholderiales > Burkholderiaceae > Polynucleobacter. The sequence goes on along the minus strand of CALPOM020000057.1, from coordinate 1,027 downwards.
TGCATGCTCGCAATGCGGTCTTAAAAGGTTTATCTCCCAAAGAAAATCGAACGATTCCACCCCTGCGGTATGAGATTGCCAAGCAACTGCGCGTAGATGTGAAGAAATATTATCCCCACGTGCACGTTTTATTAAACGGAGGACTTAGCAGTAATTCAGAGATATTTGCGCATTGGAATGATTTTGATGGCTTTATGATTGGCAGAGCAGCCTATCACACACCAGCTATTTTATTAGCATGGGACCGCATGATAGAGACGAATGGTCAAGATTATGGTTACTTTTTAAATGAGCAAACCTGGCGACGAGTGCAAGAACGGTTCGTTGAGTATACGCAAAACTGGCTTTTAGCTTGTCAAGAAAGTGGTCGACCAGAGCGGTTTCAGCTAGCCGGTATAACGCGTCATATTTTGGGCTTTGCGCATGGTCTTGGTGGATCACGCTTATGGCGTCAGCAGTTATCAGATCATCGTTTACTTCATCGTGTTAAAACGGTTGAGCAGGTTAGACAGTTTTTTGAAATAGCCTCTACGCATCTCCGAATATTTTCTGATCATTCTGATTCTTACATACTGGACCAGCAAATTGATTAGGGTTTTGGCGAATTTGTATTTAAAGCGTGCCATGTTATCTTAGAGTTTATTCAATCAAGTTGATTAGTAAGTCATAAAAATAATTAGGAGGAGAGTATGTTGTTAAATAGAACAAAATTCACATTGATATTGAGCGCTATTTTTTTTCTAGTATCTGTAGCGCAGGCCCAAACTGGACCATTTCCCAACAAACCAGTCAAAATTGTTGTTCCATTAGGAGCTGGTGGGGGGACGGATATTGCTGCGCGTCTTTTGGCCGCTGCGTTAACTGAGACTTTAGGGCAGAGCTTTTATATTGAAAACAAGACAGGTGCGGCAGGGAATATCGGTATGACCTATGTTGCCCAGTCTGCGGCTGATGGATACACTTTACTGATGGGAAATGTATCAACGAATGCGATTAATGAGACGATTTTTGCCAAGCAATTAAAAAT
>CALPOM020000056.1 GCA_943325205.2 Thermoflexus hugenholtzii JAD2 | reverse complement strand
CCAATCAAGAAAGACTGAAAGTGATTGATATTGGGAGTGGGCTGGGTGGCTTTTGTATGAAATTTGTCAGGATAAGACCCGGAAGTATGGTCCATGGGATAGAGATTGCGCCATTGCCATGGTTGATTAGTTATTTAAGGGGGAGAGTGACGGCCTCACCTGTAAAATTCACCCTTGGAAATTATCATCAGTTAGATTTTGCGCAGTACGACATTGTATTTGCTTACTTATCACCCGCTGTGACCTTGGATTTATGGCAAAAAGCCTCAAAAGAAATGCGCCCCAAGACTTTATTAGTTAGCCATGAATTTCCAATACCGAATATTCAGCCAACGCAATCCTTTGGCGCAACAAAGCATGGAAAAATTACTTATGTTTATGCGATGCGCTGAGAATTTAAAATGTAAATAGGATTTTTGGCTTCCTAATGCAATTGCTAAAATACTCAAATGGCTAATTCCTAATCAGCAAAATCTTACAACAAAAACTGAATGTACAACTGTTACTAAAGCCTAATTTGATTGAAAGATCAAGCACACTACTTCCTCAATATTGAATCAGGAGGAGTGATGTTTTATATATCAAAAGCGTTGTACTGTCAGGGTTATTTCAAGATAAAACAGTTGCCACATCAGAGTGTGATTAGAAATGGTTTTACATTAATTGAGTTAATGGTGGTAGTTGCAATTATTGCTATTTTGGCAGCGATAGCCGTCCCACAATACCAGGAGTACATTGCACGTGGACGTGTCGCTGAGGGTTTAAGTATTGCTGCTAGCGCCAAGTTGGCAGTTTCAGAAGCATATGCAGCTAATGGTCCTAGCTCAATGACAGACGGGACTAAGGGTGCTTTTAAATTTGCGGCAAGTAAAAGTGTGAAGGCAATAACGATTGAAGATACAGGTGCAATTTTGATTGAGTTCACAACTGCAGTTGCTGCTGATGGGAGTAATTTGTTGGTTTTTTATCCTAGTAATAATCCGAATGTTGAGAAAGGGATTGATCTAGCCAATTCATCTCTCAAAGAGCCTTGGAATGGTAACTGGTCTTGTAAGGGGAATGGCTCAACCCTAGCAATCAATTTATTGCCATCAGAGTGCAGATAACTGGTAAAAATCGTCCACCATGAAAGCTTTTCGTTGGCGGACCCTCTTTCCCCATAATGGTGTTTGAACAACAGAAATTCCCTAATAATTATCCAGATATGGAATAATCTCTTATAGTTATTGTGTTTAACTCGTAAGTGCAGGCCTTCTAAAAGGATGATGAATACATGATGGAGTTTAATAAAGTAGACCGCTTGACTAGTAAGGCGCATGACGGCGATGTTGAGGCTCAAGTTAACTTGGGAATGTTATATATGTCGGGTAGTGGCGTGGCACGAGACCCACAAAAGGCCTATGGCTACTATGTGATGGCTGCGAAAAAAAATCATCCAGAGGCTCTCTATTTGGTTGGTGAATGCCAAGATTGTGGCTCTGGAACTGAGATTAATCCAGTGAATGCCTTATTAAACTTTAATAAAGGTGCTAAGTTAGGCAATTTGAAATCTATCATTTGTTTAGCAGACTATTATGAGACCGGTCGGGCTGGAATTGTTGATTATGAGAAAGCAAGACAGTTGCTCAAGATGGCGATCGCCAAAGGAAGTGATACATCTAAAAAAGCTCTTGCTAGCCTTGAGCAAAAAATCAAAAGTCTACCTGCTGCAGCTCCTAAAAGTGGCCTAGCTGCGCCGGCACCAAAGGTGGTTCCTAAGGAGGAGCCAAAGCCTAAGGAAGTTAGTATCAACGAAATTTCATTTTTTACAGGGCTTGGTGGCGTAGAAATGTTGGAGGTAATGGGCCAGCTAAGGACTGTTACTGGTAAACGTGGGCAATATTTATTTTATGAGGGCGATCAGCCCAATGGTTTATTTATTATTTCGACAGGTTCTTGCATCGTTAGTATTAACAACGTACAAACGAATTCCTATGAAGATATTCGTACCATTTATCCGGGAGATTATGTTGGTGAGTTTGGCTTGATTGATCAATTACCAAGATCAGCTTCGGTTATTGTTGAAAAAGACGTCAAACTTTTATTTCTCCCAACTTCTGTATTTCAATCTTTAATGATGCGGCACAAAAATTTAGGAGATTTAGTCGTTAACAATTTAGTGAAGTTCATACGAGATGAGAATGTACTGATCAAGGATCCAGAAGTCAAGGGAATGGTTAACAGCATATCCAAAATTCCTGGAACTAAAGAAAACCTGGCCCTTCTCGTCGGAGTCTTGAGAGCACATAACGTCAATAAAGGATTCTTTACAACCAATAGTGATGCTGCTACAAGAACGTGGATTAAGTAATGCGAGCAATATTTGATCTATGATCAATTATTGTCAGCTTGACCGCTTTATGTATAGGTTTTTTGCTCTGTTTTTGTTATTGGGGTTTTGCTCTAACGGGGCTTTTTCTGCTGAAAATTTTCCAAGTCGCCCAATCAAAATCGTTGTGCCATTTGCTGCGGGTGGGGGTGGTGATTTTTTAGTCAGGACGTGGGCCAATAAATTTTCAGAGATTTTAAAGCAAGCCGTTATTATCGAAAATCGTGGCGGTGGTAACACGGTAGTTGGGACAGAGTTAGTTGCCAAAGCTACGCCGGATGGATATACATTGCTGTTTGTAAGCACAAGCCTTGCCACCAATCCAAGCCTCATTAAAAATTTACCTTATAAAACACCAGGCGATTTCGCACCTATTTCATTAGCATTATCTTATCCATTCGGATTAGCGATTCGAAATAGTCTAGAAATAAGTTCCATCGAAGAGTTAGCAAACTATGCCAAAAAGAACCCCGGCAAATTAACTATTGCGAATTCGGGCGACGGCTCAGCTGCTCATTTAGCTGCCATCATGCTAGAAGATGCATTAGCCACGCCAATCACGCATATTGCATATCGAGGGGCTGGCTTGGCTATGACTGACGTTGCTGCTGGGCATGTGGATTTAACTTTTACTGGTACTTCGCAAATCAAACCTTTTTTGGAAAATAAGCGCGTTAGATTATTAGCATCTTCTGGCCCGAAGAGATTTGACTTATATCCACAGGTAAGAACAATTGCCGAGCAAGGTTTGAAGGGTTTTAATGCCTCAGTTTGGTGGGGCTTATTAGCTCCTGCGGGTACCCCGAAAGAAATCGTTGAGCAACTGAATCAGGCCTTACGCTTGAGTATGAATAATCCTGAGGTTAGTAAAAAAATTGGGACAATTGATGCAGAATTGATCTTATCGAGTTCTGCGGAGTTTTCAAATTTTTTACAGGAAGAGATTATCCGGTGGCATAAGTTGCTTGGTAATAAAACAAATTAAGATATGAGTCTTTGGACAAAATGAAGTCCTGGGCATGGATCGCTCTGATTGAAGCAATACTAAGTAAGTATTTACTATTCCAATTTCCAGCTACCACTCTTGCCGCCACTTTTTTCCAGTAGACAAATATCGGTCATTCGCATACCTCGGTCAACTGCCTTGCACATATCATAAATGGTTAATAAAGCAATTTGAACGGCTGTAATTGCTTCCATTTCAACACCAGTTTGGCCAATAGTTTGTGCCTTTGCTGTGCAAATAACGGCATGGATTTCTGATGAGATTTCAAAATCAACGGAAAGATGGGTTAACGCAACAGGATGACACAGGGGAATTAGATCACTCGTTTTTTTTGCACCTTGAATGCCAGCAATTCTGGCAATACCAAGCACATCTCCTTTTTTGTGTTGACCAGAGATAATGAGCTGCAGGGTTGGGGCAAGCATTTGGATTTTTCCGGAGGCAATCGCTAAGCGAGCAGTCAGGTCTTTTTGACCGACATCCACCATATGAGCTTCACCAGCCTGATTAAAATGGGTTAGCATAGTTATATAGTATCTTTCTGATGAGAGTAAATTGGTTGAATAAAAGTATTATCCACCTGATTCTAAATGCAACGATAGCTTCGCAACTATTGTATCCATGGCAATTATTTGCACAGGATCGTTTTACGAATCGGCCGCCACCTTTGGGGATTTCTGAGCCGCCTTTAATAAGCCGTTTACCGATTATATTGCCAGATTTAGGTGATGCATCCTCTGGTGACTTGAGTACTTTAGATGAAAAGAAAATTGGGGAAAGAATCATGCGGGAAATCCGCAAAGATGCAGAATATTCAAACAATTGGCTTTTGTATGACTATTTGAATCGTTTAGGGAAAGAGTTAGTAAATAGCGCACGTCAGCAAAAAATTTCAGGGGCAGAGCCAACAGGCCCATTTTCACCACAGTTTGAATTTTTTGGAGTTGTCTCTTCCAGCGTCAACGCTTTTGCGCTTCCTGGTGGTTATATTGGGATGCATACTGGTTTAATAGTCTTAGCTGGTAATGAATCCGAACTTGCCTCTGTTTTAGGTCATGAGATCGGACATGTCACGCAAAAGCATATTGCTAGAGGAGCAGGTCAAGGATCTAGTAGTGGTGTGTTGATGTTGGCCTCGCTACTAGTGGCGGCTCTTGCTGTGAAAAGCAATCCTGGTATGGCGCAGGGCTTAGCTATTGGGGGTCAAGCTTTAGCCATACAAAATCAATTGTTCTATTCTCGTGAAGCAGAAAGAGAGGCTGATCGTGTCGGCTTTCAGATTCTGCAGGCGAGTGGATATGATGTTGCGGGCATGCCGGGGTTTTTTCAAAAATTACAGCGATCTACCGGCCTTATGGATAGTGGCGTACCTGCATATGTCAGAACACATCCATTAACGGTAGAGCGAATTGCTGACATGCAAGATCGAGCTCGCTTTCAAGAGGTAAAAAATCTACCGCAGTCGCAAGAGTTTTATTTGATGCAATCAATAGCAAAACTAGAGCAGCAGGGAAGTCCGTCTATTTTGCCAAACACAATTCAATACTTTGAAGTTCAAGCGCAGGCCAAAGAACCGCTCAAATCAATGCAAGGCTATTATGGTTTAGCCCTCAGTGCCATTAAAGAGAAAAGAGGCAACGATGCTGAGATCTATTTAAAGAAGGCAAAAGACTTGGCGATGCAATTAAGTGCTTCCGGGGCACCATTTTTAAAAACAAATGTGATATTTGAAGTAACTCAGGCTCAAATTGCCATCGTCAAGAATAATTTTCAGCAAGCCATCGACAGTTCAAATTTGGCTTTAAAAATGAATCCGAACTCGAAGGCAGCGGGTGTTGTGTTGGTAGAAAGTTTATTGGCGGCTGGAAAAGTTAAAGAGGCGACAGATTGGTTGGTGTTAAAAACAAAATACCAAAAAGATGATGCAATTTGGTGGAATTTTCTGGCACAGGGTTATGCTCTGCAAAATCAGTCTAGTTTGTATCATGCTGCCATTGCTGAAAAATACGTTTGCGAGGGAGCCTTGCCGGCTGCAATTGAGCAATTACGAATTGCTAGAGAAGAGAGTACCGGAAACTTTTATCAGTTATCTGAGTTGGATGCCAGAAAAAGGCAATTAGAAACTTTATACAGGGAAGACATTCGCGAGAATGGCCGACCACCGCAAAGACCTTAGATTTTTTCATGGGGTTTTAAGCGAAAGTTATATAACTCTGGTAAATCATTACTGTGAACCGATACGATGGGAATAGATTGATTGGCCCATTCCAAAAATCCGAGCGCTTTGGTATTTGATTGGTTAAAAGTGGCATGACTTGCAAAAAGATCTAAGTCATGATCGTGCAAGAGTCCTACGCCCCGAAGGATCTGCGTTTCAAAAGAATGGGTAAGTACTTGGCTGAGAGTTTTAACCACAAAATCGGCCTCTATCAGAACTTGGCCAGCTTGGTCAACTAGGCATTGGATTGGTTCAATGACTTGTCCGGTCGTTGTCTGGAGGAGCCAGGTTTGATTGTCATCCGGGTAGATGCGAATAATCCATGGTGTGTAGGCTAAGTCGATGAAGACTCGTTGCGGGCCATTTTGAAAAAAGAAGCGCCCCTTGGAGTCACGCGCATAGTTTTTTGTGATGGCGTGTTGTAGGGCCGCATGCTTAATGATTTCACCTAACAGTTGCTGACTTTGGCTTTCTTCATTGCGCATTCGCCACTGGCCTCTTCGGTCAAGTGCTAGCCAGCCAAAACATTCTGGCACATTAGGCCATTTATTGAGGGCATCTAATACGTTTTGATCCATACATAGCCCCTCAATTTAGTGAAAGCCGTGATCGCCTGCAAGGGTTGGAGAATGGATTAAATCTTTAGCAACCTGACTAGTATGTAAGTGAGCGATTCGCCATCCCATTGCACCTTGGACGAGGATGATCGTCATATGAATAAAAAAACTCGCTTCTAGGTTTTTTTCCTGAAAGCGTACAGCTTCAGTGCTATCGACAAAAGTTGTTCCTAAATAGGTATGGCTTTTAGCCGTCAAGGTATCAAGGATTAAGGGCCGATTGAAAAGATCTTTTAGTCCTTCGCGTAATTCGGAGTGACCATTTAATCGTACGCCATCGGGTAGGATACATGTGACTGTATCTTCATCAAACCAAAGGCTAAGGGCTTTTTCCAAGTCGCCTTTTTTAAGTGCTAGGTACCAGTTTTCGATAACCTCATCAACATCATGAAACAGGCGTGCTCGGCGGGGCATTTAAATTCCTTTGAGAGATAGCGTCAAGAATTGCCTCAAAAGCGATATCTGGGGTAATTTGACGAAGGCAATTTAAATGCCCCAGGGGACATTTTCTTTGGTGACAGGGGCTACAGTCAAGCCCTAAATAAAGTATCTTGGCAAATGGTGATAAGGGGGGCGTATGCTTAGGGTCACTAGACCCAAATAAAGCAATTTGGGACACCCCCAGTGCTGCTCCGATATGCATGATTCCCGAGTCATTACTAGCAAGGCTTGTGGCAGTCGAGATAATTGCGATAGCGCTCTCTAGGGTAATGGTTCCACAAAGTTGGTAAGAGCGTTTTCTTAAATGATCAGGGATTAATGCTTGGATTTCTGCCCCAATTTCACGATCCTTATTACTGCCAATAATCACTGTCACATGTGCAGGGTCGCTCTGCAGTAATAAAGTAGCAAGACGAGCAAAATGGGCGCTTGGCCATTGCTTAGCATCTCCAAACTCGGCTCCAGGAGCCAGAATATGGACCTTTGGTGCTGTAATGTTTTGTTTGAGCCAGAGCTTTTCTAAGAACTGGCGTGCTTGTAATTGGCGCTCTGGTTGAACATACAATTTAGGCAATAATTGCACTTTTTCTAAATCAACTTTGATTGACCCACGCAGCGTTGGCGATAGATTCGCCAGTTGGGCATAATGCTCCACCATAGCTGGGCGATTTTTTTTGGGAGGGTTAGGCAGAGTCGCAGTTAACAATGGGGATCGAAGCTCACCAATATAAGCAATCCGCTCGGGTATATTTGCAAGCCATGGAATAAGTGCTGACTTGAAGCTATTGGGTAAGATCACACACTGATCGTAGTTTCTGAGTTTGATAATTTTGGCAAGAGACCATCTTGTATAGAGTTGCATTTGCCCGTGCACTAAGTTGGCATCAAGCACATCACAAACTGCCAATGAGGACTGATAAACTGGTTTTACCCATGGTGTTGCGAGTACATCAATAGTCCACCCCTTCTCTTGTAATATGTCTAAGAGTGGCAAAGACATCACCGCGTCGCCAATCCAATTCGGAGCCACGATGAGGGTGCGGGACATGACTTAGTGCCCGACTTTAGTACCAGGCTTTAAGAGATATAGCGTTCCGCAATAGGGACATTTTGCTTGTCCAGTGTGGGTAATATCTAGAAAAACTCTGGGATGCATATTCCAGGATTTCGTTTTTCCTACAGGACAGTGCAAAGGTAAATCTTGGCTGCCGATTTCAACGGGTTGATCGATAGTATGCATTTTAGACGTATGTTAACCAGGCACTATAGTGCGGATTTTTACCATTGACGGCATCAAAAAATATGGTTTGAATTTTCTCGGTAACGGGGCCACGCTTACCCTCACCGATTATGCGGTCATCCAGCTCACGAATTGGAGTGACTTCTGCAGCTGTACCGGTAAAAAAGGCCTCATCAGCACAGTACATCTCATCTCTGGTAATACGTTTCTCACGCACCTCGATACCTAGATCATGTGCAATCGTGATGATTGCGTCTCTAGTAATGCCTGCTAGGCAAGAGGCAAGATCGGGAGTGTAGAGCACACCATCCCGCACAATAAAGACATTCTCACCAGAACCCTCAGAGACATAGCCGTCTGTGTCAAGAAGTAGAGCCTCATCATAGCCATGCACAGTCACTTCTTGGTTCGCTAAAATTGAATTGATGTAGTATCCAGAGGCCTTGGCTCGAACAAGAGAGACATTGACATGGTGGCGACTGTATGAGGACGTTTTAACGCGAATACCTTTATTAAGACCATCTTCCCCAAGATAAGCACCCCATTCCCATGCTGCAACAGACATATGGATCGAGTTCGATCTTGCCGAAATCCCCAGCTTTTCTGAGCCAATCCATGCAATTGGACGTAAATAACATGCGCTGAGCTGATTGGATTTCACTACCTCAAGTTGGGCATCAAAGACTTCTTGATAGGAGTAAGGCAGGGCCATTTGGAATATTTTTGCCGAATTAAAAAGCCGTTTAGTGTGCTCATCAAGCCTAAAAATAGCCGGACCTTTAGCAGTTTTATAGGCTCGAACCCCCTCAAAGACTGCCATACCATAATGAAGGCTGTGAGTGAGTACATGAATATTCGCATCTCGCCAAGGCACTAATTTGCCATTAAACCAAATAAAACCATCACGATCGGACATTGACATTTATAATTTTCCTTAAACGAGCCAAATGATATTTACTTATTGTAAAACAGCCTAAGGTCCTTTTGAAAAATTCAGTAAATTCATTCACCTTGACCTTATACTGCAGTAATCAATATATGATATTTGATTTAACTCTGCCTTAGCCATCCAATTTATACCTATGTCGATTCCCTTAAATATCAAGCTTTTATCTCATTTAATAGCCCAGAATCAGATTCAATCTAAAAGAGTGTTTATTCGTGCAGATTTAAATGTGCCACAAGATCAATTTGGACAAATCACTGAAGATACCCGAATTAAAGCATCAGTTCCGGCGATCCAGATGTGTTTGGCCCAAGGAGCCGCGGTGATGGTTACTTCGCATTTAGGGCGGCCTACGGAAGGGCACCTAGAGTCTCAAGACTCCTTAGGACCGGTTGCGAATCGTTTAGCCGAGTTGCTGGGCTGTAAAGTTGCGTTAATCACTGATTGGGTCAATGGCGGATTTGAACTAAATCCAGGCGAGGTGGTTTTATTAGAAAATTGTCGAGGCAATTTAGGTGAGAAAAAAAATGATGATGCATTAGCCAAAAAGATGGCAAGTTTATGTGATGTGTATGTCAACGATGCCTTTGGGACTGCTCACCGAGCTGAGGCGACGACGCATGGCATGGCTAGGTATGCTCCAATTGCTTGCGCTGGACCCCTCATGGAAGCAGAATTAGATGCGCTCACCAAAGCTTTAAGCGACCCTAAAAGACCATTGGTAGCGATTGTGGCAGGTTCGAAGGTCTCTACGAAGTTATCGATTCTAAGGTCGCTTGCCAGTAAGGTTGACTTATTGATTGTTGGTGGTGGTATTGCCAATACTTTTATGTTGGCAGCTGGACTTGCGATTGGCAAATCTTTAGCAGAGCCTAGCTTAGTTGACGAAGCGCAGGCGATAATGCAGATCATGCATAATCGGGGTGCATCTGTGCCAATTCCAGAGGATGTGGTGGTTGCTAATGAACTTTCTCCGATGGCCAGAGCAAATATTGCAGATGCAAATTCGGTTGCTGAAGATGACATGATTTTAGATATAGGTCCAAAAACAGCCGCTAAGCTAGCAACAATTATTAGTGGTGCAGGTACGATTGTTTGGAATGGCCCAGTTGGTGTTTTTGAAATTGAACAGTTTGGGGCAGGGACTAAAAAACTAGCCAACGCAATTGCCCAAAGTCCAGGTTTTTCGATTGCTGGTGGTGGGGATACCTTAGCAGCAATTGCTAAATATGAAATTGAAAAACAAATAGGCTATATTTCTACAGGAGGGGGTGCTTTTCTAGAATTTTTAGAAGGTAAAACCTTACCTGCTATCGCAGTACTTCAAGAAAGAGCCTAAGGATGAATATGACCCGAGCCACTAAAATTGTAGCCACTTTAGGCCCTGCCTCTAGTAGTCCAGAGATCTTAAGGGCGATGATACAAGCCGGGGTCGATGTTGTGCGTTTAAATTTTTCGCATGGTGTGGCGCAGGATCATCGTGATCGAGCGAACCTGATTCGGCAAATTTCTTTAGAACTTGGTCGAGAAATCGCGATCATGGCAGATTTACAGGGGCCAAAGATACGCGTTGGGAAATTTGAATCTGGCAAGGTGCAATTAGTAACTGGCGCTAAATTTATATTAGACGCCGAATGTCAGATTGGTAACCATGAGCGCGCTGGACTAGACTACAAAGATTTGCCCAAAGATGTGAGTGCGGGAGATCAACTTTTACTAAATGATGGCTTAATTGTTTTACGCGTAGAAAAAGTCGATGGTCCCTGTATTTACACGCAGGTTGAGATGGGTGGCGATTTATCCAATAATAAAGGGATTAATCGAGCTGGTGGGGGTTTAACTGCCCCAGCGTTAACGGATAAAGACCAGGAAGATTTATTAACTGCGATCGATATGGGAGTTGATTTTATTGCAATCAGTTTTCCAAAAAATGCTGATGATATGCACTTTGCAAGAAAGTTGGCGCGCTCTTTCGTAAAGGATACTGGTCAAGACGTGCGGTTAATTGCAAAAATTGAGCGTGCTGAAGCGACCTATCCTGGGGTATTAGAGGGGATTATTCAGGCCTCAGACGGGATTATGGTTGCGCGGGGAGATTTGGCGGTTGAAGTAGGTAATGCCAGTGTTCCGGCTTTACAAAAAAGAATGATCCGTTTAGCGAATCAAGCTGATAAATTTGTAATCACTGCGACGCAAATGATGGAGTCCATGATACATAGTCCGATTCCTACACGTGCAGAAGTCAGTGATGTAGCCAATGCCGTGCTCGATGGCACTGACGCGGTCATGTTGTCGGCAGAAACTGCCACAGGGCTATATCCCGTAAAAACGATTGAGCAAATGGCTGCTATTTGTAGCGCTGCTGAAAATTCAGAGGCGGTGACATTAGACGCTGATTTTTTAGATCAGACTTTTACCCGTATTGATCAGTCCATTGCATTGGGGGCCTTATTTACAGCTTATCATTTAAAGGTTAAAGCGATAGCAGCTTTAACAGAGTCAGGATCAACGGCGTTATGGATGAGTCGTCACCGCATACATATCCCAATTTATGCCTTAACGAAGCACGTAAAAACACAGCGTGCCATGGCGATGTATCGAAATGTTATCCCGATGTTCCTAGAGGTGAGTACTGACCGTGACGCCGCTCTTGGGCAGGTAGAGAAGCGCTTGTTGGCCAAGGGTGCAGTAGAGCGTGGAGATATAGTTGCACTGACAGTTGGCGAGCCGATGGGTCAAGCAGGTGGGACAAACACCCTTAAGATTATTAAAGTTCAATAAATTTTTGGAGAAAATATGGCGCTTGTATCAATGAGACAACTACTAGACCATGCTGCAGAGCATGGCTACGGAATTCCAGCCTTTAACGTCAACAATTTGGAGCAGGTTCAGGCCATCATGATGGCGGCCGAAGAAGTTGATGCGCCGGTCATTATGCAGGCATCCGCAGGTGCGAGAAAGTATGCTGGCGAAGCTTTTTTAAGACACTTAATTGAAGCCGCGGTAGAAGCATACCCACATATACCTGTAGTTATGCATCAAGATCACGGTCAAAGCCCTGCGGTTTGTATGGCTGCGATTAAAAGTGGTTTTACCAGTGTGATGATGGACGGTTCACTCATGGCTGATGGTAAATCGGTTGCGACCTATGAATACAATTTAGAAGTTTCAAAAGAAGTCGTGAAATTCTCCCATTCCATTGGTGTGACCGTTGAGGCCGAGTTAGGAGTTTTAGGGTCATTAGAGACTATGAAGGGTGATAAAGAAGATGGTCATGGTGCCGAAGGATTAATGACTCGGGAGCAATTACTAACCGATGTAGAGCAAGCTGCAGATTTTGTAAAACAAACGCAATGTGACGCCTTAGCGATTGCAATTGGAACGAGCCATGGGGCTTATAAATTTAGTAAAAAGCCGACTGGTGATACTTTGGCAATTGGACGTATCCGAGAGATCCACGCGCGAATTCCAAATACCCACTTGGTGATGCATGGCTCTTCGAGTGTGCCGCAGGAGTTGTTAACTCAGATTCGTGAATTTGGTGGTGACATGAAAGAGACCTATGGCGTGCCTGTCGAGGAGATACAAGAGGGGATAAAAAATGGTGTTCGAAAAATTAATATTGATACCGATATTCGTTTGGCTATGACGGCTGCGATTCGACGTTACTTTTTTGAAAATCCGGGCAAGTTTGATCCGAGAGACTATCTTAAACCCGCCCGTGAAGCAGCCAAAGAGATCTGTAAGGCCCGTTTTATTGCCTTTGGTTGTGCAGGGCAGGCGACCAAAATCCAACCAATTTCTCTTGATAAGATGGTGCAGAAATATCTTTCTGGAGATCTAGCGCAAATTGTTCGAGCATGACCACTGCTATTTTAGATACTACGATTAAGTCTTTACCTTTAATTTCAAAGGGTAAGGTACGCGATATATATGCTGTTGGTAGTGATCGTTTACTGATGATAACGACAGATCGTTTATCGGCTTTTGATGTCGTCATGCAAGATCCGATACCTGGTAAGGGTATTGTGCTCAATCAAATGTCAAACTTTTGGTTTGATTACTTAGCGCATATTATTCCGAATCATTTGACTGGAGTGACTCCAGAACTAGTTGTTTCTCCAGATGAGATTGCGCAGGTTAGTGGACGGGCGGTAGTGACCCAACGACTAGAGCCCATTCTTGTAGAAGCGGTGGTGAGGGGATACCTTGCTGGAAGTGCCTGGAAAGATTATCAAGCCTCAGGAATGGTTTGTGGGCTCAATTTGCCAAAAGGTTTACAAAACGCGCAAAAGTTATCAGAACCTATTTTTACGCCTGCGGCGAAGGCCGCGGTTGGTGATCATGACGAGAATATTTCTTTTGATTTGATGGTGGCGCAAGTCGGCCTAGAATTAGCTCAACAGATTAGAACCGTTAGTATTGCTTTATATCAGTCTGCAGCCACTTATGCCGCTACTAAAGGGATCTTGATTGCAGATACCAAATTCGAGTTTGGCTTAAACCCGGCTGGTCAATTAGTTTTGATGGACGAGGTATTAACAGCGGATTCATCACGCTTTTGGCCAAAGGATTCCTATGAGATTGGTAAAAATCCACCATCGTACGATAAACAATTTGTACGTGATTGGTTAGAGGCTGTGCAGATTGATGGACAAGCTTGGAATAAAAAATCACCAGCACCTAAATTGCCACAAGATATTATTCAAAAAACTGCCCAAAAGTATGAAGAAGCTTATCGTTTGCTGACGCAATAGCTCGCACCTTCATAATCCGCAGTAAAATAATAGGTCTTATTTATTGGAGCTAATATGAACATAGCTGCTCAGGCGCTTCATCCGATCGTTGGTATCGTGATGGGCTCTAATTCAGACTGGGAAGTGATGTCGGCTGCTGCAGACATTCTTCAAGAATTCGATGTTGCACATGAGTCGTTAGTACTTTCAGCCCACCGCATGCCTGATGATATGTTTGCCTATGCCCAAGAGGCTTCAAGCCGTGGGTTACAGGCTATTATTGCTGGCGCAGGTGGTGCTGCGCACTTACCTGGCATGCTTGCTGCAAAAACAATATTGCCGGTTTATGGCGTTCCCGTACCCAGTAAATATTTACGAGGAGAAGACTCTTTATATTCTATTGTGCAAATGCCTAGAGGCATTCCGGTGGCAACCTTTGCAATTGGTGAGGCTGGCGCGGCGAATGCTGCGCTGCATGTAATAGCGATGTTCGCATTGCATAATCCGGACTTACAACAGAAGTTAGTTGAGTTTCGTTTAGCGCAAACGAATAAAGCAAAGCAAATGACCCTTTCATAGAGGGATTATCAGTCTCAATGACGCATTCTTTTCAACCAATTTTTCCACCAGCTTGTTTAGGCATCTTAGGTGGAGGACAGTTAGGTAGGTTTTTTGTGCAGGCGGCGCAAGACCTTGGTTTTACTGTTTGCGTTTTAGATCCCGATTCGCAAAGCCCTGCTGGCCAGATTTCTCACCACCGAATCATCGCAGACTATCATGATGAAAAATCTTTAGAGAAGATGGCTCATTTATGTTCTGCAGTAAGCACGGAATTTGAAAATGTCCCCGCATTAGCATTAGACTTTCTCCACCAGCAAGGGGTATATGTTGCCCCTCTTAGTAACGCGGTTTCAATTGCACAAGATCGTTTTGCGGAAAAGGCATTTTTATCTAAATTGGCAGCAAAAACTGGGATAGAGCCCGTACCATACGCCATGATTGCAAATGAGCAGGATTTATCCGCATTACCCATGCACTTATTTCCTGGAATTTTAAAGACTGCACGACTAGGATACGATGGGAAGGGACAGTTTGTGGTTGCTAGTCAGGCAGATTTGAAAAATGCTTGGGTAAGTTTGGGCAGAGTGCCATGTGTATTAGAAAAAAAAATG
>CALPOM020000055.1 GCA_943325205.2 Thermoflexus hugenholtzii JAD2 | reverse complement strand
ATTTTTTGCCAAGAAGATTGGCGATAATTTGTAATTGCTCATCGGTATAGCCTTTTGCTAATTGGGGCATGATAGTCCCTTCCCGAGCGCCACTCTTGTAGGCTTTTAGATGCGTTAGTATTTGCTCGCCACTATAATGGTTAATGAGGGGTAGTCCACTATTTTCAACTCCCTTACCATTTGTGCCGTGACAATTAGCACAGGTAGCTACAAGAGCTTTTTGATGAAGATCTTGCGCATTCAGGGTTTGCGCTTGTAAGCCCCAAGTAAAAAAGTAAATAATAAAACTAAAAGACATTGAAATAATTTTAGACTTCATTAACAGACCTCAATTGATTAATTAGGCTTCTATCTTAATATGAATACACAGGTTTTGGGCAAGAAAGTAATAGGTTTTAGCATTTTTAGTAAAAACCCTAATTGGTACTGTGTTTAAAAGCAAACAATTAGGCCTGTAAAATGCTATATGTACATGAAAAAAAGTTATATGTTGTAGCTAATTGAATAGTATTAACAGAAAGAAATTCTTGGCCAAAGTTAAACCTTTATCATTAGAAAAAATATTATTTAGCCAAGGCTTTGGGACTAGGCGTTATTGCAATGACTTAGTGTATGCAGAATTAGTTTATGTGAATGGCCAATTAGTCACTGATCCTGATTTAACTATCCAAACTGAGGCTTTAAATCTGCGGGTCGATGGCCAAGAATGGGCATATCATGAAAAAGCGTATATTGCTTTTCATAAGCCACCTAATTATGAGTGCTCACATAAGACAAAACATCATCCAAGCGTATATGGGCTGTTACCATCACCTTTTATTGAGCGCGGTGTTCAGTGTGTAGGACGTTTAGATCATGATACAACTGGTTTACTATTGATTTCAGATGATGGTCAATTTATTCATCAAATGACTACGCCGAAAAAAAATATAGGGAAGGTTTACCGTATTACCACTTCGGAATCTATCAGCGAATTACAAATTAAACAATTATTAGAGGGAGTTGTCCTTGATGATGACCCAAGACCCGTCAATGCAAAGGATTGCGTACAGTTAGAAGATCGACAAATAGCAATGACTATTGTAGAAGGCCGTTATCATCAAGTGAAGCGGATGATTGCAGCAGTCGGTAATCATGTTCTTTTATTACACCGCGTCATGATTGGTAGTTATGAATTGCCCAGTGATCTTGAAGAAGGAAAGTGGCGCTGGCTTACTATAGAAGAACGCGCCCTTTTAGGAAAAAATAATACGGAATCAGGAGCCAACAATCATCTAATTTAAAATAGGAGTCATGCTAAATAGAGTTGGCGGCAGATTATCTTTCTCAAGCCTCAAAGGTTTTAAAAATCTCCTCTTTTATAATTAGTTAATCCCAAAGCGGTGCTCTACCAGCCGGGTTTGCTATGCGTCCATCCGGTTTGGCTAAGGAGTGGATTTGTTGCATTTCTGAAGGGGATAGCGTGAAATTAAATATATCTAAGTTCTGCGCAATACGCTTTGGATTGGACGATCTTGGAATTGGAATAATTTGCCCTTGTTGAGTGAGCCAACGTAAAACAATCTGTGCGATGGATTTATCTTTATTTTTTGCCATCTCAGAAAGGACTGGATCATCAAATAAACGCCCACGCGCTAGGGGACAATAAGCCGTAAAAATTAACCCTTTACTTTTACAAAACGCTAATATTTTCTGTTGATCTAAGTAGGGATGATACTCTGCTTGTAAAGACACAATGGGTTCAGGACAGAGCGACATAGCCTGCTCAAGTAGGGCAATATTAAAGTTCGCTACACCAATATGGCGAGTTAATCCTTGTTGCTTTGCGAGCGCTAAGGCACTCATTGTTTCAGCCATTGGAATATTGTCAATAGTTGGCCAGTGGACGTGCAGCATATCAACATAATCAACTTGAAGATTTTTCAAACTCTCATCAACTGATTTTGCAAAAGCATCTTTAGAGAGGTACTCGTGGGAGACTTTTGTGACTAAGAATATCTCGTTTCGTGGCACCCCAGATGCACGTATACCTTCGCCGACTCCTTTTTCTGAGCCATATTTCCAGGCAGTATCAATATGTCGATATCCTAATTTTAAGGCATGGCAAACTAGTTCGGCACAGTCTCCTAATTGGGATGTCCCAAAGCCAATTTGAGGAATACTACATCCATGAGAGGTAATAACTGGTATTGGTAATGCGTTAATCATATGCGCTCCTTTTAGTATTTCATTATTAGTCGATCATCGTTGATCAGGACTCTTGAACTTCTAGCCAATCAATTGATTATTTCTATTCTTTGCCCCGAATTCTTGTTGTAGATAGATTATATCGATAGAACTTATACAAGATTGACTCTTTGATTGAATTGGATATTGAATCAAACCGATACGACTTTGGCAGGTATACAAGTTACAAGCAACTATTTGTTATAAATTTTATAAAATCAAGGTGGTTTTTTTATCCAGAAAGGGTAATATGATGGCATCACCTATCATTGGGCCTTTCGATATGTCAATCAATCACAGTTATCTACGATGACAGCTACAAAAGTGGCACATCGTATAGTCATCGTTGGCGGCGGCGCTGGCGGGTTAGAGTTGGCCACTCGGCTGGGCGACACTTTGGGTAAGAAGGGTAGCGCTCATATTACTTTAGTAGATAAAAATCGTACCCATATTTGGAAGCCAAAGTTACACGAAATAGCAGCAGGTAGTATGGACTTATCTGATCATGAATTAGGGTATATGGCGCAGGCGCACTGGCACCATTTTCATTTCCGAATTGGTGAGATGACTGGGATTGATCGAGACCAAAAAATTCTTTTACTTGCTCCTTATGTCGATGATGCTGGTAATGAAGTGATTCCCCAGAGGAGTTTTTCCTATGACACGCTAGTGATTGCTATTGGGAGTTTAAGCAATGACTTTGGAACTCCTGGCGTTGCTGAATATGCTTTAAAGTTAGAATCTTCAAGAGATGCTGAATATTTTCATAACAGCATGCTCAACGCCTGTGTTCGAGCGCACTCGCAACAAGCCCCCCTGCGGTCTGGACAATTAAAGGTGGCGATTATTGGTGGCGGTGCAACAGGTGTCGAGTTAGCTGCCGAGTTATATCGTACGACTAGAGAGGTTGTTGCTTATGGACTTGACCGAGTCGATCCCAACAAGGATATGAAAGTGAGTGTGATTGAAGCGGGCCCTCGAATTTTAAATGCTTTACCGGCTCGTTTATCAAATAACACTTTAGAGTTTTTAGTTCGGCTAGGCGTTGATGTTTATACAGATGCGAAGGTTGAAGCTGTATTACCTAATGGCATACGTTTAAAAGATGGTCGAGAGTTAGATGCTGAATTAGTGGTTTGGGCTGCTGGTGTTAAAGCACCTGATTTTTTAAAAGATATGTGTGGTCTAGAAACGAATCACATCAATCAATTAGTAGTCCATCAAAGTCTTCAAACAACGGCTGATGAGAACATCTTTGCTTTTGGGGATTGCGCTGCATGTCCCTGGCCTGGTGATAAAAATCATACCGGACGTACTGTCCCTCCTAGAGCGCAGGCTGCCCATCAGCAGGCTATGCATATGTATACCCAGATTCAGTTACGTTTAGCCAATAAGCCACTGCGTAAGTATCAATATCGCGATTTTGGTTCCTTAGTTTCCCTTGGAAAATATAGTACTGTAGGAAATATGATGGGAGGTCTCATGGGCGGAAGTCTATTTATCGAGGGTTTCTTCGCCAAGATGATGTATATTTCGCTTTATAAATTGCACGAATTAGCACTACATGGTTGGGTAAAAGTCGTTTTATATACCCTTGTTCGTGTGATTACTAGGCGAACAGAGCCACACGTCAAACTACACTAGAAGTTTGACGCCTAGTCACTAACTTTTGGCTGATTTAAAGGCTGCAAGAGTCTTGGTAATGAGTGGCCAAAAAAGAAGTAGGATTCCTAAGGAAGTAATACCAGCAACTAGTGGAGAAGAGAAAAATACTTCTAAACTGCCCGAAGAGATCAGCATTGATTGCCGGAACGACTCTTCAGCGCGGCTTCCCAAAACGAGCGCTAAGACCATAGGTGCCATCGGATAATCTAATTTTTTAAAGATATAGCCCATGACACCGAAGCCGAGCATGAGCCAAATATCAAATAAAGCATTGTGCACTGTGTAGGCACCAACTGCACAAATCACAATAATGACGGGCGCAATAATCGAAAAAGGAATGCGAAGGATTGAGGCAAAAAGAGGCACACAAGTTAAACACATAAATAGCCCCACCACATTACCCAAATACATACTAGCAATCAGTCCCCAAACAAAATCCGGTTTTTCAACAAACAAAAGTGGACCGGGCTGTAATCCCCAAATTAAAAGTCCACCCAATAAGACTGCGGCAGTTGGGGATCCTGGGATACCTAAAGAGAGCATTGGTAAGAGTGCTGAAGTACCTGCGGCATGGGCGGCAGTTTCTGGCGCAATAATACCTTCGATTTCTCCTTTGCCAAAATTATCTCCATTTTTCGAAAATCGTTTAGCCAGTCCATAACTCATAAAGGAAGCGGGTGTTGCTCCACCTGGAGTAATACCCATCCAACAACCAATGAGACAACTTCGCAGAGACGTTGCCCAATACCGTGGTAGTTTCTTCCATGTGTCAATCACGATTTGGTAACGAATTTTCCCAGCAGAGCCTTTAAAAGCAAGACCTTCTTCCATAGCTAATAAGATCTCACCGATACCAAAAAGGCCAATCACAGCGATTAAAAAATCAAATCCACGCATTAATTCAGTGAACCCGAAGGTTAAACGAAGTTGGCCAGTAACACCGTCCATTCCAATTGTTGAAAGACCAAAACCAAACATAATCATGGTAATAACTTTGAATGGCGAGCCCTTATTCATGCCAACGAAACTACAAAAAGTTAAAAAATAGACAGCAAAAAATTCTGGGGGGCCAAACTTGAGCGCAAATTTAGCAACCATTGGCGCTAGGAAGGTAATCATAATGACAGCTACTAAAGCCCCAACAAATGAAGATGTAAAGGCTGTTGTCAGTGCTTCTGCAGCACGGCCATTTCTAGCCATAGGGTGCCCATCAAAGGTTGTTGCAACAGACCAAGGCTCACCTGGAATATTAAATAGCACGGAAGTAATAGCACCACCAAATAACGCACCCCAATAAATACAGGAGAGCATAATGATTGCCGAGGTTGGTGGCATCGTAAAGGTAAGGGGTAATAAAATTGCAATGCCGTTCGCACCCCCTAGTCCAGGTAAGACCCCAATAATGACTCCAAGGGAAATACCAACAAGCATTAACAAAACATTAAAGGGTGTAAGAGCTACCGAAAACCCATGAAATAACGCACTTATTTCATCCAAAATGTACCCCTATATTTTTTAATTAGTTAACGCCAATGTAAGACAATGGATTAAACCAAGAACCATGAGGAAGTGGGACTTGGAACCAGACTTCAAACATGAGATATAAGATGACTCCAACAGATAGGCCAACTAGCGTTGCTTTCCAGTAGGAGTATTTTCCAATCCAGATCATAAAAATGGCAATATAGACCGTACTTGAAACGTAGATTCCAATGAGGCTAACGCCAATTAAAAAGGCAATTGCCGGAAACAAAATACAAAGTATTTGTTGAAAAGCGTGCTTTTCAACGAAGTCCTCGCTAGGTTTCTTTTTGTTAATGACGATTGCTTCATAGAGGGTCACAGAACTTGCTATCAGCATCATGAGAAAAATATAGAATGGAAAGTAGCCAGACTCTGGACCTTCAGGCGTCCATTTAGCACCGAGTCTGACGCTTCCAATCATTAAGAAGATACTAAATGCGATACAAATGATTGCAAAAACAATATCCACCACACGAAGACTAGGAACAGAGTCTTCTTTTACCTGATTAGTCATTCAAATCCTTAGTCATCTGATTATTTAGCTAAGAAGCCCGCCTCACCCATGAGCTGTTTATGTAAAGCCTCATTTTTTTCAAGCCAAGCGACATACTCCTTACCCGTCATGAAAGTTTGGTTAAAAGCGCCATCAGCCATGAATTTTTTCCATTCAGCAGTTTCACGTACTTTTTTAAAGAGATCGATATAAAAGTTCACTTGTTCTTGGGTAACGCCTGGCGGCATAAAAATCCCGCGCAGCATGACATAATCCGTTGGCACACCGGCTTCAGAGCAAGTTGGAATATCGTTCCAGGACTGGGTATCCGTCACTTTTTCTTTATAAGGCATTCTTGTATCATCGAAGACACATAAGGCTTTTAACTTCCCCGCACGCCACTGTGCTACTGCTTCAATTGGATTATTTACAGTGGAATCAATATGGTTTCCAACGAGTTGAACAGCCACATCACCACCGCCTTTAAATGGCAGATAGGTAAATTTAGTACCAGTAGCTTTTTCAAGTCCTACTGTTAAAATTTGGTCTTCCTGTTTGGACCCTGTGCCACCCATTTTGAATTTTCCAGGCCCTGCGGTCTTCGCTGCTTGAATAAATTCTTTCGCATTTTTATAGGGCTTGTCAGTATTTGTCCATAGGATAAACTGATCTAGGGCCAGCATCGCCACTGGTGTCATTTCTTTCCAGTTAAAGGGAACGCCAGTTGCTAAAGGGGTAGTAAACAGATTGGAGAGGGTGATGATGATTTTGTGCGGGTCACCTTTTGCTTCTTTTACTGCTAAGAAGCCTTCCGCACCTGCGCCAGCAGATTTATTTACTGGAATAATTGATTGCTTCATCAAATTATTTTTAGTAATGATTCCTTGAATCATTCTAGCCATTTGGTCTGCACCACCACCTTGACCGGCAGGGATAACAAATTCTACGGGTTTACTGGGCTCCCATGCTAAACACGATATGGAGAGTAGTAAACCACTTAACAGTACTAGTGATTTTTTAAAAAGTATTTTGTTCGACATAGCTTAAGTCCTATTTATTGGTGGGTTAACATTCAAACCAAATCGGAAAGTGGAACGATTTATATTATTAGCGTATTTGACTTCTTACCATATAGGTTTAAATGCCTAGGTATAAATGCCTAGGTATAAATGCTGAGTTAATAATGAATCCGGATTCATGTTAAAAAAACACTTACCAGAACAAGAATTGTCGAAAATCAATTACTTATATAATTGTTGGTTAGCAGTACTGAAGCCGTCAGGTGGTTTCGAAGAAATTAATAAAAAGTTCGTGAAGGAAATTGAATGAGTAAAGCTTTAGATGGTGTCCGGATTCTTGATTTTACCCACGTGCAGTCAGGGCCGACCTGTACGCAATTACTCGCCTGGTTTGGGGCGGATGTGATTAAAGTAGAAAAATCTGGCGTGGGTGACATTACGCGGCACCAGCTCAAAGATATGCCTGAAGCAGATAGCCTCTACTTTACGATGCTCAATCATAATAAGCGCTCAATTACCCTCAATACAAAAACCCCCGAAGGAAAAGATGTTTTGCGAGCATTGATTAAATCATGTGACGTGTTGGTAGAAAACTTTGCCCCTGGAGTTTTAGACCGAATGGGCTTTACTTGGGAGCATATTCAAGAGTTAAATCCAAAGATGATCTTAGCCTCTGTCAAGGGCTTTGGTGCAGGGCCTTTTGAAGATCTCAAGGTTTATGAAAACGTCGCACAATGCGCTGGCGGCGCTGCATCGACGACAGGCTTTGACGATGGACCTCCTTTAATCACTGGTGCGCAGATTGGTGACAGCGGTACGGGCGTGCACTTAGCCTTAGGTATTGTGACAGCCCTGTATCAAGCAAAAACGACTGGTAAAGGGCAGAAGGTTTTAGCCGCGATGCAAGACTCGGTCCTTAACTTATGTCGGGTTAAGCTACGTGATCAGCAGCGACTAGAAAACACACATGTTTTAGAAGAGTACCCACAGTATCCAAATACCGAGTTTGGCGACGCTGTCCCTCGAGCAGGAAACTCTTCCGGAGGGGGGCAGCCGGGTAGTATTTTGAAATGTCTAGGGTGGGAGAAAGATCCGAATGCCTATATTTACTTTATTGCGCAAGCTCCCGTATGGAGTTCTATCTGTAAGGTGGTAAAACAAGAAGATTGGATTACTGATCCAAAATATGCAACTCCTGCTGCGCGCCTACCGCATTTGAAGGCAATATTTGACCGTATCGAAAAGTGGAGTATGACGTTGACTAAATTTGAGGCTGTGGCGGTTCTCAATCAGTACGACATACCCTGCGGCCCCATTTTATCCATGAAAGAAATTGCTGACGAACCTAGTTTACGGGCAACGGGAACGATTGTTGAGGTTGATCATCCTATGCGTGGGAAGTATTTAACTGTTGGTAATCCAATTAAACTTTCTGATAGTAAAACGGACGTAACACGCTCGCCATTATTAGGGGAGCATACGGATGAAATCTTGCAAGAACTTGGTTATTTACAAAAAGACATTGTGGAGTTAAGAACGGCAAAAGTTATATAAAGTAGGTCTTTATTATGACTAGCAGCCTATTTTTAGGTTGCAGCGTTTTTTTCTAACTCGATGATGCGTTGTTTCAAACCTTTTATTTGCATGAACTGGGCAGTTTCGTCCCGAATAACGGCTGCAATACCAGTAATTTCATGCGCGTCAGAGTGCAGTAGTGTGATAGTAAATGCTATAGAAATAGTGTGGCCGTCTTTATGAAGTGCTGGAACTCTGAGAACGCTGTGACCATAACGAGTCTGACCTGACTGCATCGTTTTAGCATAGCCATCCCAATGCCGTTTTTGATGTTGGGTCGGGGTAATGATGTCGAGAGTTTGACCTAGAACGTCAGTGCTACAGTGCCCAAAAATACGTTCTGCAGCTGGGTTCCAATAAGTAATCAAGCCAGCTGGATCTGCAACTACAATTGCATCTCCTGCGGACTTGATGATTTGTTCAAAATCAATTGGATGATTTTGGAGGGTGATTTAAATAACCTTTGCGTTCAGAAGATCTGCGATGGCTTCTTTGGTATAGCCAAGTTCAGATAGTACCTCTGACGAATGCTCACCAAGTAAAGGCGAGCCGGTGATTTCCACTTTTAAATCGGAGAACTTGATAGGGCTACCAACGGTAAAGTAGCTACCACGTCCCTTGTGTGGAACTTCGACGATTGAGCCACTTTTGCGTAATGACTCGTCGTGCAGCAGTTCTTTCATGGACAGAACAGGAGAGCAGGGGATATCAAATTTTCTGAGAATATCAACTGCCTCAAACTTGGTTTTATCTTTTAGCCATTCTTCAATCGTGCCAAAAATATCCATGATGTGTGGTTGGCGAGCTTTGGCTGTTGTATAGTTTGGATCGTTTTTCCACTCTGGTTTTCCAATCGCATCGCAAATTGGCTCCCAGGCGTGACCT
The DNA here is from genome assembly GCA_943325205.2 of Thermoflexus hugenholtzii JAD2. Taxonomy (GTDB): domain Bacteria; phylum Pseudomonadota; class Gammaproteobacteria; order Burkholderiales; family Burkholderiaceae; genus Polynucleobacter. Next base: position 5,488 of record CALPOM020000055.1, on the reverse strand, counting down.
TGAACTGTGAAGTAGATGTAGGCATTTGGATCCGTTTCCCAGCCCTTACACTTGAGAACCCAGCCTGGTTGACCACCACCACCAGCATTACCACCGCGTGGAACGACATCACTAAATGTGCCGTGCGGGTATTGTGGATACTCTTCTAAGTAACCAACTTTATCAAGACGTAACTGATCGCGCATTTTGACTCGGCACAAATTCAGAACACTGTCTTGCATGGAGGCTGCAACTTTTTGACCTTTGCCGGTTTGTTGACGACCAATAATGGCGGTTAGGATACCAATTGCTAAGTGCATACCCGTATTACTATCACCTAGAGCGGCAGAACTGACAGTAGGAGGACCGTCCCACCAACCAGTCGTTGAGGCAGCTCCACCAGCGCACTGGGCGACATTTTCATACACCTTGAGATCTTCATAATGGTGACCTTCACTAAATCCCTTCACCGAAGCCAGAATCATTTTTGGGTTGAGTTCTTGGATTCTTTCCCAAGAAAACCCCATCCGGTCAAGTGCGCCTGGGCCAAAGTTTTCTACCATCACATCGGATTCACGAATCATTTTTTCTAAAATGATTTTCCCTTCAGGCTTTTTAGTATCTAGTGTGAGTGAACGCTTATTACTATTGAGCATCGTAAAGTACAAAGCATCAGCATCAGGTATATCGCGTAACTGCGCTCTAGTTACATCACCGGAACCGGGTCGTTCAACTTTAATCACATCAGCCCCAAACCAAGCGAGCATTTGTGTGCAGGCTGGACCTGCTTGCACATGGGTGAAGTCAATAATTTTTATGCCATTTAGTGGTTTACTCATTTTCTTACCTTATCAAAAATACGTTGTTATAAAAAAGTTAAAAATTATTTTTTAGCTGCAGCAGTTTTAGGATTTAAAGTAGTTAATCGACCACTTTCAGTGCCAGCTGCTTCATCAATGACCGCATTGATTAATGTTGGTTTGCCAGATGCAATTGCTTTTTCAAGACCCTCGGTTAGTTCTTGAGGGGTGGTTGCATGACATCCAATACCACCGAATGCTTCCATCATTTTATCGTATCGCGCCCCTTTAACAAAAACTGTTGGCGCAACATCTTTTCCACCAGTTGGGTTAACATCCGTCCCGTTATAGACCCCGTTATTATTAAAAATGATAACAACAATGGGGAGTTCGTATCGACAGATTGTTTCCACTTCCATACCGCTAAAACCAAAGGCACTATCACCCTCGATAGCTACCACTGGAAGTCCAGTTGTAACCGCTGCGCCGATAGCGTAGCCCATACCGATTCCCATAATTCCCCAGGTCCCTGAATCCAGACGCTTTCTAGGCTGATGCATATCGATGATACTTCTGGCGAAATCAAGGGTATTAGCACCTTCGTTCACAACTAAGATATCTGGACGCTTATTTAAAACATTTTTGATGGCCCCTAGCGCGCTATGAAAATTCATTGGCGAAGGATTTAAAGTCAGAGTTTGCGCCATTTTGGTGAGGTTTTTTTCTTTTCTCTCATTGATTGATTGCACCCACTCTGGGCTTTGTGAAAGATTTTGTGGCTTTAAGCCTTTCAATAGAGCATCTACACAGGAGCCGACATCGCCAATAATTGGTGCAGCGATGGCGACGTTACTATCAATTTCAGACGGTGAGATATCAATTTGAATAAATTGTTTAGGTTTGCCCCAGGTTTTTCCTTTGCCGTGGGATAGTAGCCAATTTAAACGTGCTCCAATGAGCAAGACGACGTCGGCTTCGGCAAGTACATAAGATCTTGCCGCAGATGCGGACTGCGCATGCGTATCGGGTAATAGTCCCTTAGCCATAGACATTGGAAGATAAGGGATTTGCGATTTTTCAATCAATTCACGGATTGCTACATCAGCTTGCGCATAGGCTGCGCCTTTACCCAAAATAATTAATGGTCTTTTGGCCTGTTGCAACAGAGCTAGGGCACGATCAATCGCGTCTGGAGCTGGAATCTGACGCGGCACAGGATCCACGAGATGAAATAGGGACGCTTGCGCTGCTTGGGCATCCATTGTTTGACTGAGTAGTTTGGCTGGAAGATCGAGGTAGACGCCACCAGGTCTGCCTGAGACGGCAGCACGAATGGCTCTTGCAAAGCCGATACCAATATCTTCGATATGGTTGATTCGAAAGGAGGCTTTTGCATAGGGTTTAGCCGCATTTAGCTGGTCCATCTCTTCATAGTCACCTTGTTGCAAGTCAACGATTTCACGCTCACTTGAACCACTGATTAGAATCATTGGAAAACAGTTTGTAGTCGCATTCGCCAGAGCAGTTAGACCATTTAGAAAACCCGGCGCTGAAACAGTCAAGCAGATACCGGGTTTTTGTGTCAAGTAACCAGCGATTGCCGCCGCGTTACCAGCATGTTGCTCATGTCGAAAACCAATGAATCGAATTCCCTGAGCCTGCGCTTGGCGAGCTAAATCCGTGATGGGGATACCCACCAAACCAAAAATAGTGAATAAATTATGTTGTTTTAGGGCATTAATAACTTGATTAAAACCATCAATTGTTGGGGCTGTAGAAATCTCATTATTCATGTGTATGTCTTAGACTTTCTTTGATTATTAATTGAGTTATTTAATGAGTAGATGATTCAAAATGGCTTGAATAACTGAACGATAAATTATGGGGAAGTTATTAACGATGTTAAATAGGCATTAATACCTACGACAATCATAACATTATTTTCATTTAATAGCCCCTCAAAAAGGTTCTAGGCCTTTGCTAAATGGGTAAGAAAGGTGTTTTGTAATAGCTGAAAAGACAGCCTTGATTACGGAAAAAATCGGACTAGATGCCCTATTGGATTTAGGGTAAAGATATGTATTTTAGGGTTAACCCTAAATCATAAGCAAAGAGCTTTTATGGTGGAATTAAAACTTACATCCTCTGCAAAATATTTAGGATAATTATTTCTCGGAAGCACTATGTATTGTGGAGGAGTTTTTGGTATATCCAATTGTCTTTTGTAATTCGCCGCCGATGGTTATTGAAACTGCACAATATTTAAATTCTGGTATTTTCCCGACAGGATCAAGAGCTGGATTTGTCATCAAGTTAGCAGCGGCTTCATGATATGCAAAGGGAATATAAATGGATCCTGGGGGAGTGGCATCGTCGCCGCGCACATGAATCACGACACTGCCTCTGCGTGAGGCAATAGTTACGACGTCATGCGCTTTAATACCTAATTTTTTCATATCCGATTGATGCATTGAGACCGTCGCGATTGGCTCAATGGCATCTAAAAATGTTGCCCTACGAGTCATGCTACCGGTGTGCCAATGCTCGAGTTGCCTACCAGTAATGAGAATAAAGGGGAAGTCTTGATTAGGCTGTTCGTTTGCCAAAATAATATTTGCTGGCACAAGTTGCATACGGCCATTGCTAGTTGGAAACTTTTCGAGAAAAACAATTGGTTGGCCTGGATCCTCTGGAGATAAGCAAGGATAGGTAACACTAGATTCTTTTTCTAAGCGGTCCCAAGTGATTCCTTCAATCGACTCATGCATCGCCAAACGCATTTCATCAAAGACTTCTGCTACACCGTATTCGGGGCCTTGATAATGCCAATTCAAACCAAGACGCTTAGCAATTTCTTGAATAATCCACAAGTCTGGTTTGGCATCACCTGGAGGATTAATTGCTTTTTTCCCAAGTTGAACCATCCTATCGGTATTACTGACAGAGCCAGTTTTTTCCGGCCAAGCACTAGCTGGCAGAATAATATCTGCTAGCCAGGCAGTTTCTGTCATGAAAATATCCTGCACGACTAAGCATTCAAGACTAGCAAGAGCGTGCCGGGCATGATTTAAATCCGGATCACTCATCGCAGGATTTTCGCCCATGATATACATCCCACGAATCTTATGTGGATCGTTATCTGGAGCCAAAATTTGGTTCATGATTTCAACCACGGTATATCCAGGTTCTTTATCTAGAGTAGTTTGCCAATAATTTTCAAACCAATCATGTGCTTTGGGATTGGTGACCGGTTGATAATTGGGGAACATCATTGGAATTAAGCCCGCATCACTTGCCCCTTGCACATTATTTTGGCCACGCAGGGGGTGTAAGCCAGAGCCTGGTTTACCAATTTGCCCGGTAATATTCGCAAGGGCAATTAAACACCTGGCATTATCCGTGCCGTGAACATGTTGGCTAACACCCATCCCCCACAGAATCATGGCTGACTTTGCTGTGGCAAAAGCTCTTGCAACCTCACGAATTAATTCTGCAGGAATGCCGCAGATTGGGGCCATTTTTTCTGGCGCATAGGATTGAATATTTTTTTTCAGTTCATCAAAGTGCGTTGTTCTGTTTTGAACAAAATTTTGATCTACTAAATTTTCTTCGATAATCACATGTAGCATGGCATTGAGTAATGCCACATCGGTATCTGGCTTAAATTGTAAAGTGCGCCAGGCATATTTACTGATATCGGTTTTCCGAGGATCTGCCAAGACAATTTTGGCGCCTCGTTGAGCGGCATTTTTAATCCAAGTTGCAGCTACAGGGTGATTATTAGTTGGGTTTGAGCCAATAATAAAAATCAAAGATGCGTTTTCAACATCTTTTACTTGATTGCTAACGGCGCCAGATCCTACACCTTCTAAGAGAGCCGCGACACTGGACGCATGGCACAGCCGAGTACAGTGATCGACATTATTATTGCCAAAGCCTGTACGAACAAGTTTTTGAAAAAGATACGCTTCTTCGTTACTACCCTTGGCAGAGCCAAAACCAGCAAGTACTTTATGGCCGTAATCGTCTTTGAGTGATTTAAATTTCGAACCAATCATATCCAACACTTCATCCCAAGAAGCCTCTCTAAAGACGTCTTTCCAGTCATCCGGATTGGCCTTCGCGTTGATATCTTTTTTGACACCCGGAATACGAACTAAGGGTTTAATAAGCCTTTGTTGATGATGCACATAATCAAATCCAAAGCGACCCTTGACACAAAGGCGACTCTGATTAGCGGGGCCATTCCGACCATCCACACTGATTATTTTTTCATCTTGAATGTTATAAGTCAGTAGACAGCCTACGCCGCAAAATGGACAAACCGAATCTACTTGACGATCTACCACTTGATTACCAATATGTGTCTTAGGCATTAAGGCGCCGGTTGGACAAGCCTGGACACATTCGCCACAAGCAACACAAGTGCTTGAGCCCATGGAGTCGTCAATATCAAAAACAATTTGACTATCTGAGCCACGCATTGCGTAGCCAATCACATCGTTCACCTGTTCTTCTCGACACGCTCTGACACAACGATTGCATTGTATACAAGCGTTTAGATTCACAGCCATTGCCGGATGTGAATAGTCAGGGGGTATTTCTGGGCGTTTTAGTTCTTTGAGCTCCGGACGAACTTGGATCGCCAACTTTTGAGCCCACATCGATAACTCGCCATGGGGTAATGTTTGTTGGCCATCATGCCATTT
>CALPOM020000054.1 GCA_943325205.2 Thermoflexus hugenholtzii JAD2 | reverse complement strand
TGAAAACAAACAACCCAAGATCTAATGCTCTAATAAAGAAAGTCCAATCACAACAAGTACACCCAATAGGATCGTTGAAATCTGACGAATCGACTCCCTTAACTGAAAGCGCCGATGCATCTGCGGCATTAAATCACTAACCGCAATATAAATAAAACTACTAGACGCAAAAACCAATAAATACGGAATGATCGTCATCGTTTGCTCTAAAAAGAAATACCCAATTACCCCACCAATGACTGATAGCAAGCCACAGATCAAGTTGTAAATTAAAGCCCGAGCTTTAGAAAAGCCAGCATTGAGCATCACCATAAAATTACCAATCTCCTGCGGGATTTCATGAGCAATAATAGCAGCAGCGGTCAACAAGCCAACCGCAGGATTTGCTAAAAAAGCAGCCGCGATTAATATGCCGTCAACAAAGTTATGGACCCCATCCCCAACTAAAATCATCCAACCACTTTGGCCAACATTCTCAGCATCATGGCCCTTGTGATGATTATGCCCATCTCCCTCATGGTGGTGATTGTGTCTTAGTAGCGCGACTTTTTCCAGCATAAAAAAGAATAGAATTCCTGCGAGAAGCAAGGCAAACAAAGTGCTCGCCTCCACATCGGGTGACTCAAAAGCCTCTGGTAACGCATGTAAGAATGCGGTAGCTAATAAAATTCCGACTGAAAAACTCACCATATTGTCGACAATAATGGTTAAAAACCGAAATGTTAGTAACGCTGCTGCTGTAATGCTCACAACACCCGCCGCAAATGTTGCAATCAAAATCCAGGTAAGAATCATACGAACCTCAGTTAATCAATCAATGTGCTTCCTCCCAATTATCACCTATTCCAATTCCGACCTCGAGAGGAACTCTTAACTTTGCGACACTGACCATTAAATAATTGACCTGCTTTTGAACTAGGTCTAATTCATTTTCTGGCACCTCTAAGACTAGTTCATCATGCACCTGTAGTAATAATTTTGTTTTTAAATTCTCTTCCTCTAACCAAGCTTGCACTGCAATCATCGACAACTTAATTAAGTCAGCTGCAGTACCCTGCATGGGTGCATTAATCGCAGCCCGTTCAGCTCCTTGCCTTCGCATACCATTTGTACTGTGAATCTCCGGTAACCATAAACGACGCCCGAAGACTGTCTCTACAAAACCTTGCTCCTTGGCCGTAATGCGGGTTTGTGCCATATATTTTGCAACGCCAGGATAGCGTCCAAAATATTTATCAATATAACTTTGAGCAGCTGCACGCTCTATGCCTAAATTACTGGCCAAGCCATAAGCACTCATACCATAAATCAACCCAAAATTGATGACCTTGGCATATCTTCTTTGCTCTGAACTAACATCCTCAAGGGTAATGCCAAAAATCTCCGCAGCAGTCGCTTGGTGAATATCCTTGCCAGTAGCAAAGGCTTCTAATAATTGCGGATCTTGCGCAATGTGTGCCATGATCCGTAATTCGATTTGCGAATAGTCTGCTGATAAGAGCTTACATCCCGATCTGGCTATAAAGGCCTCACGGACCTTTCTTCCCTCTTGCGTCCGAATCGGAATATTTTGTAAATTGGGCTCATTTGAGGCTAAACGCCCAGTGGCGGCAACCGACTGCGCATAATTTGTATGAACCCTGCCCGTCCCTGGATTCATCATTTTAGGTAATTTTTCAATATATGTTGATTGCAGCTTAGCGAGGCTTCGATAATCTAAAATTCTCGCCGGTAATGGATAGTCCTCAGAAAGTTTTTGTAAAACTTCTTCATCTGTTGACGGTGCTCCCCCGGGTGTTTTTTTAATCACTGGTAATTTTTGAATCGTAAATAAGATCTCGCCAATCTGTTTGGGCGACTGAATATTAAAAGGCTGGCCAGCTAGCGCAAAAATTTCTGTCTCAAGCTCTAACATCCTTCGCCCAACCACCTGCCCTTGTTGTGCCAATTTTTGGGTATCAATCAAAATACCATTTGTTTCCATAATGCCCAAAACACGCATCGTAGGTAACTCTAATTGCTCATAAACAAAACGCAATTTCTCATCTTTCTCAATCAATGGCCACAAGTACTGGTGCAGTCGTAAAGTGATATCAGCATCCTCTGCAGCGTATTGCGTTGCTTGGGCGAGGTTGACTTGATCAAATGTAATTTGGGACACACCCTTACCACAAACCTCTTCATAACTAATTGTCTTAATTCCCAAATGCCTGAGAGCCAAGTTATCCATATTGTGCGGTTTATGCGACTCATAAACGTAAGACTGCAAAATTGTGTCGTGCATAATGCCCGCTAATTGCACACCATGATTGGCAAATATGTGCTGGTCAAACTTCAAGTTTTGTCCAACTTTCTTCGCTTGTGAGTCCTCAAGCCATGGCTTTAGATATGCAAAAACTTGTTCGCGATTGAGCTGCTGCTCTGCAGTGCTATGCTGAAAAGGAATATAGCAAGCCTGTCCAGGTTCTACAGCTAAAGAAATACCAACCATTTCAGATCGCATCGGTTCAAGCCCATTCGTTTCAGTATCAATACAAGTCAGTGCCGATCCCTGTATTTTTTGCAACCAACGACTTAACTGCTCTATCGTTGTGACACATTCATAGTTTGTCGCTACAGTTTCTGATGTGAGGCTGATTGCCGACTGCGGCTGAAATGCTGACTTACTTGTATCTATTTCAGTTTGTGATAACTGATCATCAACGTATTCCTTTAACCAAGTTTTAAAGCCATACCGAATGAATAACTCGCGGAGCAAGTCATGGTTCTCCGCTTTTACCAATAACTCGGATAAGTCAGTTAAATGGGCATCTAACTGACAGTCTACCTTCACAGTTAATAATTTTTTGGCGTGTACTAACCAGTCTAAAGAGCTACGAAGATTTTCTCCTACGACGCCTTTAATTTGATTAGCGTGAGCTACTAATTGATCTAAGCTACCGAATTCAGTAAGCCACTTAACGGCTGTTTTAGGGCCGGCTTTAGGAACGCCAGGAACGTTATCAACGGTATCACCCGTAATCGTTAAGAAGTCAACAATTAACTCTGGTGGAATCCCAAATTTGTTAATTACCCCTTGCCGATCTAATTTTTCATTACTCATTGTATTAATCAGGGTCACATTGGAATTAACTAGTTGTGCTAAATCTTTATCCCCCGTAGAAATGACTGTCTGCCAACCTAGCTCACTGGCCTGCCTAGCTAAGGTTCCGATAACGTCATCAGCCTCTACCCCCGGCACCATAATAACTGGCCACCCCAAGGCTTTAACAACCGCATGAATAGGCTCAATTTGCTTCACTAGATCCTCAGGCATTGGGGATCGATTCGCTTTGTATTGCGGATACCATTCGTCACGGAAAGTCGGACCTTTGGCGTCAAAAATACAAGCAATATGGGTAGTTGGGATTTCTTGCCTAGCCCTTCGCAACATATTGATCATGCCATAAATGGCACCGGTCGGCTCACCTGATGGATTGCGTAAATCAGGCATCGCGTGAAAGGCCCTATAAAGGTAGCTAGAGCCGTCAACTAGTAATAATAATTGTGTATTCATCCCATAATCGTACAATTAACCTATCAATACTACTATTTTTTTAAATAATGCCCCTTATGCTAAAGCTCAAACTACTCTCTTTTGTCACTGTTTTACTCATGTCAAACTTGGTTTTTGCCCAAAGTTCAAGGCCAAATAACAGCTCACCAGGTGAAGCATTAAGCCAAACAGAACTGAATGAGCTAAATCGGCAACCCCTTCTGAAGACTCAGGGTGCAAAGGATGGTGTTCTAGGCGCAGAGCAAAGACAACTCTCCTTTGAGCATAAAGAAGAGAATGGTACACATATCCGAGAATATCGAGAAATGGGTAAACCGATCGATATTCAAGTCCAAACGAGAATGGGTAGTTACCAAATGAGTCAACCAACCGATCTAACGCCCGTGATCTCTGAGAAAACTATTCAGCGAGTGCCGTCTATTCAACTGCCCTTTTAAAAAGTATGGCAGTTTACACCCCTCTATCGTTAGAAGATGCCTCTGTTTGGTTTGATCACTCCTATCAATTAGGCACCCTTCAAACCATCAAAGGTATCAATTCTGGTATAGAAAATAGTAATTTTTTTATTAGCGCCTCTAATCAGGGGCAAGTTACTGAGTTTGTACTTACAATCTTTGAGCGTTTAAGTCAGCAAGAGTTACTCTATTACCTGGAACTGATGCAATATTTAGCCAATCAAGGTCTCCAAGTTCCTAAACCTATCCAGGATCGTCAAGGGCAATTAATTCAAGTATTAAAGGGTAAGCCCGCTACCGTCGTAACTAAACTCGAAGGTGGCCCAATTTCAGAGCCTAAGACCCCGCATTGCCAGGCTGTTGGTCAAGCGCTAGCTAAAATGCATCTAGCAGGACAAAACTACAAAAATGTACAAATCAATTTGCGCGGCCTACACTGGTGGCAACAAACCGTCCCAGAAATTCTGCCATTCGTACAACCAGAACAAGCAAAACTTCTACTCGGTGAGTTACAAGCCCAAGAAGTTTTTTTTGCTAGCTCCGAATACAGTAAACTCCCCCAAGGCCCAAGCCATTGCGATCTTTTTCGTGATAATGTTCTTTTTAAACAAACTCCTGCTGTTGAATTGTCAGGCTTTTTTGATTTTTATTTCGCGGGAACTGATAAATGGCTTTTTGATCTAGCGGTGACCGTCAATGACTGGTGTATCGATCAGGCTTCCGGCGCACTTCAACAGAACTTAACGAGTGCTTTATTAAAGGCTTATCAAAGTATCCGACCATTCCAAACTGAGGAAATAAGCTCCTGGACGATGATGCTTCGAGCTGCGGCACTGCGGTTTTGGATTTCTCGACTGTGGGATTTTTACCTCCCCAGAAATGCGCAATTACTCACCGCGCACGATCCGCAACACTTCGAACGGATCTTGCGCCTAAGGATTTTAAATCATGCAAATTAATCGCCTTTCTCCTCATGCAGGATATATTTGGATTCGCCAAGGGATGTGGCTTTTTAAACAAAGTCCATTCACTTTCTTGATGCTGGTTTTTTTATATATTTTTGTTGTCCAACTCTCTATGTTTGTCCCTATATTAGGCTTATTCTTAGTCTTGATATTGAATCCTGTTATTGCCGTAGGATTTTTAACAGCCTGTCAAAAAGTCATCCTCAAAGAACTAGTTAAGCCTTCTATTTATATCTCCCCTTTAAAAGACTTGGGGCCTCAAGTCCGGCTTAATTTACTCAAACTCGGTGGCATCTACGCTCTTCTCATTGTGCTTTTGAGCCTTCTTGCTGCGCAATTTGTTGATGTAGAAAAAATCCTTCCCTTGCTCTCTAATAATCAAATGAGTGCTCCAGAAATGATTCAAGAAATGTCGACTGCAATTATTGTCGGAGCCTGCCTGTATATGCCAATTGCAATCCTTATGTGGTTTTCCCCTCAACTCGTTGCGTGGCAAGGTATGAGCGTTTTTAAGGCATTATTTGGTAGTTGGATGGGATTTTGGCTAAATAAAGGGGCGTTTTTTGTTTATTTCAGTACTTGGGCAGTGATCCTTATTGCAATACCCTTGGTATTAGGCGCTCTTTTTGATGCAATTGGCATGGCCCAATACGCCTCCTACCTCATTACCCCTCTCTCAATGTGGGCATTGACTGTTTTGTATTGTAGTTTTTTTGCCACCTGGAAAGGTTGCTTTTTGGACAGCGCCCAAAATTCTGAACCCAATTTACAAACCCTCAATCAGCCCATCGAATAACTAAATAGCGGTCAATTTCGCAATACTAAGCTGTAACCATTTAACCCCATGTCGGGCGAATTGAACTTGGGCACGTGCATCTGTGCCGAGGCCCTCTAAGCCTGTCAATCGACCTTCTCCAAACTTGGCATGAAAGACCTGTTGGCCAACATAAAAACCATGCTCAGATGGCTTTTTACTGACGACTGTAATGGCTGTGTCGGAATTTTTTCTCAACGGAGGTAAATCTTGACTAAGACTAGCACTTCCCCAACTAGGGTTAACTTGCCTCATAGAAGACCCTCCCCACCGATTATCGGTTGTTCTTGGAGTTAAGATTTTTAAACATGATTTCGGTAATTCCTCTAAGAATCTTGAGGGTAGGTTGTAGCGCACCTGGCCATGCAGCATTCTGGACTGCGTATGCGATAGATATAAGCGGTCCCTTGCCCGCGTAATAGCAACATACATCAGACGCCGCTCCTCCTCTAAGCCCTTTGGCTCATTAATACTATTTTCATGAGGAAACAAACCCTCCTCTAAACCGGTAATAAAGACCGCCTTAAACTCCAAGCCCTTCGAGGAGTGAACCGTCATTAATTGCACCGCATCTTGACCAGCCTGTGCTTGATTGTCGCCCGCTTCAAGCGATGCATGCGCAAGAAATCCAGCCAATGGAGACATCTCCGGCAAATCAAATTCAGTAAGCTGACCGTCCAAGACAACTTGCTCAGTCAAATGCGAATTTCTCAGCGCCGGCGTCAACGCAATAGCGTCTTGTCCCATCCCCTCTTCAGCCACAAACGCTGTGGCAGCATTAATTAATTCTCGTAAATTTTCAATTCGATCTTGGCCTTCTCGTTCTGCTAAATAATGCTGTATCAAGCCACTATGAACAATCATAAAATCAATTAATTCGGGTAAGGTATTGTGGCGTGTTGACTCCCGCATATGATCAATCAAACGAATAAAACTGCTAATCGATGCACTAGCTTTACCTTCAATCATAGAAGCAGCACTATACAAGGAACACTGCTGCGTTTTCGCAATGTCTTGTAAAGACTCTATCGACCTTGCACCAATTCCGCGCGTGGGAAAATTGACAATCCTTGAGAACGCCGTGTCATCATTTGGATTTTCTAATAGCCGTAAATAGGCTAAGGCATGTTTAATCTCAGCACGCTCAAAAAATCGTAATCCCCCATAAACGCGATAAGGAATGCTCGCTGAAAATAAGCTGTGCTCAATAATCCGTGATTGCGCATTGCTTCGATACAAAATAGCAACCTCACTCCGCGTCATCCCATCGTTGATTAATCCCCGAATTTCATCAACTAACCAGGTGGCTTCAAGCCCGTCGCTATGCGCTTCAAATAAGCGAACTAGCTCACCGTGACCCGCATCTGTTCTTAAATTTTTACCTAATCGCTCCGTGTTGTGTGCAATTAAATGGTTAGCAGAATCTAAAATATTGGCGTGTGAGCGGTAGTTTTGTTCAAGCTTAACCGTCGTCGGTTTGAACTGCCGCTCAAACAAACGCATATTGGCTACGTCTGCCCCCCGAAAGCCATAAATGCTTTGATCGTCATCACCAACGGCAAAAACAGATGCCGGACTAGCTTGGCCTTGGCCAGATAATAGTTTTAGCCAAGAATATTGCAAAGCATTCGTATCTTGAAACTCATCGACCAAAATATGCCTAAAGCGCTTCTGATAATGCTCACGTATGGGCTCGTGATGTTTTAATAATTCATATGTACGAAGTAGTAACTCAGAAAAATCAACCACCCCCTCACGCTGACACTGTTCCTCATAAGCCTGATAGAGTTTAATCAGCGTTACTTGAAAATCATCAACCCCAGTCATATCACGGGGTCTTTGTCCTCGTTCTTTAGCGTGCGCAATAAAATATTGCACCTGCTTGGCAGGATATTTCTCATCATCAACTTGTAAGATTTTTAAGAGTCGCTTGATGGCTGATAACTGATCTTGTGTGTCCAAGATTTGAAAGGTGGAGGGTAACCCCGCGTCTTGAAAATGCGCTCGTAATAGTCGATTACATAGTCCATGAAAAGTCCCAACCCACATGCCTCGGGTATTAATCGGCAACATCGTGGATAATCGGGTTAACATCTCTTTCGCGGCTTTATTGGTAAAAGTCACCGCCAAAACCCCGATGGGTGATATTTGCCCCGTTTGTATGAGCCAAGCAATGCGAGTAGTCAGAACTCTGGTCTTGCCGCTTCCTGCACCTGCTAGTATTAAGGCAGACTGGGCTTGCCCACTATTGCTTTGGATCGGCAAAGTTACTGCTTGCAGTTGTTCGGGGTTTAAATGGTGAAGAAGTTCAGTCACATGGTCTCGTTTAAATACCTCATTATAATTTGAAGCATATGTCTACACCTGAAAATATTTCTGCCACCATCAATACTCCACCAAAAGAGTCTTTTGCCATTCCTGAATTAGCAAAAAGCTATGAGCCAAGCCTGATTGAATCCGCTCTAAACCAACTATGGCTAGATAAGAAAATTGGTCAAGTGACGATACGTCCCCACCAAGACAATTTTTGTATTCAACTCCCCCCCCCTAATGTAACTGGGACTTTACACATGGGGCATGCCTTTAACCAAACAATTATGGATGGCTTAACGCGTCATGCCCGCATGCAGGGTAAAAATACATTATGGGTTCCAGGCACTGATCATGCCGGTATTGCTACTCAAATTGTGGTTGAGCGGCAATTAGATATGCAAAAAATTTCGCGGCATGACCTCGGGCGAGAAAAGTTTTTAGAAAAAGTTTGGGCCTGGAAAGAATTATCCGGGTCAACGATTACCCAGCAAATTAAGCGCCTTGGCGCCTCCATTGACTGGGATCGTGAGTACTTCACGATGGACCCCACCATGTCTGAGGCGGTTGTAGAGGTCTTTGTAACGCTCTATGAGCAGGGTCTGATATACCGTGGCAAACGCCTAGTCAATTGGGATCCAGTCTTAGGTACGGCTGTTTCTGATCTCGAAGTTGAAAGTAAAGAAGAGCAAGGGTATATGTGGCAAATCCACTACCCACTAGTGGATGGATCCGGTCAACTAACAGTTGCCACAACCAGACCTGAGACAATGCTAGGCGACGTTGCTGTGATGGTTCACCCAGAAGATGATCGGTATCGGCATTTAATCGGCAAGATGGTTCATCTTCCTCTTTGTAATCGGCAAATACCGATCATCGGGGATGATTATGTCGATCCAAGTTTTGGCACTGGTGTTGTCAAAGTAACTCCAGCGCATGACTTTAATGACTACGCTGTTGGTCAAAGACACCATCTACAACCGATCTGCATACTGACACTCGATGCCAAGATCAATGACAATGCTCCGAGTCCATATCAAGGCTTAGATCGCTTTATTGCCAGAAAAAAAATAGTGGATGATCTGCATGCCAGCGGATTTTTAGCGCAAGTAAAAGAACACGTTCTGATGGTGCCGCGAGGTGATCGAACCCAAGCAATTATTGAGCCAATGCTGACTGATCAGTGGTTTGTGGCGATGTCAAAACCGACTGAACACAATCAATACCGTCCTGGAGAGTCCATTGCAAGCGCTGCGCTTTTAGCAGTGCAAGAAGGTGATATCAAACTTGTCCCTGAAAATTGGGTATCTACCTACAATCAGTGGCTTGAAAACATCCAAGACTGGTGTATCTCCCGGCAGCTTTGGTGGGGGCATCAAATACCAGCCTGGTATCTCGAGGATGGGAGTGTCATTGTTGCCAAGTCAGAGGCTGAGGCAACAGCCAAAGCCCTAGCAACCGGATACAACGGTTCGCTTCGACGTGATGAAGATGTTCTTGATACTTGGTTTAGTTCTGCTTTAGTGCCTTTTTCCTCTCTTGGCTGGCCTAAGAAAACTGAACTTCTGACACATTTCTTACCATCATCTGTCCTTGTAACTGGCTTTGATATCATCTTTTTCTGGGTTGCTAGAATGATTATGATGTCTTGCCACTTTACCGGTCAGGTACCATTCAAGCAGGTCTACGTTCATGGACTGGTTCGAGATGCTGATGGTCAAAAAATGAGTAAGTCCAAAGGAAATACGCTTGATCCGATAGATCTCATTGATGGAATTAACTTAGATGACCTCCTTGCGAAGAGAGTTCAAGGTCTAATGAACCCGAAGGACGCAGATCAAATAGCTAAAAAAACACGTAAAGAGTTTCCTGATGGAATTGTGCCTTATGGTACAGATGCCTTGCGATTTACTTTTGCGTCTATGGCAACGCTTGGGAGAAATGTTAATTTTGACCAAAAACGTTGTGAAGGTTACAGAAATTTCTGTAACAAGTTATGGAATGCCACGCGTTTTGTTTTGATGAACTGCTCTGGCGACGATACATCGAATGGTATCGCGCCTTGTGTAGGAGATTGTGGCCCAGATGGTTATTTGCATTTCTCACCTGCGGACCGGTGGATTGTTTCACAACTGCAACGGGTTGAACAAGAGATAGATCGCGGGTTCCAAGAATATCGTTTTGATTTAATCGCTAGCGCTTTATATCAATTTGTATGGGATGAATATTGCGATTGGTACCTAGAACTTGCGAAAGTCCAATTACAAAACAATTCCCCGGCAAACCAACGGGGAACGCGTAGAACTCTTTTGCGTGTTTTAGAAACGATCCTAAGACTTGCCCATCCACTAATCCCCTTTATCACAGAAGAGTTGTGGCAAAGCGTCGCACCGAAATCGGGTAAGGTTTTAGCAGATTGCCCTTTACAAAGCATCGCACTTCAACCCTACCCCAAAGCCCAACTTACAAAGCTTGATGAAGCAAGTGAGGCTTGGATCACCGTGTTGAAAAATTTAGTGAATGCCTGCCGCAATTTACGTGGTGAAATGCAAATTTCACCTGCAAAAAAAGTGCCTCTTGTCATTCAATGTAAGGCAGATTTCCTCACGGAAATGCTGCCCTACCTCAAAAGCCTAGCAAAATTATCTGACATCAAGATTGATCCAACGGGCGCAATCATTGACGAACTGGGGAAAAATGCTCCAGTAGTCATTTTAGAGGGTACTAGACTTCTTTTAGAAGTCGAACTTGATTTAGAATTCGAAAAGTCTCGTCTCCAAAAAGAGCTTGCTCGTTTAGCAAAAGAAATCGAAAAAAGTGGGCATAAACTGCAGAATGAGGAATTTATAAAACGTGCGCCAGCTGAAGTGGTAGTCCAAGAAAAAGCCCGTTTAAAGGATTTCGAAGCTCTGCATGAACAGTTACTAACCCAATATAAACGCCTGACGTAATGAAAGTGATTTCCCATGAAAACACATATCTTTAAAGCTGTTTTTCCAGTAGCTGGTCTCGGAACACGTTTTCTACCTGCAACAAAAGCTATGCCCAAAGAAATGCTAACGGTTGTTGATAAACCATTGATTCAGTATGCGGTAGAAGAAGCTATTGCCGCTGGGATTACCGAACTCATCTTTGTGACTGGGAGAAGTAAACGGGCTATTGAGGATCATTTTGATAAGGCTTATGAGTTAGAAAATGAATTAGAACAAAAAAATAAAAAAGATTTATTAGAGATTGTTCAAAATATCAAGCCGAGTCATGTGGATTGTGTTTATGTTCGTCAAGCAGAAGCCCTTGGGCTTGGTCATGCAATTCTGTGTGCAGAAAAGCTCGTAGCAGATGATCCTTTTGCAGTCATCTTGGCAGATGACCTTCTGACTGGCCAGCCACCTGTATTAAAGCAAATGGTTGATGTCTACCAACACTATCGCTGCTCAGTAATTGGTATTGAACCGATCGAAAAAGAACAAAGCAGGTCCTATGGCGTGATTGCTGGCAAAAAATGGGATGACAAACTGTATAAACTCTCAGGAATTATCGAAAAACCAGCGCCAGAAGATGCGCCTTCTAATTTAGGGGTAGTTGGGCGTTATGTGCTGTCTCCAAATATCTTTGAACATATTCGCAATCTAAAACCGGGAGCCGGTGGCGAGTACCAACTAACCGACGCTCTTCAAAGTCTTTTGCAAAAAGAACAAATATTGGCTTATCAATATGATGGCGTTCGATATGATTGCGGCAGTAAAATCGGCTATCTTAAAGCGACTGTAGAGTTTGCTTTAAATCACCCAGAAGTCAGAGATGAGTTTGCAAAATTTTTAAAAGAAAAAAACTTCACTCATCAATAGAGGTAATCTCTTCTTTTACCACTGGGTTAAATCAGCTGATCTCGTTACCGAATTGATGCGCCATTATGGGCTCCCTCCTAAAGACAAAATCTTTGCCAACAGCTCTTTTGACTTAACGACGACGCAAATAAAAAACCCACGTCCCAGCCAATTTTTCCTGCCCAACCAACAAATTACCCGTGTGTTTAGCAAACATTGGGATATCCTGCTCAGAACTAGGGTCTGTCGTTATCACTTTTAAAATATGTCCCGTTGGCATATCCGCTAGGGCCTTTTTTGTTCGAAGAACGGGTAGTGGGCAAATCATGCCCTGACAATCTTCTTCTTTATCAATCTGCTCTGGAATCATAAATGCTCCGTCAACCAATTGTTTACGCTTGCAAGCGCTCCCGATAAGTTTTCGGGTTGAGTTCCTCCAGCCATCGCTAAATCAGGCTTACCGCCACCCTTGCCCCCCACTTGCATAGCAACGTAGTTGACTAAAACTCCAGCTTGAACACGCTGGATTAAATCAGATGTTACGCCAGCAATTAATTGCAATTTACCATCATGAACACTAGCTAACAACACAATACAGCTACCTAATTTGTTCTTAATTTGATCAACCGTCTCGCGTAAAACTTTTGAATCTGCCACATCAAATTGGGTTACTAAAACTTTCACGCCTTGCACGGTAATAACTTGACTGATTAATTCGTTGCCCTGATTAGAGGCTAACTTAGATTGACTTCGCATTAACTCTTTTTCTAATTCACGCACATGTTCTTGCAATTGCAAAACACGTTGTTCTATCTCATCAGGATTGGCTTTTAGGATATGCGCGGCATGGAATACTTGCGCTTCAAGTTTTTGTATACGCGACAAGCTTTGCTGGCCAGTAACCGCTTCAATCCGCCGAATGCCTGCTGCCACGCCACTCTCAGAGCAAATTTTAAATAACCCAATGTCACCAGTTCTAGTTACATGCGTGCCACCACACAACTCTTTTGAGGACCCAATTTCTAAAACGCGTACAGATTCTCCATATTTCTCTCCAAAGAGCATCATCGCACCTGTTTTTTGGGCCTGCTCTAATAACATTACTTGCGCAGTAGTAGCTTGATTATTGAGTATTTCAGAGTTGACGAGTTCCTCTACTCGCAACATCTCCTCTCGTGAAACAGGTGCCGTATGGGCAAAGTCAAAGCGTGTTTTACTCGCGTCGACTAAGGATCCTCTTTGCTGGACATGAGAACCTAAAACTTCTCGCAAGGCTTTATGCATGAGATGCGTCGCGCTGTGATTGCGCATAATTGCCTGTCGATTTGTCATATCTACCCTGGCAGACAGTCGATCATTGACCCGTATGGTGCCCTCCTCTAAAATCCCATGATGGCCAAAAACATCCGCCTGAATTTTTAAGGTATCTTCAACCAAAAAGAATGTCTGCGCATTACGCATCTCACCACAATCACCAACCTGCCCACCAGATTCGGCATAAAAAGGTGTCTTATCTAAAACCAGAACGGCATGCGTTCCGCTAGTAATTTCTGGGACTAAATTCCCATCTACATAAATTGCTAAAACCAACGCGTCAAGAGAACTTAAATGCTCATATCCGTCAAAAACCGTTGCATCTCCTTGGTATGACAGACCCTGTGCCATCTTAAATTTACCAGCAGCTCTCGCCTGATCCTTTTGGATCTGCATAGCCGATCCAAAAGCAACTTCGTCAACAGTTACACCACGTTCTCGGCAGACATCTGCAGTTAAATCGAGAGGAAAGCCAAACGTGTCATGCAATTTAAAAGCAATCTGTCCATCTAAGCTAAGTTTTTTTTCAATCACCATACCTGCCAAAGTTTGTTCCAATATTTCCATACCATTTGCGATGGTCTGAAAAAAGCGCTCTTCTTCTTGCTTTAAAACTTCAGTGATGCGACTTTCTTGTTGAATAATCTCGGGGTAAGCTTGTCCCATCTCTTTGACAAGAGCGTTAACTAAACGGTAAAAAAATGGGGTGCGTGCGCCTAACTTATATCCGTGACGAATAGCTCGACGGGTGATTCTACGCAACACATAACCGCGCCCAGCATTGCCAGGAATTACCCCATCCACCACCGTAAAGACGCAAGCCCGAATATGATCAGCAATAACTTTTAGGGAAGGACTTTGTGGATCACAATCAATTCCTCCATTCGTATCAACTGACACTTTGGCAGCCACTAATAATGCTTGGAAAAGATCAATCTCATAATTGGAGTGGACGTGCTGCAATACCGCAGCAATCCGTTCAAGACCCATTCCAGTATCAACGCTCTTTTTGGGCAAAGGATGCATTACTCCATCCTCATCCCGATTAAACTCCATAAAGACATTGTTCCAAATCTCGATAAAACGGTCGCCGTCTTCATCAGCGCTACCAGGTGGTCCACCCGCAACGTCAGGACCGTGGTCATAAAATATTTCAGAGCAAGGCCCACAAGGTCCGGTATCACCCATCATCCAGAAATTATCTGAAGCATACCGAGCACCCTTATTGTCACCAATGCGTATGACACGCTCGGCGGCTATGCCAATATCTTTTGTCCAAATTTCATAAGCCTCGTTATCCTCGGCATATACAGTCACTAGTAAATTCTCTTTCGGTAATTGAAAGACCTCAGTTAAAAGCTCCCAAGCGAAAGTAATAGCCTCTTTCTTAAAGTAATCACCAAAAGAAAAATTTCCTAACATCTCAAAAAAAGTATGATGTCTGGCGGTATACCCAACATTGTCTAGGTCGTTATGCTTGCCACCTGCCCGAATACACTTTTGGGAAGTGGTCGCCCTTTGGTAAGGACGTTTGTCAAACCCAAGAAAAACATCTTTAAACTGATTCATGCCAGCATTGGTGAATAACAAGGTGGGATCGTCACCCGGCACAACTGGGCTCGAACTGACGATTTGATGCCCTTTGGACTCAAAAAAACTTAAAAATTGTTGGCGAATTTCTGTAACTTTCATGCCTTTATTATTACATCTCGTCTGATTTGCAGAATAAATTAGCTTTTTAAAAGCCTGAAGCACCC
>CALPOM020000053.1 GCA_943325205.2 Thermoflexus hugenholtzii JAD2 | reverse complement strand
CCAGGATCAACTCTTACTCCAAACTGCAAAAACTGTCCAAACAATCTGCTTATTCGATTTATATCAATCCTAGGTCCAGTTCCCAACCTAAATAATTTTTCCTAAATAATCTCGCTTGCCAATTTCTACACCATTATGGCGCAAAATATTGTATGCCGTTGTGATATGAAAATAGACATTAGGTAAAGCATGGCTTAGCAAAAATTGCATGCCAACATAATGAGTCTCTTTATCGCCCCGCTTGGTAATGATTACCATATCCTCTGTACCATCAATCTGTTGGGGCGTAAAACTCTCCATAAACAATATTGTCTTGGCAATGCGTTTTTGTAAGTCAGCAATCGTCTCTTCATTATCTTCATAAGCGGGAATATCAACGCCTGCCAATCGTGCAACAACCCCTTTAGCAGTGTCGGTAGCTATTTGAACCTGCCTAGTCAAATTGAGCATATCAGGAAATAATCGAAAATGCGTAAATGCAGTGACATCTAATTTTTTTGCTTCAATGTGGGTCTGCGACTTTTCTAGAATTGCAGAAAGATTTGTCAAAATATTAACTAGTCGAGGAACGCTGGCTTGGAACATGGATATTGTCATAAAAGACCTTTCATATAAAAAACTTGAGAGTATTCATACTACACCCTAAAATAGAACCATCTATTTAGAAATATGATTGGTAACTATGCTAACGTGTATTGAACATGAAACCTCACCAAACCCTCTCGCAAGTGTAATTTGGATGCATGGACTGGGTGCTGATGGGAGCGACTTTGCAGGAATTGTCCCGCAATTAAATCTGCGTCATTGCCCACCTATTCGGTTTGTATTCCCAAATGCACCCAGCATGCCAGTCACGGTCAATAACGGCTATGTGATGCCCGCTTGGTACGATATTTATGGCAGTAATTTGATCCAAAAACAGGATGCTACCGGTATCGCACGCTCCGCCCAAGCTATTTGCGAATTAATTGAGCAGGAGGTAAAAAGAGGGATCCCCTACGAAAATATTGCCCTAGCAGGTTTTTCGCAAGGCTGTGCTATGGCCTTACACACCGGCTTGCTTTTTCCAAAAGAACTAGCTGGAATTATTGCCTTATCCGGATACCTGCCACTAGCTGATCAGTTTAAGAGTCAACGACAACTGACAAACCAAAATACGCCGATTTTTTTAGCGCACGGCATCTATGACCCAGTTGTAGTTCCAGAGCGTGCTGAAGAGTCACGTAAATTACTCGTAGAGCTTGGCTATCAAGTCCACTGGAAAACTTATCCCATGGAGCATTCAGTCCATCCCCAAGAGTTAATCGATATTGCCGAATTTTTCAATCAAATCTTAAAAAAGATTGTGTCTTGATTTAAACTAGTGGTATAAAAATCTCGACTTTTCTTGCTAAGGGTAAGCCACTGTCCTGAGCACTCGCTGCAATCTTGGCAATCATTTCTGAAGTAATCCCCCCAGGGTATCGATAAACCTCCATCCAAGTTTCCAAACCATCACTTGAAACTTCGGGGCGTTGCATCATTTCTATTTCCAAATCCCTATATTGGGCTTTTAAAGTCTGAGACATTTGACGAAGTAATTGTAGGGTTGTTACATGTTGCTCAGTAGTAATTTTATAGTACACAAAAAGTGTCGTAGCAGTCTGCATATCGTGTCCCATTTTAAGAATTTTGGGGCGTTGATGGTACTTGTTTACCCATACCAGACCAACGTTTGACTAAACTCGTATCAATCTCAAACAAATCTAAACAACGTCCTGTTGTATGGTTCACAATATCATCAATCGTTTCTGGCTTTGAATAAAACATAGGAACCGGCGGCATAATTACCGCACCATTTTCAGTGGCTTGGGTCATCGACCTTAAGTGCCCTAAATGCAGTGGAGTCTCTCGGACCATTAATACTAGCCGACGCCTCTCTTTGAGAACAACATCAGCCGCCCGCGATAATAGACTCGTGGTCGTACCCCAAGCCACTTCAGACAAAGAACGAATCGAGCACGGTGCAATCACCATACCTAAAGTTTTAAATGAACCAGAGGCAATAGTTGCCCCAATATTTTTATTGTTATGAACCACACTTGCCAAGCTCTCAACATCCTTAATCGTCAAATCCATCTCTGACGAAAGAGTTAGTTTGGCCGAGTCAGACATGACTAAATGGGTCTCTATCTCAGAGCCATGTAAGGCTTGTAAAATCCGCACGCCATATATAATCCCAGAGGCGCCACTTATACCGACAATTAAACGTTTTGGATGATCCATAAACAACTCACTTTATTAGATTCGGACTTTTAATTAGAAAAACTCAAAAAAAACCTAGCTAGCCAAGCATCTCTTGCAGAGGCGCTTTAGACTGGTATCAATATCATTATATTCTGTTTAAAGCGCATCCTTTGATCAGTGTATATCCGCAGAATAATAATCCCCACTTTGGAGATGACAAGGCCTAATTTAGAGCAATTGCTTTTTGTAATACAGTATGATTACCAATAATCGTCTTTACATGACTAACTGTTTAATAAACCACTAAATAACCATATGTCTATTCCTACTTCTACAATTTCCGAACGTTTACAAAACTTGGGTATCGAACTCCCTCCAGCAAGCCCACCAGCTGCAGCCTATGTGATGTCTGCCGCAATTGGCTCAACAGTTTTCCTATCAGGTCATATTGCTAAACAACATGGCAAACCTTGGGTAGGAAAACTAGGTCTTGATATGGATACCGCGACTGGCAAACTTGCCGCTAGAGCAATTACGATTGATCTCTTAGCGACTCTGCAGGAGCATGCTGGCTCCCTAGATCGGGTTAAACGTATCGTAAAAGTGATGGGATTAGTCAATTCCACATCTGAATTTACTGAGCACCATCTAGTGATCAACGGCTGTTCCGAGCTCCTTTTTGAAGTATTTGGAGAAGCCGGTAAACATGCCAGAAGCGCTTTTGGAGTAGCCCAAATACCTCTGGGCTGTTGTGTTGAGATTGAACTCATCGCCGAACTCCACCCATAGATCTGAAGCACACGTTTTTGATGAACTACCAGTTCGATCATCTAGTACTGATGGCTAGAGACCAAATATTAGCGATCAGTAATCAATTAGCTAAGCTAGGTTTTAATTTAACGCAATTATCAAAACATAATTTGGGATCTTCTAACCAACTATGTATGCTAGATAGTACGTATTTAGAAGTTCTCGGATGGGAGTATGGCACAGTCCCTCAGCGTAAAGAAATAGCAGATTTAGCAATTGGCTTAGACGCGCTTGTTTTTAAAACCAATGATGCCGAGCAATGTTTTAATCATTTAAAACAAGCGGGGTTCGAACCAAATCCTATCCAAGATCTCTCGCGCCCGGCCCTAGTTAATGAACAGGTTCAAACGGCTCTGTTTAAAACAGTACGGTTTTCTGTTCAACCAATTACTGGTCTTAGGATCTATTTCTGTGAACATCTCACTCCAGATTATCTCTGGTTTGACGCAGTAACAAAGCATCCTAATGGAAAAAATCACTTGCAAGAGATTGTCATAGCAAGCCCTGACCCAGAACATACGACAGACTTACTGCATCGACTGCTTGATATAGCCATGCCGCAATCCTCAAAAAATTCGGAGTATCTCATGGATCTAAGTAATTGCGTCTTACGTATCAAGCCCGAAGTAAGCCTGACAGTTCCACAAATTGAAGAAGTTAGAATAAGTACTATTCAAGTAAACACTACAGCCAACTCAATGCATGCAAATCAAGATCAAGCTACCCAAGATCTTGTCATCAACAGGAACTTTTTTGACATTTGATTCCGAAAATTAGAGTTCATCTATTTGTCTCACGCCCAACTAATCCACTCAGTTCGATTCTGTAATTCCACTCCAGTTAGTCAGAATTTTTTCAAGGAATGCATGACGAACTGCTCAGCTTTAGCTCTACTTTCAATGAACTACCAAAGAGTCTGTAGGGGGTAAGCTGATCTAGATTGTAATAGATGGTTGTTACTGGCTCAAGCATGGATGAAAAAATACGATTTACCTAGTTACAGTTGCAAGTGTTTGACCGCGTCGAGTTCATCTTGAATTTTTTTCTCTTCTTCCTTTTTCTTGCGTTTTAAGAAAATACGTCTTCTCTCGCCAAGCAAAGAGGAAGTAAAAGTGATCGTTACAAGCAAAAGGGTGGTGTAGTAAAGAGTCATAACTTGAATTTCGTGTTGATTTAGTTAATATTCTAGACAAGTGATATTTCACTTTAATGAAAAATTAGTAATCATTTGGTGCAAAACGCACAAAATGTGAACACTTTAGAAGTTTGCACATTGCACCTTTTTGCCAAAAAAATGGTAAATTAAGATTTATTTGCAACAAGCATTATTGACCAATTCTCTTTTAAACTGAAAGCACCCTATGACAAGATCTTGTCGAGCCAATAGACTATTCATCATTTTTTTTAGTCTGATTACTGTCTTTTGTAACCTAGCTAGCGCAGCAAACTTCCCAACCAGACCATTAGTCATGATTATCCCCTACGCTGCGGGTGGTTCAGCAGATGTTCTTGGACGTGTAATTGCCGATGAAATGGGCAAAGTGATTGGGCAAACTGTCTTGCCAGAACTCAAGCCTGGAGCAGGAGGAAATATTGGGGCTGAATATGTGGCCAAGTTGGCCAAGCCTGATGGGCATACATTTCTATTTGCATCTGTTAGCCTATCAACTAGCCCAAGCTTGGCAAAGCTCAATTTTGATCCGACTAAAGACTTAAAAGCCGTTGCAGGTGTGGCGTCTATTCCTAGTTTGATGCTGGTATCAAACGACTCACCCTTTAAAAATCTTGCCGAATTTGTCAGTGCTGTGAAAGCAAACCGCATTCAAGCAAGTTTTGGATCATCTGGCAATAATACCGGTAGTCATTTAGTTGGCGAACTGTTTAAATCAGCGAGTGGTATTGAAATGACACATATCCCCTATAAGGGCAGTGGAGCAGTCTATCCAGATTTAATTGCTGGACGTATTACGGTCCTCACTGATGTGATGGGCTCGTCCCTTCCTCAAGCCAAAGGAGGCATGGTGAGAGCCCTAGCAATTACTTCTAGCAAGCGCTCAAAATTACTACCGAATGTGCCAACCTTTGCTGAGCAAGGCTATCCAGGATTTGAGTTCGGGACTTGGTTCGGTTTTTTTGCGCCAGCAGCGGTGCCAGATGAAGCTTTAAAAATAGTCGAAAATGCAATTTTGCAAGCCTTAAAATCCGACGCAGTAAAAGATCGGCTCGACGCAGTTGCCGCTACACCCCTGCCAGGTCCGGGATCTGAATTCGAAAAATGGTATTTAACGGACGTTCAGCGTTGGGCCAAGCTCGTTAGAGAGGGTAGGCTTCAAAAAGCTGATTAATCTTTCGGCTTGAATGTCAAATTCATTTTTGAATGATCAGTCTACAACAACCAAATAAATCTTAATAAGCAGCAGCAAGCCCATCCCTGCGACTATCGCTTGCTGCCACATAACCACCAGACAACTGGTCCGATAAGCGCCATATAAATTGACCTGATCCAAAGTCCATGTAGGGATCATCAATTTTCTTTAAAATATGGCCTTGATTTTTTAAGCCATCAATGGTGTTAGCACTTAAATTTTGTTCGACATCTAAGGTAAAGTCATGATTAACTTTCCATCTTGGCGCGTCACAGGCCGCTTGTGGTTGTTGGCCATACTTGAGCATCCGTAAAACTGTTTGAACATGGCCCTGCGGTTGCATATCTCCACCCATCACCCCAAAACTCATTTGAGGAACCTGTATACCATTTTCTTCGCGCATCAAAAATGCAGGAATAATGGTGTGAAAAGGTCTTTTACCTCCAGCAACAACGTTTCTTGATTTGGGATCCATAGAAAATCCAAATCCACGATTTTGCATACTAATTCCCCACTCAGGCACAACTACACCAGAGCCAAAACCCATATAGTTGCTTTGGATAAAAGAAACCATTCGACCCTGCGCATCTGCTACAGAGAGATAAACCGTCCCGCCTGATTCAGGCATTCCATGTGAAAA
Organism: Thermoflexus hugenholtzii JAD2; assembly: GCA_943325205.2. Taxonomy (GTDB): domain Bacteria; phylum Pseudomonadota; class Gammaproteobacteria; order Burkholderiales; family Burkholderiaceae; genus Polynucleobacter. The sequence goes on along the minus strand of CALPOM020000053.1, from coordinate 9,101 downwards.
GTGCGTAGATTTTTTCATATCAATTAATTTTGCCCGAGCGGCTAAATAACTCGGATCAAGCATTTGTGCAGGCGTAACTGCCATCGAACGCGCATCTGCTACATATTGATAAACATCGGCAAAGGCTAACTTCATTGCTTCAATCTGCAAATGCTGACTAGCTATGCCATCAACAGGCAAGCTTGCTAAATCAAAATTCTCTAAAATACCCAAAGCAATTAAAGCTCCAATACCCTGACCATTAGGAGGGATTTCGTGCACTTGATAGGTTTTACCATCTCTCCCAAGCACCTTTTGAGCAATCGTTCCAACCCATTCAGGTTGATAAGATTGTAGATCGGCCAGCGACATACTACCGCCATGTTGGTTCGAGTAAGCCACAATTGCCGCTGCTATCTCACCTGTATAGAAATCTTTTAAGCCGTTTTTAACTAAGTGGCGAAGGGTTTTTACCGCGCCTGGAAAGTGGAATAGTTCTCCTGTCTTAGGCGCCCGCCCACCAGGCATAAAGGTCTGTGCAAATCCAGGCTGGTCTTTTAAATCAACGACCCCCGCAGCCCATTTATGCGCCAAAATTGGTGGCAAAGCATAACCCTGTTCAGCAATTTCAATGGCAGGTTGCAATAAGTCACCTAAAGGCTTTGAGCCAAAACGGTTTAATAAGGCGTCCCAACCAGCAATCGCCCCAGGAACAGTTACCACGTCCCAACCGCGCTTTGGACGATTAGCCATCCCATTTCCGTCTAGTCCGTATTTCTTTTCATAATACTGCGGACTCCACGCTTGTGGCGCAACTCCCGAAGAATTTAATCCGTGTAATTCTTTTCCATCCCAAACAATTGCAAAGCAATCACTTCCCAAGCCGTTCGAAACGGGCTCAACCACCATCAAAGCGGCAGCAGCAGCAATAGCAGCATCAATGGCATTCCCGCCAGCGTGCAACACTTTTAAACCGGCTTGTGCCGCATACGGGTGGGAAGTGGAAACAATATTCCTACCCATGACCGGCATCCGAATAGTCGGATACGGATTACCCCAATCGAATTGCATATGCAGCTTTCCTTTATAAAGTTTGGTGTCCTAGATTACTAAACAAGCTGGCAGATAACTATCCTGGTTGCTTGGCAGCAAACTTAGAATTTTTCAAACACATTTTTCCCCGCGGGTCTTGCCACAAAATCCCCTGTGCATGCAACTCACCAAAAGTCTTTGCAACTGTTACGAAACTATATTGAGAAAATTTCTCAGCAATCTCTGAATAGTAAACTGGACTGATCTCTATTAAAGCGATGATTTGATCTGCCAACTCTTGGTCAGTATTTTTTTGTGTAACTAATTCGGGATCGGCCTTACCGGCACAATAGTCAGCAATCTTTGCCCGATCAGCATAGGCATATGAAATACGTTCAAAACGCTCCTTAGGTATACCCTCACCAATCGTTGCGTCAATACCAACCTTTGCGCCAGTTGGTACTTGCCCTGGCGTGATATACAAGCTCGGGTCTAATGGCTTAGCCCGTGCCCCAGGAATAATCATAACGTCTTTATCGCCTTGAACACGAGTGGCTATTGCCCATTCAACCTCAGTTGGATTGAATACATCAATATCATCATCGACCACTACAATATGCTTGAGGTCCATGACCGATAAAGCTGCAAGCAGCGCATTCTTCCCTTCACCAGCTTGTTTTTTAATCGAGATCACCGCATGCCAGAATGCTCGCCCACCCAAAGTCACATTAATATCTTTGACTTGAACGCCAGCTGTTTTTAAGGCACGTCGAATGGCTTGATAACGCGTTGGGGCTGCCAACCAGGTATTTTCCCAAGGCATATGCAAGAAATAAAACATCGGATTTTTACGCATCATAATTGCTTTAATCCGAACATTGGGATTCCAGTGTAGACCACCCATGAGGCCAGTAAACTCACCAAAACGCCCCTCAGGTTGCGTCCAACCAATCGGTAATATCTCTGCTTCTAAAACAATTTCACTATCCGCAATATAGGGCATATCAATCGTCTTGCACTGCCCCAAAGCCACAGAACATCCGCGAATACCACCAGCAATCCCCATCTCATCAACACCAATTGGCGCTCTAAAACCAGCTCCTAAAACTTCCATCGGATGGGTTCCAATCGAAATCGAGATGGGACAAGGACGACCTGCCTCAAATGCTCTTTGAGCAAACATCCGCATATTATTAGGAGTGACGATATCAATGCCAGTGAGATTTTTCTCTTTGACGATAAAGCGATATACGCCAGTATTAATACCATACTCAGGATCACGTGCAATGACTACTCCAGCGGTAATCATCGGGCCGCCATCGTAAATCGAACTCATGGGGATTGGTAATTTAAATAAATCGACCTCATCTCCTTGCCAAATAATTTCTTCGGTACTGGAAGTGCTCACGCGCGTTGCAGCAATCGGATGATCAATCCCATACTGAAGCTTATCTTCAATTTCTCTAAACGTCTCACATCCAACGGACATCACAGCACGTTTCTGAGTTCTTACAATACCCGATAAGACGGGCATATCATAGCCAATCACTCGGTGAAATAAAATTGCTTTATCGGATTGATCGACTAAGGTTGCGATATGTCGAATATCAACTGCTTGATGTAAATCAATTAGTTCACCAGTCTGCCTTAATCTTTCAACAAAGCCTCTTAAGTCCTCTTTAAACGGTGTTAGTTGTGTCATCTTTATCTTTCTACGAATAATTAATCAAGTTTAGCACCAGTTTCTTTGATGATTTTTTCCCAGCGCACACTTTCTGATTTTGTGAAGTCGGTCAGTTGTTGCGCGTTCAATTGTAAAACTTCCCCACCCTGTGCTTTTACTTTCTCAATATAATCTGGGCTTTTCAAAATCTGGCCAAGTTCTTTACTTAAATACTCTACAATCGGGCGCGACACTCCCGCTGGTGCAACCACCGCAAACCAAGATTCCATTTCATAACCTTTAACACCAGCCTCCATCATGCTCGGTACCTCAGGCAAAATCGGAATCCGTTTCGCACTAGTCACGGCTAAGGGTCTTAATTTGCCAGACTTAATAAATTCAATCACAGACTCGACTGAACCAAACATTAAATTAACCTGGCCACCTAAGGTATCAGTCACAGCCGGGCCAGTACCTTTGTAAGGAATATGCGTCATAGTCACGCCAGTCAAGTGCTTAAACTCTTCGGCTGCTAAATGTGCGCCGCCTCCAGAGCCGGCAGACGCAAAATTCAGTTGACCGGGTTTATTTTTAGCCAAGACAATCAAATCCTGTACCGACTTGACTGGCAAAGATGGATGGGTCACTAAAATCAAAGGAAATCTTGCTAAGCCAGATACCGATGCAAAGTCACGGGTAATTTGAAAAGTCAGCTTGGGATACAGGGATGCATTAGCAACTAGGGCAGATGGTAAAAGCATCAGAGTGTAGCCATCAGCTGGTGATTGGGCGACTAACTCAGCACCAATGACGCCACCTGCACCCCCCCGATTTTCTACGAAGACTGTTTGCCGAATCGAATTAGATAGTGCTACAGCCATCAATCTACCGATGCCATCAGCTGGCCCGCCAGGTGGAAAAGGAATTAATAATTTAACGGGTTTATTGGGGTAACTGGCAGGCTGGGCATGCAACCCTAGTGATAACATTCCCAACACAGTGAAAATCACCCCATACATCACACGATAATTCCAACTATTTTTTTTCATTTTAAATACATTTCCCAAGAAGATAAAGTTCAACGTAACGTCTAAAAAATTCTTTACAGATAATCTTTACAAATAAAAATGGCCTGACAAAATCTCTTTTGCAACTAGTACTTAAATTTACCAACTTCGAAACCCTATTTTAGCTAATCCGCACTTTTTTGGACACTCTTGTGCATGATTGCACTAAGGCAATGATAGCAAGATCGATCCAAGTTATCGATAACCCTTACTCACAGAAAATTTAACGGTAATGCCGTCGTGTATTTAATCTGCTCCATCGCAAAACTGGAATTAATATCAAAGATATCTGCCGTCTTAATTAACTTTTTATAAACAGCGTCATAACCTGCAATATCCGGGACGACAACGCGTAAAAGATAGTCCATATCCCCACTCATGCGATAAAACTCGACCACCTCGGGTAGTTTCATCACCGCCGCCTGAAATTTTTCAAACCATGCTTGGTTATGGCCACTAGTTTTAATCGCCACAAAAACTGTTACGCCAACATTTAATTTATGGGGATCCAATAAGACTACCCTCTTGCGGATATAGCCATCATCTTCAAGTCGTGCAATCCTGCGCCAACATGGCGTAACAGACAAACCAACTTTTTCTGCAACTGAGCTGACTGGTAAAGTACCATCCTGTTGCAGAATCGACAATATTTGCAAATCTATTTTATCTATTTTCATAATAGTAGAAATATATCCTAAAAAGATGCTAAAAATTGATAAAAATAGCAATTTTATTTTTATCAATTGGATTATGATAATTAAAGCTCAAGCAAGTAGACCTAAAGCTATAATTTAAATGCACTAAAAAATCGCTTAATATTTCAATTCAAATTTAATCCCCGGAGAAATAAAACTTATGAAAGCTTTGGTACTTAGCCAGCATGGTGGTCTTGAAAATCTACAATGCGTTACCGATTACCCAATGCCCACCCTGCAAGATGGCCATGTCATTATTCGCGTCGGCGCGTCTTCGTTTAATTATCATGACGTTTTTACCGTCAAAGGCATGCCTGGTATTAAAGTACCACTGCCTGTGGTAATAGGTCTTGACTTCGCTGGCACGATTACAGAAATCGGTGGCCAAGTTACTGGTTGGCAAGTGGGTGACCGAGTTCTGGTAAATCCTTTAAATAAAACCAAGGGCTTAATGGGTGAAATGCTTGACGGCGGAATGGCCGAGTATTGTCTTGTCTCGGCAGAGCAGCTGATTAAAATGCCTGACGCCGTTTCTTTTGAACAGGCCGCCTCATTACCTGTGGCCTATGGCACTGCGCATCGCATGTTAATTACTCACAATACAGTTAAAAAAGGTGATCGAGTACTAATCCTCGGAGCCTCCGGTGGTGTGGGTACTGGCTGCGTCATCCTAGCTAAAAAATTAGGTGCTGAAGTGATCGCCTGTGCAAGCAGCGCAGAAAAACTAGCGCGACTCAAAGAAATCGGCGCCGATGAAGTCATCAACTATAAAGATGTTGATTTTTCTAAATGGGCTGTTGAAAAATATGGCAAACCACAACGCCGCAATTATGAGGGTGGTGTGGACGTAGTGATTAACTTTACCGGAGGAGACACTTGGGTCCCATCTCTTCGCTGTTTAAAACGCGGTGGGAAATTATTAGTCTGCGGCGCTACAGCTGGGCACGATCCTAAAGAAGACTTACGGTATGTCTGGAGCTTTGAGTTACAAATTATCGGCTCAAATAGTTTTTATATGGACAACCTTACCGCACTCATGGACATGATTTCAAAAGGTGAAATCACGCCAATGATTGATAAAATCCTCCCTCTAGAACAAGCTAGCGAAGGTTTACGCTTAATCCAAGATAGAGAAGTGCTTGGTAAGGTTATTATTACCCCCTAACAATAAAAGGTACCCGATATGTCTACTCCAATGATTACAGCTCAAGAAGTTGAAGAAAAATTAAAACGCGGACCATTTCATCAGTGGCTTGGATTGAAAGTTCTCAGCGTCACTGAAGGGGCAATTGAAATTGAAGCCACCTGGCGTGAGGAATGGGTTGTAAACCCTGATCGTAAATATACCCATGGCGGAATCTTAGCAGCTTTAGTCGACCTCACCGCAGATTGGGCTTTGGTCTCTAAAACGGGCCGGGGAGTACCTACTATCGACTTACGAGTTGATTATCACCGGGCAGCCATGCCAGGAAACTTAATTGCTAAAGGTAAAGTTATTAAGTTTGGTAGCCAAATAAGCGTGGCGGAAGCGATGGTCTACGATCAAGACGGCGCATTATGCGCTAGCGGTAGAGGCGTGTACTCAACTGCACCGCCACCCCCACCTAAAGCTTAAAGTGTGTCCTTGGATCCTACGAATTTAGGGGATTTATTTAGGCGCGACTTCGATTTCAATCAAGTCGCCCTAATCGATCTAGGGGGTGAGTCATCTCCGCGAGAATTTACTTTCGCTCAACTCGATGCAATGGCTAATGCAGTCGCTCGAGGCCTCGAACAATTAGATCTCTCTCCCGGTACACGGATTGGAATTCTGTCAGCTAATCGGGCGGAATTCATTGGCAGTTATTTGGGAATTATGAGGGCTGGACTCGTTGCTGTGCCAGTTAATTATAAATTCCCACAGAAAATGATTGATTTTGTGCTAGCAGACTCAGGCGCTCAATTGGTTTTTTGTGATGCGCTACGCGCCCCTCATATTCCTTCAACCCTGCCGAAAATTGTTTTTAATCAAAATAATTCCGAAGGATTTGATCACTTTATCAATCCAGGACCTTATTGCTCAGTTATTCCTAAACCTGATCAAATCGCTATGATTTTATATACCTCAGGTTCATCAGGACAACCGAAGGGCGTGATGCTTAGCCATCAAAGCCATATTTGGGTTGCTAAAACACGCCTTGGTAAAAATAATTGGTCAAAGCACCGTTTTTTAATCGCGGCGCCCATGTACCACATGAATGCCCTAGCTCTCACCAAACTAGCAATTCTAGCGCACGCACAAATGATTCTGCTGCCGCAATTTAATGCCAAAGAGTATATTCAAGCAACCGAAAAATATCGTTGCACTTGGCTCACTGCTGTGCCGCCCATGATCGCTATGATGTTACAAGAAACTGAACTTCTCAAACGAGCTGACTTGTCGTCAGTAGAGTTTTTAAGAATGGGCTCAGCACCAATTTCACCCAAGCTGTTAGAGGCAATCCATCAGGCTCTCCCGAATACCAAAGTCACGAATGCTTTTGGTACGACAGAGGGTGGGCCTGTAGTCTTTGGTGCACATCCTCAGCAGTTAGAGCAACCAACAATCTCCGTCGGCTACGCTCATCCTGAGGTTAGCCTGCGTTTAGTCGATGAAAATAATCAACCAGCAAATGAAGGCATCCTTCAAATGAAATCTCCCGGAGTAATGCTTGGCTACCATCAAAGCACCTTGAGGGATCCAATACCCAATCCATTCACGCCTGATGGTTTTTATAGTACTGGAGATATCTTTCGAAAAGATGAAAAGGGTTTTTACTACTTTGTTGGCCGAAGCGACGATATGTTCGTTTGTGGTGGAGAAAATATATATCCCACAGAAGTTGAGCGACTACTTGAGTCCCATCCAGATATTCAAGCAGCCGCCGTGGTTCCTGTTGAGGATTACATTAAAGGACAAAAACCTGTAGCCTATGTAGTCAAAAATCACAACAGTATGATTACCGAATCTGAAGTGAAAGATTTTTGCTTAGCCAATGGACCAGCCTATCAACACCCCCGTTGGGTTATTTTTCTAGATGCGCTCCCCCTGGCTTCAACAAATAAGATTGACCGGGTGTTTTTAAAAAATCATGCTAAACATCATTTAGCCAACACAGATTAAAGCCCCGACACTATGAAGCTTTCCAAAAAAGACTGGATTAATCAGGCAGTTCTAAAAATTGAAGCTGATTTTTGTCGTAGTGTAGATACGCATATCATTCCAATTCCATTAAAAAATTATTCTAACCATGGTATTGATCTATATCTGAAGGATGAGTCAACACATCCCTCTGGAAGTCTCAAGCATCGTTTAGCAAGATCTTTATTTCTGTATGCCTTATGTAATAACTGGCTTAATCAAGGCATGACAGTCATCGAGGCCTCTAGTGGCTCAACGGCAGTGAGCGAAGCTTATTTTGCAAATATGCTGGACCTGCCTTTCATCGCAGTGATGCCCAAAAACACCTCCCCTGAAAAAATTGAACGTGTGCAATTTTATGGCGGGTCTTGTCATCTCGTAGATCATTCCAAAGAGGTTTATGAGGTGGCGAAGGCTCTTGCTGTCAAAACACAAGGACATTTTATGGACCAGTTTACCTATGCCGAAAGAGTCACTGATTGGCGAGGTAACAATAATATTGCACAAAGTATTTTTAGTCAGATGAGCCTTGAAAGACATCCGATTCCCAAATGGATTGTCATTGGCGCAGGAACTGGCGGCACCAGCGCAACGATTGGACGCTATATTCGTTATCAAAGATATCCAACCGAGGTCTGCGTTCCAGATCCAGAGGGCTCGGTATTTATGGCCTATTATCTCACTGGTGATCAATCACTCAGTTCAGAGGGTTCAAGGATCGAGGGAATTGGTAGACCCAGACCAGAGGCTAGTTTCATTCCTTCAGTGATCGACCGCATGATTGCCGTTAAAGATCAAGATTCTGTAGCATCTATGCAAATACTGAGTGATATTCTTGGCCGAAAAGTGGGACCATCTACTGGGACCAATTTCGTCGCCATGCTCAATCTAGCGAATGAACTCAAAAAGAACGGTTTAGAGGGCTCAATCCTCTCTCTACTTTGTGATAGTGGTGAACGCTATCACAATACCTTTTATGACTCCAATTGGATATCGAATAATATTGGTGATATCAAAGCATCATTAAAACGCTTAGAAAAGCTTATCTAAAAACCTACTTAACTAGGCTATAAAATTTTCTTCCAAATGCCTGTAGCACTCGCAACTAGCCGATCATCTACCATCACGTTCCCACTCAAAAAAACTATTTGCTTGGTAGATCTAGTGATTTCTGGTGTAAGTCTAGCAATTTCACCAATCTTGACTGAATCTAAAAAATTCATATTGAGCTGAATCGTAGTTGTTTTATTGGCCTGCGTTAATTCCCTAGCAGCTGCTCCAAAAGCACGATCAACAAAGGTGGTTAAAGCACCACCTTGTAAAACTTGATTTCGATTTTGATGTTTAATACTGGTTTCAAATAAAAAATGCATGCAGCTTAGATCTTTCTTGAAGAAAAATGGGCCTGCAATCTCTACAAAACCCTCATCCGTAAACGTATCCCAGCCTAGTTCTAAATATTTTTGTTTTAATTGTTGATCATTCATCATTTCTAATATCTTTAT
>CALPOM020000052.1 GCA_943325205.2 Thermoflexus hugenholtzii JAD2 | reverse complement strand
GACTGCAGAATAACTAGTTCTTGATACAACGCGCTAGGGAATACTTGATGGACATGACAGATAGTACGAGTCTGTCCGAAAGAGTTTATTTCACACAAGACACCATCAGTTCCGTCTAAGCTGGTGCCCGACATCAGACCGATGTAGAAATGCCACGGCGTATTATTGGATTGCTTTGGGTTCATAGATACAATAGACGACTAGGTAAGAGCATTTACAAGAGTGCGACAATATAGAATATTTACATTCGGCCATTAAAAATTGTTTGACAGCATGACTAATCAAAAAGATTCTAAGAGTAATTTATCATCCACGCCTAGTCAACATACTACGCCAACTTTTCCGATCACGGCCGAAGTCAAAGAGGCGCTTGCTCAAACGAAGCGTGGCTGTGAGGAATTATTAGTGGAGTCTGAGTGGGTCCACAAACTAGCAAGGAGCGCCTTTACAGGCCAGCCACTCAGGATTAAGTTAGGACTTGATCCAACTGCTCCGGATATTCATTTGGGACATACTGTAGTGCTTAATAAGCTCAGGCAGTTGCAAAATCTTGGGCATACAGTGATTTTCTTAATTGGTGACTTTACGAGCTTAATTGGCGACCCATCGGGTCGAAATGCCACTAGGCCAGCTCTGACAAAAGAGGAGATTGCGCAAAATGCTAAAACGTATTATCAACAGGCTAGTTTAATTTTAGACCCGAATAAAACCGAAATACGTTATAACTCAGAATGGAGTGAGCCTCTAGGTGCCTCTGGAATGATCCAATTGGCGGCAAAATATACTGTAGCAAGAATGTTAGAGCGCGATGATTTTACTAAGCGTTACCGAAATGGTATTCCAATTTCTGTCCATGAATTCTTATATCCGCTCATGCAAGGTTATGACTCTGTAGCCCTAAAGAGCGACTTAGAGTTAGGCGGAACCGATCAAAAGTTTAATTTACTAGTTGGCCGGGAATTACAAAAGGAATATGGGCAAGAGCCCCAGTGTATCCTAACGATGCCTTTGTTAGTGGGGCTCGACGGCATTGATAAGATGAGTAAATCCAAGGGTAATTATATTGGCGTAACAGAACCTGCTAATGAGATGTTTGGAAAAATTTTGAGTATTTCAGATGATTTAATGTGGAGTTATTACACCTTATTATCGTTTCGTTCAGAAGCAGATATTCAAAACTTACAAAAAGAAGTAGCCGGAGGTAAAAATCCAAAAGATGCTAAGGTTGCTTTAGCAGAAGAAATCGTAACCCGATTTCATAGTGCAAGTTTAGCGGCTCAGGCTCAAGAAGACTTTAATCTTCGAGCCAAAGGAGGCATACCAGATCAGATTCCAGAAATGACTATATCTGGCGCGCCTTTGGGTATTGCGCAATTATTAAAGCAGTCGACACTAGCGCCATCGACTACAGAGGCTTATCGAAACATTGATCAAGCGGGCGTCAAAATTGATGGTGTTGTGATTACCGATCGTGGGTTACAAGTTTTGCCGGGTACTTTTGTATTGCAAGTGGGAAAACGGCGGTTTATGAAAATTCATTTACAGGCATAAATTTTCCACATGGCAAATATTTTATTAGTTCGACACGGCGAGACTGACTGGAATCGCGCAAAACGTTTACAGGGGCATCTTGACATTAGCTTGAATCAAGAGGGTATTACGCAGGCAAACCGCCTTGGAAAATCCTTAGCCAATGAATCGATAGACATTGCGTATTCTAGCGACTTATCTAGAGCTTTTGACACAGCTCAGGCAATTTTGGCGCAGCGTTCAATCCCGCATTTTATTGATCAGAGTTTAAGAGAAAGGTGTTATGGTGAGATTCAGGGGATGACTTATGCTCAAATCGAAGCGGAGTTACCAGATAACCATCGTGCTTGGCATAATAGAGACCCCGATTTTCAGCCAAAAAATGGCGAGAGTTTAAGGCAGTTTTATCAGCGCGTTGAAGCGGGTATGTTGCAAATTGCCAAGGCGCATTTTGGACAAACAATTTTAGTAGTTGCGCATGGCGGTATTTTAGATTGTATGTTTCGATTAGCTAGTGGCATATCGATTGAAGATCAGATGAAGGTGGATTTATTAAATACGAGTTTGAATCGGTTGCAATATGACGGTCAGAAGTTTCAGATTAAAACTTGGGCTGATTTAAGTCATCTTGAAAATCAATCTGCCCTCGACGAGATTGACCGTACTTAGTTTAGATCAAAAAAACCACTACCTTCCTTAGGTACTATATTGAAATGTTCATAAGCTAGTTTGGTCGCAATACGGCCTCTTGGGGTTCGCTGTAAGTAGCCTTGTTGAATCAAATAGGGCTCAATGACATCCTCGATCGTATCTCGCTCTTCACCAATCGCTGAGGCTAGATTATCAACGCCGACGGGTCCGCCAGAAAACTTCAATAAGATGGCTTCGATTAATTTTCGATCCATCACATCAAAGCCAACCGGATCAACATCGAGCATGAGTAAGGCTGCATCGGCAATTTTTCCAGAGATGACCCCGTCACTTTTAACTTGGGCATAATCTCGCACGCGGCGTAAGAGCCGATTTGCGATTCGTGGGGTCCCACGGGCTCTTTTAGCAATTTCTTGAGCGCCGTCTGGAACGATTGGGGCATTCAGCAATTGAGCCGAACGCGAGACGATTTGGCAGAGTTCATTTTCAGTATAGAACTCTAGACGCGAGACGATACCAAAGCGGTCTCGAAGAGGGTTTGTGAGCATACCGGCTCGCGTTGTTGCCCCAATCAGGGTAAAGGGTTTTAAGTCTAGTTTGACGCTACGAGCAGCTGGTCCCTCACCAATCATGATGTCGATACTATAATCTTCCAGGGCTGGATAAAGGATTTCTTCTACAACTGGTGAGAGTCGATGAATCTCGTCAATAAAGAGGACATCATTTTCTTCAAGATTAGTAAGCAGGGCTGCTAAATCACCAGGCCGATCGATTACTGGACCACTTGTTTGACGCATATTGACGCCGAGTTCTTTCGCGATGATATGGGCCAAGGTCGTTTTTCCTAAACCGGGAGGACCAAATAATAAAACATGATCGAGAGCCTCTGAGCGACTTTTAGCGGCTTGTATAAAAATACTTAACTGCTCACGAACCTTTGTTTGACCGATATATTCTTGGAGTTGCTTGGGTCGAAGGGCTCGATCAATAGCGCTATCATCGGTGCTTAGCGAAGGGGTAACAAAACGATCAGAGCCCTTTTTGGGAAGCTCAGGTTCCGTTTCAAGTTGATCAGTATGAATGGCCATATGACTAGTTTAGTCCTAAATGAAGACTAGGCTTTAGAGAGTGTTTTCAGTGCAGCACGAATACCATCCGAGACTGACACATCGGTTGGTATTTGTTTAATGGCTAGGACAGCTTCTTTATCCGAATAGCCAAGGGCTAAGAGGGCTTGTAATATTTCGGTTGAGACTTCCTGTTTAACAGTAACTCCAGGGATTGCTGTGAGTATCGTGCCGAACTTACCTTTTAGTTCGAGGAGGAGGCGTTCGGCAGTTTTTTTACCAATACCCGGGATGGTAGTCAAGCGCGCTGCTTCTTGCATGAGAACTGCTTGCGCAATTTCTGGCACACTCATACCTGACAAAATTGACAGGGCAGTTCGGGCTCCAACACCACTGATTTTAATGAGGCAACGAAAAGCTTCACGCTCAGTCTCCGATGCAAAACCAAAGAGTAGTTGCGCATCCTCCCGGACTAAAAAATGGGTTAATAGCGTCACCTGCGTACCTAGCTCTGGTAACTGATACAGTGTGCTCATCGGGACGTCAATTTCATAGCCAACACCTTGGCAATCTACGACGATCCGCGGCGGATTTTTTTGTACCAATATTCCCTGGATGCGTCCTATCATGAATAGTCCTTATTGATTTCTTGATTGTCGAAGTTGTAATTCCATTTGAAAATGGTGGGCGGCGCAAATTGCCACGCCAAGAGCATCTGAGGCATCTGTGCCGGGCGCTGATTTAAGACTAAGCAGTCTTTTAACCATTTCTTGAACTTGGGATTTAATTGCTCGGCCTGAGCCAACCACATTTTTTTTAACTTCTAAGGCACTAAATTCTTTAACGGATAAAGACTGGCAGACTAAGGCCGCAATTACAGCTCCTCGGGCTTGACCTAGAGCTAGAGTAGATTTTGGATTGACATTTAAAAAAACTTGTTCAACCGCAGCATATTCGGGATGATATGTTTGCACAATTTCAGTAACACCCTTAAATAATATGCCAAGGCGTTCGGGGGTGGAATGTTTGGCGCTTGACGTTTCGATGGTTCCGGAAGCAATATACCTTAGACGTTGGTGCGCAAAATCAACGACTCCAAAGCCTGTTGTGCGTAGTCCAGGATCGATACCGATAATACGCATAGCGTTTTAATGTCTAAAATGCCGTGTGCCGGTATAGACCATGGCTATACCATGCTCGTTGGCGGCTGCTACTACCTCCTCATCACGAATACTTCCCCCGGGTTGAATGACGCAGGTAGCGCCAGCGGCTACGACCACATCTAGACCATCTCGAAAAGGAAAAAACGCGTCACTAGCGGCGGCGCAACCAGCGAGCGATAAGCCGGCATTTGCAGCTTTAATAGTGGCAATTTTCGCAGAATCTAAGCGGCTCATTTGACCAGCGCCAACACCCAAGGTTTGACCATTTGCACAAAATACAATCGCATTTGATTTAACAAATTTAGCAACCCGCCAAGCAAATAACAGATCACTCATTTCAGTAGGGGTTGGGCTGCGCTTGGAGACAACTTGTAATTCGCTCAGTTGTACATCTTTTAAATCTGGGGTTTGGACTAATAAGCCGCCACCAACCCGTTTGAAATCAAACGGGTTAATCGTTTTTGCTAGATGAATTTCTAGAACACGCACATTGGGTTTAGCAGCAATAAGGGCTTTGGCACCGGCTGTAAATGCTGGAGCAATAAGTACTTCGACAAATTGTTTTGAGACTATTTCGATCGTTGCCTCATCGCATTCTCGGTTAAAAGCAATAATCCCACCAAAGGCAGAAGTGGGATCTGTTTGAAGGGCTTTTTGATAGGCTTCTAAGCAGTTAGCGCCGATAGCTACGCCACAGGGGTTGGCGTGTTTGACGATGACACAGGCGGGCTGGCCGCGATCCAGAGCGGACCCAAAACTTTTCACACACTCCCAAGCAGCGTCGGCATCGGCAATATTGTTATAGGACAGTTCTTTACCTTGCAGTTGACGATAGTTCGCAAGACCACCATGCACTTGTTTGATATCTTGATAAAAGGCGGCTGATTGATGCGGATTTTCACCATAGCGTAATTCTTGAAGAAGATCAAAAGCCAGATGGAGTGTTTGTGGATAGTGGCTTCGTTCTTGGTGTTCTAGATTATCTGGTAAAGATGACAAATAATTCGCGATGGCACCGTCATATTGGGCAGTATGGGCAAAAACTTTTTTTGCTAAGCGTAAATTGGTCTTGAAAGAGACTTGGTGTTGATGACTCGTCATTTCCTCTAGAACCAAATCATAATCTTGAGGATCAATTAAGACAGTAACGTCTTGATGATTTTTTGCTGCAGCGCGCAGCATAGCAGGCCCGCCAATGTCTATATTTTCAATCGCGTCGGCAAAAGTACAACTGGTATTTTCAATCGTTTTTTCGAACGGGTAGAGGTTAATAACCAGCAAGTCGATTGTACCGATACCGTGTGTTGCAAGGGCTGCCATATGGAGTGGATCATCGCGCTTGGCGAGCAGTCCACCATGCACCATTGGATGGAGGGTCTTTACCCTGCCATCTAACATTTCAGGAAAGTTGGTCAAACTTGCAACCTCGACAACGGGAAGATTGTTTTCCGTGAGTAGCTTGGCGGTACCGCCAGTAGAAATCAGCTTTATACCTAATTGATGCAATTTCTGAGCAAAGGGCACAATACCCGATTTATCAGAAACAGAAAGGAGAGCGGTTCGAATCATACATTCCCAAAGAGTTTGAAATTAGAAAAAGACTATTTACTTAATAAGCCGTGGGCAAGGAGTTTTTTACGCAGGGTATTCCGATTTAAACCGAGATATTCTGCAGCTAGGGACTGATTATCTTTAGCATGTTGCATGATCAGTTGTAGCATCGGGCGTTCGATCGAGTTTAGGACCATGTCATATACATTACTTGGTGGCGTATCACCGAGATCATTTAAGTACAGTTGGAGATGTTCTTCAAGAACTTCTGTAACGGGGTGTTTAGTTTGGACTCTATTTGGCATCGTCAATTTATGCGGCGTCTAAATATTCAATATGCGTTGAAAATTCTTGTAGGCCTAAAAAATAAGTTTGTACTGCTTTCAGTTGTTGCTCACAAGATTCTATAGTGTTCATGTGATGGCGAAAGGTGTGCGAATCTCGAAGACCTTTGCAATACCAGGCGATGTGTTTACGTGCGGTTCGCAAGCCAACATACTCGCCATAAAACGCGTAGTGTTCTAGTAAATGCTCTCCCATAATTTGCATCATTTCAGTGATGGTCGGAGGAGGGAGGTGATTACCCGTTCGTAAAAAATAATCGATTTCCCGAAATATCCATGGCTTGCCTTGGGCTGCGCGTCCAATCATGACCGCATCCGCTTGCGTATATTTTAAGACTGCTTGCGCTTTTTCGGGTGAGCTAATATCGCCATTAGCTACGATTGGTATTTGGGAGTTAGCTTTAACAGCAGCAATTGTCTCGTATTCAGCTTCGCCGTGATACAGGTCTGCTTTGGTTCTACCATGAATTGTTAACATGGAGATGCCGCAATCTTGGGCAATTTGAGCAATGCGTAAGGCATTCTTATGACTTCGATCCCAGCCGGTTCGAATTTTTAGTGTAACCGGAATATTGCCCTGTGGGTAAGCAACGGCTGTGACGACGGCGCGCAATATTTTTTCCACAAGTGGTTCGTTTTGTAAAAGAGCAGACCCAGATGCGACATTACACACCTTTTTAGCGGGGCAGCCCATATTGATATCGATAATTTGTGCACCGCGTTCGACATTTAAGATAGCCGCACGCGCCATCATCTGTGGATCTGCACCAGCAATTTGTACAGCGATTGGAGTTATCTCGCCATCATGATTTGCACGGCGCAAGGTTTTTTCGCTATTCCAGAGCATCGCATTGGAGGCGATCATTTCGGACACAGCATAACCGGCGCCTAATTTTTTACAAAGTTGCCGAAATGGGCGATCAGTCACTCCTGCCATTGGGGCAACAAATAACTGATTCGCGATTGGGTAGGGGCCGATATTCAAAATTTAATTAACTGAGTTTTACATTCTGCGGAAACAAAACTGTAGCACAAAATGATTTTTGTGCCTAAATTTTAAGCATGGCCATGGTAAAGACTAGCCGTTTAGTTTAGTGATTCATTTTAAGGTTTGCAAATAGGAGCTAAGGGATAAGCGCTTACAAATTCGAGAAAGAGCCTATTGCCATTCCCTCTTGATGCGTTTAGCGTTTACCAAACATCATTTGCCGAGCTAGGGAATTTTTTAGAGGTGGTAACCACTGCAGGCTAGCTAGGGCTAGGCCGCGCGCAGCAACAATTGGAATGAACTGAGAAGTAAATATATTGGCCATGAAATCTGTAATTCCAATAGTCATCTGCCGATCACTACGCCGTTCTTTTGCATATTGGTTTAGCGCATTTTTAATCATAGTACTTCCGGCAGTTGCATGATTTGGTTGGCGGGCAAACACGGGACCTAAGTAGTTCGCTAAGGTGATTGCATCTCTTAAACCTAGATTTAATCCTTGCCCAGCGACTGGGTGAAGTGTTTGGGCTGCATTACCAATCCAAACCTCTTGGTCCTTAACGATATCTTGGCGAAAATTTAATCCAAGCGGATAAATTTGACGACGATGTACATGTAGAAATTGCCCAATGGGTAAGCCAAAGGCTTTTTTTAATTCCTCTAAGAAAATAGACTCAGATAGATTTTGTAATTCAGTAACGCGATGAGGACTAGCGCACCATACGAAATTAAGTGCCTGTGGGCCTAATTGGTGGGGTAGAAGGGCTAAAGGCCCCTCACTTGTAAAGCGTTCCCATGCTGTATTCGGCTCGATACCGGCCACATCTAAATATCCTACCAAAGCTGATTGATGATAATTTTTATGGGTATCTTTAGCGACTTGTTGATGAAATAGACCTCCATCGGCATGGATTACACAGCAATTTTCTAGATGAACTTCAGGCGAGATCTCGTGGAAGGGGTTTTCTAATTGGTGACCGAACTTCCATTGAAAAAAAGGTGCCTTTGTAGCCTGCGTTTTTAGACTATTCTTGAGTAACTCGGTAATTTTGGCATACTGAACAATATGGCCTAGGGCGTCTTGATTGAGTTCTGTGCGGCGCATTGTTGTCTTACCAAAATGGCCGCGCTGGGAGACGTGAACTTGATGAATTGCGGGTACTTGGTTTGACCAAGCGCCTAGTTCAACGAGTAACTGTTTGGACCCCTCCGAAATAGCGATACCACGGTGATCTTCTGGTGGTGAAGGGTCTGATGCAGAATTTTTATCAAGCAGTGTTAGCTTTAACTCTGGATTATTTTTTAAGAGCGAGATTGCACAGGCAAGCCCAACTGGGCCCGCTCCTTGAATTATGACATCCATCGCTCTATCTCAGAAACACTGACTGGGACGTCACGGGACAATATTTCAGGATTCGTATCTTGAATGAGAACATCATCCTCGATACGAATACCAATATTCCAGTATTTTTCAGGGACTTCAGGGCAAGGTCGAAAGTATAGGCCTGGCTCAACCGTTAAGACCATACCCGGCTGAAAAATTCGCCAGCCTTGATTTGGGTCGCTAGGCTCTCGGTAGGAGCCCACATCATGCACGTCCATGCCCAGCCAATGGCTAGTTCGGTGCATATAATATGGTTGATATAACTTTGCTTGGATAGCTTCCGCAGTTGATCCGTGAAGATGATGTTGCAAGATTTTCATATCAAATAAACCTTGCGTTAAGATTTCTAGAGCCGCCTCATGGGGGTCTAAAAAGCTCTTCCCGACTTGGCACTGAGCAATAGCTGCTGCTTGTGCGGCAAGAACAATTTCATAAGCTTCTTGTTGTGCTGCGGAAAATTTCCCGTTAATTGGAAAGGTGCGCGTGATATCTGAAGCGTAGCCAGCCAGTTCACAACCAGCATCAATTAAGCAAAGATCACCATCTTGCAACGTGGCATCACTCGCTCTGTAGTGCAAAATACAAGCATTCTCACCAGCGGCCACGATACTGTTGTAAGCGACAGATTCAGATCCCGCTTTTCTAAAGGTGTACAAGAGCTCTGCTTCGAGATCATACTCTTTCAGGCCGGCTTGACTAGCGCTCATCGCCGCTAAATGCGCCTGTGCAGAAATTTGACCTGCACGTCGCATGATGGCAATTTCCTCGGCATCTTTAACAAGTCGATATTCATGCACAATGGCTTCTAAATCATGAAACTGAGTCGGTTTTTTTACGCCCTGCCGAACTTGCGAGTTCAGGGCGCTTAGCCAGGTACGTAGCGATGCATCGACGTCTGCAGATGCTCCTAGCCGACTATACAGATGTTGATAGTTGGCCATTAAGTTCGGTAGGCGCTCATTAACTTCTAGGAATGGGTAGGCATGATCAACCCCAAGTTGACTGATTGCTTGTTCTGGCCCTAGACGAAGGCCATCCCAGATTTCTCTTTCCAAATCTTTTGGCCGACAAAAAAGATGTGTAACTGCGCTATCAGGATTGACTTGGATGACTAATACACTTTGTGGCTCTGTAAATCCCGTTAGATAGTAAAAATCACTGTCATGTCGATAGGCATACTCGCTATCCCTATTACGTAATGACTCTGGAGCTGTTCCCAAAATAAATACCCCACCGCCAGTTTGTGAGCGAATGGTTTGGATGAGTCGAGCTCTGCGATGCAGATACGTTGCGGATTGGAAGTCAGGCAAGGTTTTCATCTTTGTTGATTAAGAGCTAAAAGTCTATCAGGAGTTCCAACATCGTGCCACGCGCAGCGCAGAATTTCACCTTCAACCAGTAATGAGCCCATGGCTTTTCTGAGAATAGGCGCTAGGGCAGCCTTACTTGGAGGAGTAATTTGGGAAAATAAGCTACGATGATAAATACCTGCCCCAGAAAAGGTATAGCGTTGTTGGGATAAGGCGTTATTGGCTAATTGATCATCAGAAAATACAAAAGGCGGATTGAGATAAAAATCACCTTGAGGGTGGTGTGGTGGATTTGGAACTAAAAAAAGATGGGCTAGCAGGGTAGGTAGACCTTCGGCGATATCTTCGCGCAGACGATCGACAATATTGGTAATTTGATCAAATGGAAAGAGTGGCATAAAGGTATCGCCGTTGATTACTAAGAAATAGTCTCGCGGTTGCATGATATGCAGAGCTTGGGCAATTCCACCCGCTGTCTCTAGGGCGACTTCTTCGGCAGAGTATTGCACGCTTAAACCAAAGGATGAGCCATCCTGAATCTGTTCTTCAATGCAATGTCCTAACCAAGCGTGGTTGATAACCACTTTTTCGAATCCAGCCTTTGCAAGGCCGTTTAAGTGATAGGATAAAAGACTTTTCCCATGGATTTCAAGTAGAGGTTTAGGGACTGTATCGGTAAGTGGGCGCATACGTTCACCTCTTCCAGCGGCCAAAATCATGGCTGGAAAACTTCCCAAAAAGGATTGGTTCATCGCACTGATTGGCGTGCTCATCTTAGAAAGTGAGGCCATTAGGGCGGCTTACCTTTTGCGCCGCGTCCAAAATACGCACGAGTGGCTTAAAAACAGCGTAGCGCTGAGCCACTTTTTCCGTATAGTGCAAGACTAGGGGCAGATCCTTCAGATAGCTCTCTTTGCCATCACGGTGATAAAGACGGGCAAAGATCCCAAGGACTTTTAGATGCCGTTGTAAACCCATCCATTCAAAAGTTTTGTAGAATTCCCCAAAGTCTAGATTGACAGGCAATTGTCCTTTTTTAGCTGCTTCCCAGTAGCGCACCAACCAATCCATTTGCTGCTCCTCATTCCACTGGATATAAGCATCGCGCAGCAGCGAGACGAGATCATAGGTAATCGGTCCGATTACTGCATCCTGAAAATCAAGCACGCCAGGGTTCCCTTGCTCTAAAACCATTAAATTCCTGCTGTGAAAGTCGCGATGCACAAATACTTGAGGTTGATTTTTGGCGTTATTGATTAAGAACTGATTTATTTGATTTAAAGAATCTTTTTCTGTAGGGCTCAATAGATAATTGAGGTGTTTACCGAGGAACCACTCAGGAAAAAGGTCTAACTCTCTTTGTAATAAGTTGGAGTCGTAACTTGGAAGGTGGTTCGTTGGAGCCCGTAATTGGATTTGTATTAAGCAATTTGTAGCATCTTGGTAGAGTTTGGTGGCGGTACTTTGATCAAGCGCTTCTAGATAGGTGGTTTTACCTAGATCAGTTAATAATAAAAAGCCTTGGGAGGTGTCCTTTTCGAGGATTTGGGGAACTGTAACCCCTGCTTCGAGGAGGGTTTGTGAAATCTGAATAAACGGTTGGGTATCCTCTTTGTCGATGGGGGCATCCATCACAATATAGGTTGGATTTTGTTGGGATACGGCTTGAACGCGAAAATAACGTCGAAAGCTAGCATCACTTGATGCTGGCACCAGTGAGTTCGAGTCAAGCATGAGAGAAGAGGGGAGTTGACTTAACCAACCCCGAATTAAATCTAGGCGAATATCTTGCATAATGATTCGTATAATAAAGGCGATAGAGAGTTAAATGTCAAAATTGCGCCTTCCCACCAAACGTTTTTTTTTGAATCCTTCGATTCGAGGACTAGGCTATCTATTTTCGCTTACTTTGCTCTGCCTAGGAATTTTGGGGGATGGAGTGCGCGCTAGCGAGGTAAAGCCAACGCAGCGCCCCTTATCCTTAAAGCTAGAGGATCAATTACAAATAAATCCAATTACTAATGACGAATCCTTGATTTTTTCATCAGGTCAAGTGATAGACGGCGTGAATGATCGCGTCATTCAGTTAAAAGAGAATGCTGAGATCCGTCGCAATGGTAGTGTGATTAAAGCGGATGAAATCAGCTATGACTTGGATACTGATATTGTTAATGCGGTGGGTAACGCCCGTATTAATCGCCCTAACGCGGGTTTTTCAGGCCCAAGGGCTCGTTTAAAACTCGACTCAAGACAGGGGTGGATAGAAAGCCCTATTTATGAATTAAAAAGTAGTCGAGGGTCTGGTAGAGCAGAGCGCGCTGAATTCTTAAATGAAGATCAAACGTATTTAACCAAACCAACTTACACCACCTGTTCGCCTGATAATGTGGATTGGTATTTTGCCTCAAAAGATATGTTGATTGATGAAGAAAAGGACGATGCTACGGGCAAAGATGGCACCCTATATTTTTTTGATAAGCCGATTTTATATAGTCCGATTTTTTCATTTCCCCTGGGTGGGGAGCGTCGGTCTGGATTTTTAACGCCTACTTTTGGCGTAAATACGAATACGGGACTTGATATAACAACTCCGTATTATTTAAATATTGCGCCAAATCGAGATTTGACAGTTTTTCCAAGGTATATGTCAAAAAGAGGCATGCAGCTAGGTGGGGTTTTACGTTATTTAGAGCCAGATTATTCGGGAATTTTTTCAGCGGAGTATTTAGCCCATGATCAAATCTTAGGAAAAGATCGTTGGGCATACTCTTCCAAGCATGTTCAACGATTTGATCAAAGTCTGATTGGGTATACCAATATCAATCGCGTTTCCGATGATTTTTATGCGGATGACTTAGGACGTACCCAAGGTCAGGCGATTACGAGGCAATTTATTCAAGAGGCGGGATTAAATTACTCATTAAATGGTTGGAATTATTTGGCTAGGGTACAAAAATATCAAACTCTACAACCGATAACTCCGGTTCTGTTACCTTATGATCGGGAACCTGAGGTAAACGCATCATTTCGTAATTTGGATTGGTATGGTGGGACTTCAGTCAATTTTATTGGCAATATAACGCGCTTTACGTATAACGGGCCTCTTGATCAAGTAGTTGCCGGTTCAATACCAACCCGAGGATATAACACAGCCGATCGGATGTTTATTAATACGGGCGTTAGTCTGCCTTTTTTAAATCCTGGGTTTTATGTTACGCCCAAGTTGAGCGTTCGGGCTAACAACTATAACTTGACGGGCAATGCCAGTTACACCGGCTTAACGCAAAGTTTTGTGATTCCCACAGCGAGTATAGATTCTGGTCTATTTTTAGAACGCGAAGCATTAGAAATGAAGCCTATTTTTGGGCGTGATATGTTACTCAGTATTGAGCCAAGGGCTCTTTACGTCTACACCCCTTATGTTGATCAGACACAGATTCCTTTATTTGATACGGCTTCTTCAGGTTTTGGTATTGCACAAATTTTTTCAGAAAATACCTTTGTGGGTAACGACCGCGTAGCGGATAGCAGCAAAGTAACGACTGGGTTTACTGCCAAAATATTAGATGGCGAAACAGGTATTGAGCGGATTCGGGGTATTTTGGCCCAGCGTGTCGATTTGAGTGGGCAACGGGTTGGCTTATTGGGCAATCAAACTACCAATACCAAGTATTCTGATCTTTTAATGGGCGTGGCGACACGACTATCTGGCAATATTAACTTGGATGTTGCCAATCAATACAATCAGGATTTAAATCGATCAGTACAAACTTCCTCGACCGCAAGTTGGCGGCCTGCACCGCGCAAGATGCTCAATAGTAGTTACCGTTATAACTTTGATACGAATACCCAACAAACATCCATTTACCAATATGAAATATCAGGGCAGTGGCCGGTTGCACGATCGGTATATGCAATTGGGCGTTGGAACTATGACCGGGTCTCAGAAAAGACCTTAAATACCTTGATAGGATTCGAGTATGATCAAGATTGTTGGGTTGCGAGGGTGGCTTTAAACAAGTATTTAAATACAACAAAAACAGAAACAACACAAATCTTTTTTCAGATCGAATTTAAGGGTTTAAGTGGCTTTGGTAATAATCCGATTGATATCATGCGACTTAACATACCTGGATATGTGCCGCTGAGCCAAAAGCCTATTCCATTGTCAAGATTTGAAACTTATGAGTAAGACACTTCCCAACTGATATGATCAACCTATATTCTAGAAAGACTGAGATTAATGACTGCGCTTTTACATAAAAATCGACTCTTTTTGACGATCATTTATAGCCTTTTGTTGGCTATGCAATGTGCAGTTCAAGTCGAAGCGCAAACTAAAGCGAAGCCAAAAAGTAATCCGTTACAGGCCCCATCGAGTACTCAGTCAGTTGAGCAAAACACCAAGGTGATAGGACCATCCTCAGCAACTACCGAATTAGTACCAGACCCTAGTTTAAAAATTACTACGCCCGAAAAAGCCGCTGTTGATCCGGTAGTCAATAAGAATATCAATACAGACCCCAAGGAAATTGATCGTGTTATTGCGGTAGTTAATCGCGAAGTAATTACCTATAAAGAATTATTAGTTCGAGTCAGGTTGGTAGAGCAACAATTACAAGAAGCCAAGCGCGCCGTACCTCCTAGAGACGTACTTGAAAAGCAGGCTTTTGAACGATTAATTGACGAAAGTATTATGTTTCAAGAAGCGCAAAATATGAATTTACGAATTCCAGATCCGGAATTAGACTTTATTATTAACAATGTTGCTGCACAACAGAATTTATCCGTAGAACAATTCTTAGCCAATGTTAAAAAGGATGGATTCACCGAAAAGAAATTCAGGGAAAATTTTCGAAGGGACGTCGTTATATCCCGTTATCGTGAGCGTGCGGTAGAAAGTAAAGTCAAAATTTCTGATGCAGAAATTACAGACTACATTAATATGCGAGTTGGGCAGGCTAATCCAGCAGAAGATCAAGAATTACTTTATTTAGCGCAAATCTTAGTCCCCTTGCAAGATGGCGTTAGCCCCTCGGATCTTTCCCAAGCCAGAGAAAAAGCCGAAGCCATTCTAGCTAAAGTGACTAATGAGGTAGACTTTTTGCAATATGCTAATGCTTTAGTGAAGACCGATAAATTAGTCCGAGTGCAAGATTTAGGATATCGATCGATTGATCGTTTACCGAAATTATTTATCGATGCGAGTGTAAATGTTAAAGCTGGCCAATTAATTCCTCAAGTAGTAAGGAGTCCTGCAGGGTTTCATATTTTAAAAATG
>CALPOM020000051.1 GCA_943325205.2 Thermoflexus hugenholtzii JAD2 | reverse complement strand
CTTTATCGCTCGACTAAAACTCGGAACCCCTCTCAAAATGGCGGGTACACTAATTACACATTCTGAAAATTTATTTGTAAAAATTACAAGCGATAAAGGCCATATTGGCTGGGGTGAATCTGCCTCTGCTCCGAATATGACTGGAGAAATACCGGCTGGCATGCTCGGAGCAGTCAGATTTTTAAGTCGTATTCTCCTGAATCAGGAATTTACTTCGGCCCAAGATCTTCTGTCAAAAATGGATCAGCCACTGCTTGGCAACTACTCTGCAAAGTCAGCCATCGAAACCGCTTTTTTAGATGCCCAGGCGCGTGATCAAGATATTCCAGTTCACCAATTACTCGGTAAACAACGCCGCGAGAAAATTGCAGCTCTGATTATGGTCGCTGGAGGTGGAACTCGAAACGATGCCCAAGTTGCTGCGAATGACTATGCAGACGGCTGGCGCTCTTTTAAAGTCAAAGTAGGGATGGATACCCCAGCCAATGACGCAGCAAGAACGATTAGTGTCCTACAAGCAGTTGGAAAAGATGCCATGGTTTGTGCTGATGCGAACCGGGGCTACACATTTGCACAATCTTTAGAATATGTGGAATTAATCAAAGGCCATGGCCTTAACTTTTTTGAGCAACCCATGGCATCCGATCAGGATCATGAATGGAAAGAACTATCCACGAAATCTACCACACCAATTGGGATCGATGAAACATTGAAAAATGTTCATGTTTTAAATCATTTTATGGATCATCAACTTGCTCAGGGAGGTAGTTTTAAAGCCATTAAATTTGGTGGACTCAACCGGGTTGTTGAAGCGGGTATAGTGGCGGATGCTAAAAACTTTAAAATCAACTTAGCCTGTAAGGTGGCGGAAACATCCATTGCCAGCGCAGCAGCGCTACATATTGCGGCCGTTCTCCCCAATCTAGACTGGGGTATTAGCCTTACCCATGAGTATTTAGATATGGAGTATGCCAGTCAGCCCTTGAGTTTTATTCATGGACTGGCGACTATTCCAACAGGTCCTGGCCTAGGTATAGAAGTCAATGAATCCGCCTTACGCGCAATGGCTGTGCCTGAAAAAGATCTTTTTTAAATAAAAAAATTAACCGGAGAATCAGATGCCTAGATACCAATTCAATGATGAAATTCAGCGTTACATTCGCATAATTTTTGTCATCCTGTTGCTTGGTCTCACATGGTTTTCTCAGCATGGTTGGGCTCAAACAAGTCCCTATCCCAACAAACCCATTCGGATGATTATTCCTTTTGCAGCAGGAGGCCCGACGGATGTGATCGCCCGAGCACTCATTGATAAACTAAGCGGACCTTTTGGACAGCCGCTAGTCCTAGATAACAAAGGTGGTGCTGGCGCAGTTCTAGGGATCGATATGGTGGCTAAAGCTCCTGCCGATGGCTATACATGGCTGGTCACCACTGGGTCTATGACATCCATATCAGCATTTAATGAGAATGTGCCGTTTGATCCAATTAAAGATTTTGTTCCGGTCACCATGGTTGCTAGAAATTTTGGGCAAATCCTAGTCGTTCACCCTTCCATGAAAGCGAACACTGTGGGTGAATTAATTTCCTTGGCCAAAGCTAACCCTGGCAAACTCAATTACGCTTCTGCAGGTATTGGCAATATTACCTACATCGCAGCCGAACAAATGAAGGCCGCAACTGGTGTTCAAATTAATGATATTCAATATAAAGGAACCGCGCCAGCAATTAGCGACCTCTTAGGTAATCACGTCGATATGTGTTTTGCGCCAGGGAGTATCGTTTTGCCTTTAATACAAGCCGGAAAATTAAAAGCACTTGCAATTACGGGTCCAAATCGTTGGAAGGCACTTCCTAATCTTCCGACGATGCAAGAGGCTGGTCTGAAAAATATTGAACTGACAGGCTGGTTTGGGGTTTATTTACCCGCTAAAACTTCGCCAGAAATTGTTAACCGAATTTATACCGAAATTCAAAAAGCCTTTACTGACCCAGACATTGTCAAACGACTTGACGATACGGGTTTTGAAGTTATCGTTTCTAGGCCAGATATTTTTGCGAAATTTTCAGAAGATGATGTGCAAAGTATGAAAGATTTGGCCAGAAAAATTGGTCTGAATAAAAAATAAACTATTTCTGAACATCTCTATTTGAAAGATCCTAAACATGTCGCTCAAGCAAAATGCTAACCCATTCCAAATTGTAGAAGCCAGTATTTCTGATTTACATGCCGCGATTCAAAATGGAAGCACAACTTGTGTTGCGACTGTTGAGCAATACATTGCCAGATGCGCCGCTTATAACAATCCCTCTAGCTTGTTAGTTACCAAAGACGGCAAATCCATTGCCCCTCCCCCTGGAACAGTACGGGCTAAAAAGGCTATTTCATTTCCGACCCAGACAGTCTGTGCGGAAGATCTTTTACCTGATTTAAATCAATACCAAGGTAAACCTATCGAATTTGGCAGAATGGACCATACCGCCTCAGATCCACACGTCATGCAACAATATGGCATGATTGTTGGCAAGCCAAATGCCGGTCAATTAAACGCTATAGCAACAATCAATATCCGAGGAGAAAGATCCGTAACCTGTAAAGGTGATTTTGATCTGCATCCATCAAAAGGCCCCCTACCCGCTGGGGCACCGCCTGTATGCGAATTTTTTAGACATTTTCCAGACGCTCTAGAACAAGCGGCTGCTCTGGATGCAAAATACGGTAAACACCCGCCCTTAAAAGAACTACCTCTTTATGGCGTAGTCTTTTCATTTAAGGATGCTTTCGATACAAAAGATATGCGTTCTACTGGGGGCGCAGACGCGAATTATGATATTGACTTCCCTGCCCAAGATCACCTCTTGATCGATCAACTTCGAAAAAAGGGTGCGATCATTTTTGCCAAAGCATTGATGACAGAATATAACGGCCGTGCAGGAGATCCTGGTGGCAAGAATCATCCGGACCAAGTACTGCCATCTGTACTTGGTTATCAACGATCATCTTGGGCTGGTAACCCATCTAATCCCTATGACACAACCAGATCGGCATCCCTTGGATCGAGCTCAGGCTCAGGTGTAAGTGTGGGCGCAAATTTAGTAATGGCCAGTTTAGGAGAAGAAACGCGACAATCAACTAGGGGTCCTGCTAACCATAATTCAGTTGCACTCATCCTGCCGCATAAAGCAATGCTTGGGTTTGATGGCGGAGCAATTGGTGCAGATATCTATTGTGATCGCACAGGTATCCTAGCTAAATCCTTAGACGACTGCGCGCTTATCCTAGATGCCCTTAAAGACCCAGAAAATGGTTATTACGATCCAAGAGATCCTTATACGACTGTTCCAAGATCTTCCGTCCTTGAGTCGTACTCCGCACATATTCGTACGCACCACCAGACTAGATCTCTCCAAGGAAAACGCATTGGAGTCATTCGTGAATCCATGCTAAACCCGGGTATTAAAGCAGTCGAACCTATTATTGCTGCAGCAAGTGCTGAAATAAAACAAGTCCTGAGCCAAGAACTTGGAGCAACCCTTGTCGAATCCAGTGATCCACTATGGACCCCAGATGCCGACTGCGAGCAAATGACAATCGATTTTAAAAAAGCCCTAGCGCGATTAGTTCCAGTCTTCATGCCCGACATTCTGTTCCGATTAAATAAAGCGGGCCAGCCGGTTTTCCCAGAATTCGCAGCAATGGTTAAACCAACCGAATTTGCACCAGGGAAGATATTTGGAAGCGGCTCGATGGATCCGATTGATTACTTAGTTGAACTTGCTGATTTAAGAATTACTCCACCCAAAAACTTAGATATAGCAACGGTCCAAGATGAAATTCTAGCCAATAGCTTTCGCTTTCATATTCGTCAATATTTATCTAGGCGGGCCCAAGATTGGAAGGTGCAAGGTTTTATTGAACGCCTAGTTGACTGGCCAAGCCTAAACGCACGTTCTAAATATTGGGGTGATGATCAGCGCTCAGCCTTTAAAAATTGGGAAGAAATTACTGATCCTAGAAATCCCTTAGGGGGGCGTCAAGGCGTTGATGAAAGAATCATGCTGCGCGAATTACTACGCCGAGTTGATATGATGGTTATTCTTGAAAATAAATTAGATGTTTTTGTAAGACTCCATAGCGCCTTACCACCGGCGAAGATTGGCTGGCCAGAGGAGCCTGGGCCTATTAACCACTTACGCAATGAAATAACCTTCGGGCCCAATGCGGGTTTAACTGAAATCCTCGTTCCTGCAGGTTATGTGACGCAGGCATATGATGCTGTTTATCAATTAAGTCCCGATCGAAAATCCTATACTGGAAAATCTGTCGATGTTGCTACATCTATTCCAGCACCAGGTCTGCCATTTTCACTCGTATTTAGGGCTGAGCCCGGCAAAGAGGACCTCTTATTAGAAGTTGCCTCAAGTTACGAAAAAGCCTCAAAACGCCGGGTAAGCCCGCCAAATTTTGGGCCTATTGAAGGGCAAAATAAGGTCTAAAGAAAAAGGCCTAAAAATGAATAAGTTACTATATATTTTTAGGCCTTTTAAGCAGCTCTTTTGTCGCTATAACCCACGACATTGAATAACGCGCGGAATAAAAATTGTATATTACTAACGAATTGAGCTATTAACGATTTAGCAAAGAACTAATTTTGAATTTGCGAAACTGTTTGGTTTTCTACTTTAAAAGCCATCCGATCCTCTCCAATTAATAGAGGACCTGCATAGGTCTTACGAGTCATCTCAAAAACTTCCTTTTCAGTTACAGGAGGAATTTTAGGAGTACCTAGTAACGTAAAGTGGTAGTACACAGCTAACTTTGGTTTTACTCGAGAAAACACAATACCAGCCTCATCGGGTTTAGTATGGTGATCAAGAATTACTTTAAAAATAGGATTAGCTAATAACTCAGGCCGCACAGCTGCTACTTGATGGATTAATAAATCGGTACCAGTGGCATACTGAATCAAGTTTTCATTAAACTTCGTATCGCCAGATAAAACAACCGAATTACCAGCAAAATCGATGCGGTATCCAAAGGCTGGCTTTAAAAGCTCGCCATGATCTACATCAAACGCAGTAACTTTTACTCCGCCCTGATCAAATATAACCCCTTGGGTAATCTCTGTAACATCTGACTTGATGTTGTTAGGATTTAAATTTTGATCTGCTATACGTGCGCTAATATCCCATTCATAGGCCTTTGCTAATTGGTCCATCAAGTTTTTTGAGCCCTTTGGGCCATATAAACGAAAAGGTCCTTGTCGCTGAGCGTAATTCGCTTCTAGCCAGCCCGTTAGCCAAAGGTCCGGTATACCGTTGATATGATCCGAATGTAAGTGAGTCAAAAATACCGCATGAATATCACCTAGCTTTAAGCCAGATTGCACGATGCGCTGAGTTACGCCCCGACCGCTATCAACTAACAAATTTTTCCCACCCGCCTGAATGAGTACACTCGGCCCAAAACGATTCATTACTGGGTTTGGACTACCGGTACCGAGTAATGTAACCCGAATTTCATCAGGATTTATTTTGGGATTACTCTGAGCACTCGACTGCCAAACTCCACTCAGAGAAAGGATAAAAAATAACCACGATAGAGGTTTTAATAGAGTCATCTTTATAGGGTTCCAAGTGCCTTCAGAACTTTCTCTGGAGTTAGGGGTTGATCAAAACTATAGACATTAAAGGGGGCTAGTGCATCATTGATAGCATTAATTACTGCACCCGGTGCTCCAGCGGTTCCAGCTTCGCCAGCCCCTTTAGCTCCAAGCATTGACGATTTGGTTGGAGTTTGGATATGAGCCACAATGATATCTGGCATTTCGGCAGCCATTGGGACTAGATAATCCGCCATATTGCCATTAATCATTTGCCCCATCTCATCATATAAACATTCCTCAAACAAAGCCCCACCGATTCCTTGAACGATAGCACCACGCATTTGCTCATCCACTAACATCGGATTGATCACCCGTCCACAATCTTCAACAGCCCAATGCTTTAAGAGTTTTACGAAACCTGTTTGGGTATCTACCTCAACGTAAGAAGCTTGCATGCCGTTGGTAAAAATAAACGGAAAATCTTTTTGCGAATAATGTCTCGTAACGGTAAGATCTGCCTGACATTCTTTCGATAAAGTATCCGTCCGAAAATAGCCCACACGACCAACCTCACTCAAGGGGATTTTCTCTTCATTCGATAAACGATCGTAGACTTTGCCATTTTTAACAGTTAATTGACTTTTATCAACCTTTAAAATTTCAGCGGCAATGATTAAAATATTTTCCTTTAAGGCTAAACCAGCCAGAAGTACCGCCTCACCTCCAATACCCGCACCCCGAGAAGCCCAGGTTCCACCTCCATAAGGAATAGTAGCTGTATCGCCAGTAACTAGGCGAACGTCTTGGATTGGAACCCCAACCGCATCAGCAGCGATTTGTGCAAAGATCCCTTCAGCACCTTGACCCTGCTCACCAACACTGACTGAAACGGTAATCACGCCACTCGGATCCATGCGAATGGTAGCACCATCTTGCGAAGCAATCCTAGCACCTCCCACGCCGTAAAATGCTGGGCTTGGATTTGTTAATTCAATCAAAGCGGCAAAGCCAATACCCCGATAAATACCCTGCTCTCTGAGATTTTTTTGTTCTTCTAAGAGCCCTGCATAATCCATTAAGTCTTCTAGTTTGGCAATACAAGCCTCATGCGACAAACTTTCTAATTTGATACCCGAGACTCCCGTGTAAGGATAAGCATTATCAGGAATAACGTTACGTTTACGAAACTCTAGTGGATCCATCTTGAGTTGCCTAGCAGCTAGGTCAACTAAACCTTCAGTCACAGCGCAAGCAATTGGATGACCAACCCCGCGGTATTGGCATGTTTGTGTCTTATTCTGAAAAACAACATGTAAATTAGCGCGATATTGTCGATGCTTATAAGGCCCACCTACTAGATTAACAACCTGATTACCCTCAATCGCACTCGTTCTTGGGAACATCGAATAAGGCCCAATACCAGTCAGATCATCGATTTCAAAAGCTAATATCTCACCATCTTTAGTGGCAGCAATGCGCCCCTCAATAATATGCTCTCTAGCATGAATATCGCTCACATACGACTCGAGACGATCGGCAATAAATTTGATGGGGCGCTTTAGTAAAATTGCAATCCCAACCGTCGCAAAATCATCTGGGTAGGCATGGACTTTAATACCAAATGAACCACCCACGTCATAACAAACCACTCGCACATCTGCTTCAGTTAAGCCAAATTGACGACAATATAAATCCTGCATCATGTGGGGTGCTTGTTGCGAATGATAAACCGTTAAACGACCATCCATCGAGTAATCGGCAATTTGACTGCGGGGCTCTAAAGTGACTCCCGTATGTCGGCCAAATCGAAAGGTTGCACTCGCCACAACATCTGCTTTAGCAAATTGCGCATCGACATCACCCGTATCCAACGAACGCTGAAAGCAAATGTTATCGCCTAGTTCAGGATGTATTAAGGGAGTCGATGGATCAAGGGCTTTTTGCATATCTAGCAATGCCGGCAAATCCTCCCACTCCACTTCAAGCAATGCAAGAGCATCTTCTGCCTGGGCGCGTGTTTTAGCAACTACTGCCACCACGGGTTCGCCCTGCCAGCAGGCTCGCTCAATCGCTAGAGGATATTGGGCGGCTGACTTCATACCCGCTAAGTGACTTAATGTTGCAATCCAAGGCTGACAGATCTTACTTAAGTCATGGCCATCAACTACGGCCAGAACTCCAGGCATCGCTAAAGCTTGCGTCTTCTGTATTTTCAGAATACGCATGTGGGCTACAGGCGAGCGCCAATAGACGACGTGCGCCATTCTCGCTAGAACAACATCATCAATATACTTTCCACCGCCCTCAGTTAAGCGCTTAGCGCCGTGACGTGGCTCACTCATCCCGATATAGCGCTGCTCTGAGGTGACCGGTGCTAGAGTGGTATCAATTAATTCATTTGGTTTATTCATCATTTCTCCAATTCAATTAGGCGTGCGCAAGACGCTCTTCAAGCACATAGCAAATCGCATCAACGATTGCCTGATAACCAGTACAACGGCAATAATTACCAGAAATCCATTCACGAACTTGTGCGCGAGTAGCTTGCGGATTTGTGTCAATTAATTCGGTGGCAGCTAAAAGCATTCCAGAAGTACAAAAGCCACATTGCAAAGCATTAAACTGTAAAAATGCTTTTTGTAAATCTTGGTATTTCCCACTTGCCGAAATCCCCTCAATTGTCTCTATAGTGGCTTGATCAGCCTGCACAGCAAGAACCAAACAACCCCTCACAATTTGACCATTCATCTTCACCGTGCAGGCACCACAAGCACCTTGTTCACAACCCAAATGAGAACCCGTCAGAGACTGATCTTCCCTTAAAAAATCTACTAAATGTTGCCGCGGCTCAACTTCTGCTTGAATCAATTGGCCATTCAACGTCATCTGAATAGTGGTTTTATTTGTCATCGATTTTCCTATCCTCTGAGGGTTTATATACTTAAAGATATCGCTTTAAGTGCACGCTCTAACAAGACACCAACCAGATGGGTCTTCATTTTTGCTGAATTAGTAATATCTGCAACTGTTGGTACCTCGTCCCGAGCAAGGGCACAAACCTGCGCAAGGAGATCCTTATTTTGCAAATCTTGGATTTTTTTACCGAGTAAAAGATTTTGTGCTTTGGTAGCTAAAACTGGTGTCGCCGCAACTGAAAAATAGACCAGACGAATTGCAGATAGACTGCCTTGGTCGAACTCTACTTGGCTTGCCAAACCAGTCACCGCATAGTCGCCATGACGCCGTGATAACTCTTCAAAATAATGAAAAGATTTTTGTGCTGTCATCGTAAATTCAGTTCCCAAAAAGATTTCATCTGGGCCTAAATCTGTGGTGTACAAGTCTTGGAAAAAATCCTTCGCCGCCACTCGCCTTTGGCCATTTGGTCCAGCAATTAACATCACACCATCTAAAGCAATCGCGCAAGCTGGCCACTCTGCAGCGGGATCACCATATACGATTGACCCTCCCCACGTTCCTAAATTACGTATAGCACGATGCGCAATGTGGGTTACTGCCTGCGACAGTAAAGGTAATTTTTCAAGCAGGAGTGCGGAATTTTCAATCTGAGTATGCGTAACCATTGCTCCGATTCGAATAACTTGCCCCTGCTCTTCAATTTTTTTCAGTTCACTAATACCCTGTAAATCAATCAAAATTTGTGGCGCTGATAAACGCATATTTAACGCCGGCAACAAACTCTGACCACCAGCAATTAATTTTGCCTGGTCACCATGGACTTTTAATAAACTGAGCGCTTGAGCAATATTAGTTACTTTTTCATAATTAAATGCCGCAGCCTTCATGAACAACTCCCTTCAGATTTTTAACAAGATGACGCAATACTTCCTATCCTAATACCAAATTGATTTATTTATCAATTTACTACATAATAATGCTATTATTTAGCAATTGGTCAATAAGTAAATATTCGGAATTACCCCTACTTATATATCAACTTTATACACAATTTCATATTCCCAAACCATTCACCATAGGTTATGAATAACTCCAGCCTCATCGAAGATTTAGTGCCTCCCAAAAAACGCATGAGTCCACAAGATCGTGAGCGCCAAATCGTCAACCAAGCAATCCAGTTTTTTGCGAAGCATGGCTTTGAAGGTCAACTGCGCTTCTTGACAGAAGAACTCGGCATTACCCACACCCTGCTCTACCATTATTTTCCAACCAAACAAGATCTCATCGACCGGGTCTATCAAGAGGTTGTCGTCCAACGATGGAAACCTGAATGGGAAGAATTACTCAATGATCCGAAAATTAGCCCAGAACAAAAATTACTAGATTTTTATATCGATTACGCTCAAACCATCCTTACCTTTGATTTTGTGCGGATACTCATTTTTTCCGGCCTAGCTGACAAAGTTATTAGCGATCGCTTTTTTAACCTCCTGCAAACAACTGTGATACCCAAACTCATCCGAGAAACCAGAAGATACTGTGGTATTAAAAGCCAAAAAAAGCCCACCTCTCAAGAAATCGAACATCTGATGGGACTTCATGGCGGAATTTTCTACCTCGGTATACGGCGCTGGATTTATGGTCCATCATTCCAGATTGATATGTCTGCACCAACCCAAACAGATAACGAAATTGTTAAAGAACGTGTCACTTCTTATTTATTAGCTGCCCAATCACTATTTAAAAAGGAGACTTAAATGTCTGAACTAGTCATTAATCACCTCGCCATTCGAAGTCCAGATGCAACCGCCACTCGAGACTTTTTCAAAAAGACTCTAGCTCTCATTGAGGGTCCTCGTCCAGACTTTCCCTTCCCAGGCTTTTGGCTCTATAAAGAAGATTCTGATCTGTCTAGTTATCTAAACGCGGTCATTCATATTGTTGCGATAGACCCTCTGAATCCCAGTGGCTTAAATAATTATTTAGGTGAGCGAGAGTTTCCTTCACTCAGGGGCACCGGTGTCATTGACCATATCGCCTTTTATGCAACAGGTCTTGAAGAAAAACTCGCTCACTTGCAGCATCTAGGTATACCCATCAAAGAGCGCCTGGTGCCAACAATCGGTTTACACCAAGTCTTTATCGAGGATCCAAATGGCATTGTCATTGAACTGAACTACCCCGCAAATGAGAGAACTGATCTCAATACAAAATTGGGTATTACCTCAGCCACCTAACTATTTGGAGTAATATGGCAAAAATCTTAGTCGTGGGTGGCTCACTGGGTGGTTTATTTGTTGGTAATTTATTACACTGCGCTGGCCATGAAGTACATATTTTAGAAAAAGTTCTCGGCTCTTTAGATGGTCGTGGTGCTGGCATCGTAACGCACCCATCACTGATGCAAGCTTTAAGTCTGGTTGGTATTACATTAGACGATAATATTGGCGTTCCTGTGCAAGGTAGAGTCACACTGGATGCGAAGGGTAATACCATCGCGCAAATGCACTTGCCTCAAGTTCTTACCTCTTGGAGTAGGCTATACCACCTCCTCAAAGAAAAGTTTCCAGCAAGTAGGTACCACGGTGGTAAAGCACTGCATCGTCTAGAGCAAGACGCCTCACATGTAACCGCCTATTGCGAGGATGGCACTCAATTTACGGGCGATCTTCTGATTGCATCGGATGGTCTTCGCTCCGCAGTACGCGCAATTCTCTGCCCCAAAGCCATGCCTGAGTATGCTGGCTATGTGGCCTGGCGAGGGGTTTGTGATGAGCACCTTCTGAGCCAACATACTCTCAATACTCTCTTTGAATATTTTAGTTTTGGCTTACCAGAAGGTGAACAGATTTTAGGCTATCCCGTCGCTGGTCTAAATAACAATATTACTCCCGGAAATCGTCGCTATAACTTTGTTTGGTATCACCAAGCACCCGCTAATAACGCCCTGCGCGATTTGCTTACGGATGCAGATGGGAATTACTTTCCGCAAGGCATAGCCCCCGTTAAAGTGTCCTATAAACATATCGCACATATTCGCGAGCGTGCGAGAAAAACTCTAGCACCACAATGGGCCGAGGTGCTTGAAAAAACCGGTATGGTATTTTTTCAACCAATTTATGATGTCTATTCTGAAAAAATTGCCTTCGAAAAAATTGCCTTAATGGGCGACGCCAGTTTTGTTGCAAGGCCTCATGTCGGCATGGGCGTATCCAAAGCAGCTGAGGACGCAATGTCTCTTTGTAATCATATTGAGCAATTAGGAGCCAGCCCAGAAGCAATTTTGGCTTATCAAATTGATCGCCTTCGGATCGGTCAACGCGTGATTGCCCGCGCTCAATATCTGGGGCAATACATGTCTGCCCAAGGCCAAGAGGAACTAAAAAAAGATTTGCAAGGTATTGCAAAGCGAGTAATGGCCGAGACTGCTGTCGATATAACTACCCTACTTCAAAGCCAAAATCCCATTTAAGAATAGACAAAAAAATACCGCTTCATCTCTGCAGCGGCGTAACTCTGTTGGGAGTCCTTATTATTAGATATAGTTATAGTTATTTCTTGGGTGCGACTACTGCCGGCGCAGGAAACTGAGCACGGTACAAATCATGAATCTGCTCCCCCGTACAAATTAATGCACCTTTTTTCGACTGCACATAATCTAATAACTGCTCAAAATAAGCAATTCGGTGGGGTGCGCCAGTAATATAGGGATGCACGCTGATTGCCATTACTCTTGGAATAGTATGACTGTCTTGCAATAAGCGATCAAACTGCTCTTGACCACGCAACAACATCTCATTGCCACGATTGTGTTGCAATAGCATCATGGGTATATCGTTTGTTTCAACGGTATACGGGACTGATAAAACCGGATTAGGGGATGCGGCAATCCAAGTGGGCTGATCATCCAATGGCCAATCAGCTACATACTGAATACCTGCTTGCGATAAATGATCAATAGTTACCTCGGTTTCAGTTAAACCAGGACTTTCCCAACCAATCGGAGTCTGCCCAGTAAAATTCTTGATCGTCTCAATGGTTTTTTGAATCGCCTCTAATTGATCTGGGACTTTATGCATTGGACCCTGAATATAGGAGTGCCCCATCATTTCCCAGCCGTGCTTTAAAGTAGACTCCACCACACGAGGATACGATTCGCAAACAATTCCGTTAGTGGCTAATGTCGGCACAATATTACGCTGCACTAAAGCATCATATATTCGCCAAAAGCCAACTCGCATACCATATTCATGCCAAGCCCAATTGGGAACATCTGGCTGCATGGGTTGACCCATTGGTGGACTAAGAACAGAACGCGGCATCGGATTTGCCATCGTCCAGTGCTCAACGTTGACAATAATCCAAACGAGTAAACGGTTACCATCCGGCAAATGCCACATCGGGCGATCTACAATAGGTACAAAAGGTACTCGATCACTTGGTAAGGAAAATTTCATCATTTTATCTATTCTATCTATCGAATTAAACACCCATATACAACTGTCGCACCACATCGTTACTGGCTAACTCCGCAGCACTACCAGTAATTTTTATTTCACCGTGCACAATCACATAGCCACGATCTGCAATACGCATCGCTTGCGTAAAGTTTTGCTCAGCCATCAAAATCGTTAAACTTTTTTGAACTTTTAATTCAGCAATCTTATCAATCATCTGCTTGACAATGATCGGGGCTAAACCAACCGAGGGTTCATCAATCAGCAAAATCTTTGGCATCGTCATCAACGACCGAGCTAAAGCTACCATCTGCTGCTCACCACCACTCATACTCCCAGCGCGTTGAGTTCTGCGCTCTTTTAATTTAGGAAAGACCTCAAAACAATAGGCCATAGTCTCGTCCACATGGGCTCGTGCAAAAGGTCTTGAAGCACCTAGAAGAAGATTTTCTTCGACGGTTAACAACGGAAATAACCGTCGGCCCTCTGGAACCATTGCCACACCTAAATTAACGATTTCCTCTGGTGTTAAGCGCGCCAAATTGTGCTCTACATCGTCAATAACCACCAGGGCAGTACCCTGCGTAGACTTGACTAAACCAGCAACAACCTTGATCAAAGTCGATTTACCATTACCATTGGTTCCCAATAAGGCAACCGTTTCCCCGTGACCGACATCCATAGAAATGCCATGTAACACCTGGACAGCACCATAGGCTGCGTTAATGTCTTTGAGAATAATTTTATTCGCCAAGATAAGCCCTTATCACTTCTGGATTGTTAATGACGTCTTGGGGATTACCATCGGCAATCTTATTACCAGCAACCAAGACTACAAGTCTTTCAGAGAATTGCATGACAGCACTCATGATATGCTCAATCAAAAGAACTGAAACGCCCTTAGACTTCATATTCATAATCAATACGAGAACCTCGTCAACTTCGGCTCCAGATAAACCGGCAAGCGCCTCGTCGGCAATTAATAACTTGGGATTAGCAGACATAGCCCTTGCTAACTCTAACTTACGCAATTCAACCTGTGTCAAACTTGCAGAAATAGCATGCATTTTTGCAGCTAGTCCTACACTCTCAACCATCGCCATCGCGCGCTCCTCCGTACTTCTTAACTCATTAGAGTCTAAACGCTGGTTACCAGAAAAGGTTAAAACAACCTTGATATTCTCGAGCACACTCATACTCTTAAACGGTCTTGGAATTTGAAAACTTCGAGCAATACCAGCATGTACCCGAGCGTGGGGGGCTAACTGACTGATATTGGTATTGTTCAATAAAATATCACCGCCGTCTATTTCGAGCATACCAGAGATACAGTTCACTAAAGTACTTTTACCCGAACCATTTGGACCAATTAAGCCAACTCGCTCGCCAGGGGCAATATCTAAACTCACATTACTCAAAGCCGTAAATCCACCAAACTTTTTCGTAATGTCAGATACCCTGACGAGTGGCTGATGTTGATTTTCCATTATTTACTAGGCCGCTTTTTAAAAATTCCAATCAAACCGTTCGGAGCCAATGTTACAAAAAACACTAACACGCCGCCGACAATCAATAAGTTCCAAGAAGAAGAAAGTGTTACAGAGGCCGCCTGCTGAATCGATCCCAATAGTAAAGCCCCTACTAATGGTCCTAACCAAGAACCCAGACCCCCAACAATGGGCATTGCAATACTATTCACCGCATACGATAAGTTAAATGTTGCAGTCGGTTCTACATAAGTGATTAAATAAGGGAATGTCGTACCAGCTAAGCCCATTAAAGCTCCACTAATAGTCGTTGCAATGAGTTTTAATTTTAAAGTTGGCACGCCCAATCCTTCAGCCGCACTCTCATCATCCCGTATAGCCATCAACCCCTGACCGAGGGAGGAGTTCTCAATAAATCTAGAAATAACAACCGATATGGTGGCCATACCTAATATTAAAAAATATAGCCAGTGAATATACTGCCCAATACCAATTGGAGACTCTCTTGGCACAATCACATACACGCCGCGTGCACCACCAACAAAAGGCCAATTAGTCACAATGGTAAATAACACAACAGACATAGCTAAAGTCGCAATGGAAAAATAGACGCCACGCAAACGCAAGGTCACATACCCCATCCCAAGGCCGACAACTGCCGCCACAAATGTTCCAAAGACAATATTGATGCCCTGTGGGAATTGCAATTTATATCCAACAATAGTCGAGTATGCGCCAATAGCAAAAAATGCCGCTGAGCCGAAGTTGACGTAACCAGCATAGCCCCCAAGAATATTCCAAGCACTAGCTAAAATAACAAACTGTAAAACAGAGTACGCAGCAAAGAAAAAGAATTCAGACTTTACCCAAAATGGTAAAGAGATCATGAAGGATAAAGAAATAATGAGACCTAGAAAAAAATTACGATCGTTTCTCAT
>CALPOM020000050.1 GCA_943325205.2 Thermoflexus hugenholtzii JAD2 | reverse complement strand
CATCCCGTGCCGAAGCCCGTGCCGCATCCCATGCCGCATCCCGTGCCGCATCCCGTGCCGCATCCCATGCCGCAGCCCATGCCGCATCCCGTGCCGCATCCCGTGCCGAAGCCCGTGCCGCACCTCTTGGGCAGACAAATTAGAACTTCGTTTTGCTTCAAGGGCAAAATCGATCATCAGAATAGCATTTTTTTTCACAATACCAATTAACAGTAAGATCCCAATAGTGGCGATCATCGTTAGTTCCATACCAAATAGTTGCAGAAAAACGAGCGCACCAATAGCGGCGGAGGGCAAGCCAGCAAGGATTGTTAATGGGTGGATATAACTTTCGTAGAGCACCCCAAGTAAGACGTAAATCACCAGAAGAGCGCTAATCAAAAGGATTGCTTGACCGGCTTGACCCTCTTTAAACACAGCCGCATCGCCGCCATAACTGGTAATAATCGATGGCGGTAGTTGTAAGTCTTTCGTATATTGCTCTAATTTTTTTGTAGCAACGCCAAGTGGAACATCTGGGGCGAGGTTAAAAGAAATCGTTACGGCTGGGATCTGACCTTGATGATTTACTGACGTTGGGCCAATAAACCGTTTAAAGGTGGCGATACTTGAAAGGGGGACGAGTTTATCAGTTGCCCGTCCGCGTAAAAAGATTGAGCTCAGATCAGACTCAAACTGTTTATCTTTTGCGGTTACTTCCAAAATGACTTGGTAGGTATTGACCGGGGTATAAATAGTAGAGACTTGTTTTTCCCCGTAGGCTGAGTAAAGTGCGGTTCGAATATCTTGCATATTCACACCTGCGCTAGCGGCTTTTTGGCGATCGATATCGATTTTTACATTAAGCCCCTTTAATTGCGAATCGCTTGTAACGTCCCTAAAATCTGGGTCAGTCTTCATTTTTGCTTGGACTTTTTCGGCCCATTGATTCACACCTTCAAGGCCAACGCTTTGGAGAATATATTGGTAGCGACTTTTACTAGATTTTCCTCCTAATTGGAGATTTTGTACTGGCCGCATATAGACTACGAGACCTGGTATTTTTCGTAAATCTCTGCGCAGTTTTTCTAGCACGACGCTCATTTTAGGGCGTTCACCTTTCGGTTTTAGGTTGATAAATAAACGTCCGCTATTAGTCCCTGAGCTAGCACCACCACCGATGACTGACACGAAAGTATCTACATTCGGATCTTTCATAACAACATCAGCAGCTTGATCTTGTACCTCTAGCATTGCTATATATGAAATATCTTCAGACGTTTCGGTAGTAACAATAATTTGACCGATATCTTCTTCGGGAAAAAAACCTTTTGGAATATAGTAAAAGAGGACGGCGGTGATTCCGAAAGTAGCAAAAGCAACACTGAGAATAATGCGTCGGTGGTTGAGGGCTTTATCTAGAGTTTTTGAATAAAAACGAAAGATACATTGAAAACCTTGCTCGAATTTTTTAATAATCCAGGGATCTTTCGCGTGTTTTAACTTGGACGCATCTGGCAGAAATCTACTACAGAGCATTGGCACAAGGGTGAGGGAGACAACGGCTGAAACCAAGATAGCGAGTGTAACGACGACAGCAAACTCTCTAAATAAAAGACCAACCGGCCCGGGCATAAAAAAGATTGGAATAAACACAGCCACGAGTGAGATGGATATTGAAATAATCGTAAAGCCAACTTCTTTACTACCTTTGAGAGCTGCTTTGAGAGGGGACATCCCTTCTTCGACATAGCGAATAATATTTTCTAGAACGACGATCGAGTCATCCACCACGAGGCCGACCGCTAGGGTAATGCCTAGTAGGGAGACGTTGTCTAGGCTATAGCCCATCCAGTACATGATGAAGAAGGCTCCGATTAAGCTCACTGGCAGGCTAAGTGCAGGAATAATCGTCGCAGCCAGATGCTTCAGGAATAAGAAAATGACTAAGACTACGAGGGCGATCGTAAACAGC
This sequence comes from Thermoflexus hugenholtzii JAD2, assembly GCA_943325205.2. Taxonomy (GTDB): domain Bacteria; phylum Pseudomonadota; class Gammaproteobacteria; order Burkholderiales; family Burkholderiaceae; genus Polynucleobacter. The sequence goes on along the minus strand of CALPOM020000050.1, from coordinate 13,794 downwards.
AGAGTCAGGTTGACATCATGGATTGCTTCCCTAATCGACTTTGAACGATCATTTAAGAGATTGATCTTCAGCGATGCAGGGAGTTGTTTTTCAAACTCAGGGATCATATTTTTGATCCCGTCGACAACTTTTACAGTATTAGCACTCGGTTGGCGCAAAATGGCGATGACGATCGATCGTTCATCCTGAAATCGACCTAAGCTTTTGATATTTTCATAGGACTCAGATACTTCGGCGACATCTGCTAGGCGGATTGGATTCCCGCCGCGTTGGGCGATGACTAGTTCAGCATAGTCAGATGCTTTGACCATTTGCGAGTTGGCATAGATTGTTAGTGCCTGTCTTGGCCCATCAAGAACCCCCACGGGAGAGTTCGAATTTGATTTATTAATCGCAACGCTAATATCATCCAAGGTCAGGTTGTTTAATGCCAGCTTATCTGGGATAGCACGGATTCGGACGGCGTAACGTTTATTGCCATAAACGAGGACTTGTGCTACGCCTTCAATTGTTGAAATGTTTGGTGACAGTAAATTTTCCGCATAGTCGGTAATTTGCGATAAATTCATCGACGGGGAGGTGAGGGCAAGAAGTAATACGGGGGCGTCAGCAGGATTGACTTTGCGATAGGACGGTGGAATTGTCATTTCAATAGGCAAGCGTCTTTGAGCTCTCAGAAGAGCTGCTTGCACATCCACTGCCGCCTTATCAATATCTCGGTTGTTATTAAACTCTAAAGTAACACTGGTACTTCCCAAAAAATTGGTAGAGCTAATTACTTTGATGCCGTCGATGGTAGAGAATTCTTTTTCTAAAGGTAAGGCGACACTAGCGGCCATATTTTCTGGGCTAGCTCCGGACAAAACGGCTGTTACTTGAATCACTGGAGAGTTAAAGCTGGGGAGTGCTGCTACTGGAATTTTGGTGTAGGCAATGGCGCCGGCTATCACTGTTGCGATGGATAAGAGGGTCGTTAAAACAGGTCTTCGAATACAGATTTCAGAAATATTCATTGGCGTTGGCTATTTGGGGTCAAGATTGAATGGAAGGGGTTTAGTAACGCGTTCGTTGTTATGGACCCGATTTTTTTTCTGTGGGATTTGAGGGATTATTTGTGGGTTTATTTGCGGAATTATTAGCTTCAACCACTTTGGAACCTGGGCGAAGATTTTGCTTTCCTTCAACCACAACGCGGTCGTTTGGTTTAATCCCAGTGACTACCCCAAAGCCATTATTTTGAGCAAGTACTTTAATTTTATTCAGGGTTACTTGATTTTCTTCATCAACTGTATAAATTTGATCACTCACTGGACTTGAAATAATAGCCTGGCTTGGCACTACCAGGCTATTTTTTAAGATTTGTGTTTGTAGGGTGACTGTCACAAAACGTCCCGGTGCTAGGGCGTAGTCGGAATTATCAAGGCTAGCTTTTACTTTAACGGCGCCGATAGATGGATCTACTTGGTTATCAACCACAAATACCTTACCCTGTTTTTTTTGGCCATTTCCTAACTGGACTTGAACGACTAGTCCAGTAGGAGATTTTTGAAGCTGTAATAAGCTTGCCATATAGGTTTCAGGAACAGTAAATTGCACATTGATTGGATTTAACTGGGTGATGGTTACCATTGCACCTAGGGTTGTGGTGGCTGCTGCTGTTGAGGTGGTAGAGACGACATTGCCAGGTTGGACAAGAGATCCGGGAAAGACATTGATAACACCCGCTTTGCCAGTTATTGGAGAGCGGATTGTGTCATAGCTTAATAAAACTTGCGCCGCATTGGCGGCGGATTTTGCAGAGTTGGCATTTGCAAGAGCGGTATCCGCACTTGCTTTTGAAATAAAGTTTTGTTTGACGAGTTCTTCAGCGCGGTTATATTGTCGCATCGCATCCTCAGCAAGAGCCTGGGCTTTTTCGTAGTTAGCACGATCGGCGCGATCATCTAAAGAAAAAAGAATATCTCCGGCCTTTACTTCTTGACCTTCGGTAATATGTACTTTGGAGATGATGTTGGTAACTTGTGGTCTGATATCTACAATATTTGCGGAGATAACATTGCCAGATGTTTCAATAATGACCGGAAAGTCCCTCTCCTCAACTTTAGTAGTGACTACTGATTGAGGAGGTGGCGAAGGTTTTTTAGTGGTAGTTTCGCCACCTTGGGTTGAGAAGTAATAGTAGCCAGCCCCACCGCCAGAAATTAAAATAATGACAAACCAAATCAGTTTTTTTACTAGGCTTGACTGCGAATGACTTGTTGTTTCCATATGACTCCGAATATTAAATGCATTTAAGGCGATTTGGGTTGTCTCATTCTTGCCAGAAACATTTTGGCAAATAAATTAGAACTTTGTGATTTTTAAAGATATTTTCTCACAAAATCGTCAATCTAATTGAAAACGCAAGGTTTTTAGATGAATGCATATGCTTCATCTATCTGCTTAAATAGTACTTGGTTCTGTCAATTATGAAGCGGGGGGAGTTGGGCAGTCTGGCGGGGTAAATTACCTACAATATTCGAGTGCACCCTGATTCGCAAGAGCATCAGCCAAATCATTCCCAGGGTCTCCCGAATGTCCTTTGACCCAGTGCCAACGGATGACATGATTTTTTAATAATGGGTCTAGTATTTGCCATAAATCGGCATTTTTAACCGGGCTTTTACTCGCAGTTTTCCAGCCGCGTTGTTTCCAGCCATCTAACCACTCACAAACACCTTTTTGAACATATTGTGAATCCGTAAAAAGTTCTATTTCACAATCAAATTTAAGGGCTTTGAGAGCTTCGATGACAGCGGTCAGTTCCATGCGATTATTCGTTGTATGGGGTTGGCCGCCTTTTAAATGCTTCTCATGACCACCATAACGAAGCACTGCGCCCCAGCCACCAATTCCTGGGTTGCCTTTACAGGCGCCGTCGGTATAAATAATTACGCTAGGGACTTTTTTAGTCATTGGTGGAGTTGGTTTGTTGCGTGGTTTTTGACTGGGTAACGGGCGCTAATGTTTGGGAGAGGGATGGTCTTCTGGATGAAATTTTCCCAACTAGTTTCATACGAGGGGTTCTTTTGATGGCGCTGAGCATAAATACGGACCCTAAAAAGGGCCACCAACGATCCCCTACTTTGTCTAATAGGCTTGGGGTTGTCATGGTGCGATGATTTTGGATAGGAAGGCTGTAGCAACCAAATTTTCCGCGGTCAATCGCATAATTGAGTAGGCGCAGCCAATCTTTGATACGTAAATGACTAATAAATTGGCCCTCTTTAGGTAAAAATGGCCGATTAAATAATTTTCCGTAGTACTGTCGCATTCCCCATAAGCTCATTGGGTTAAATCCCGAGATGACAATTCTGCCCTCTGGGCGAAGAACTCGGTGGACTTCTCTGAGGGCTTCATGTGGATTAGCAGTAAATTCCAGGACATGCGGTAGGGCGATCAAGTCCATACTTTCTGCCGCAAAGGGTAGATCATAAATTGAGCCTTGGCAAATCGTATGCACGCCGTAATTACTAGATAAATCAACCTTAGGCTGGGATGGTAGTTGCATCAGCCAACGGTTTGATATTCTATTTTCATTCAGGCAGCCCACTTGAGGAAAACCGATTTGGAGTGCGTCAAAACCAAAGGCATCATCTACCGCTCGGTTAAATTGGGCTTGTTCCCAATTTAAGACATAAAGTCCTGGCGCAGTATTGAGCCAGTTATCCCATGCTAGAAGGGACTGATTGGCAATTTCGGATTCAGTTGGTATCATCTCATTAATCTATCGCATCAAACCTATATTTAAAAGCCAATTCTAGAAAGATTTCATATTGCAATTTCACCAAATACCAGCATTTACAGATAATTATTTATGGATGATTGAGTCTCTTGGTCACTCTTGGGTCGTTGACCCGGGGGATGGACAAGTGATCATTCAAGCATTAAAGCAGCAATCCTCTATCTTAGACGGTATTTTAATCACCCACCATCATGCAGATCATATTGGGGGTATTGGGGACTTAATTACTTGGGTTCGGGAAAACCAGGGCCATGATTTACGGATTATTGGGCCTGACAAAGATACTATTCCGCATAAAACACAGACAGTCTATGATGGCGAGATCGTTGAAATTTTTACAGGCGTTCATCTGCAAGTTCTAGAGGTGCCTGGACATACTAAGGGTCATATTGCCTATTTTTTACCAAAAATAGCTGGCTTAGAAGTCCCTAGGCTCTACTGTGGTGATACTTTATTTGCGGGTGGATGTGGTCGTTTACTGGAAGGTACAGCCGCTCAAATGTATGCTTCTTTAATGAAGTTGATGCAGTTACCTGACGAAACCTTGGTTTGTTGTGCCCACGAATATACCCTAGCTAATTTGCGTTTTGCAGCGGCGGTCGAGCCGACTAATCACGATTTATCGAAATGGACTGAAGAGGCTATTCGGTTGCGTGAAGCGAAGCAAGCGACAGTGCCTACGACTTTAGGTTTAGAAAAAAAAGTAAACCCCTTTTTACGCAGTGACCAGGGTACTGTGCGAGAGTCGATCGAGCGATATGCAAAAAAAGTTGTCAATTCAGGAGAAGATATATTTACCATAACGCGTTTATGGAAAGACAGTTTCAAATGAAATATTGCCTTACCTATCTACAGCGTTGTCCGCTGATTGCAGTACTTCTTCTAGTCAGCTTGCTAGTTGGCTGTGCGACTGGACCCACTACGAATATCAGTTCTTTTGCAGAAAAAATGAATTTTGAGGAACCGAAGTATCAACCGGTGCCAGTTGCTCCAGTTCAAAATCCACCGGTTCCGGATATTGTGCAATCCATTGATTTGTGGGAGAGAATTCGAACGGGTTTTGACATCAGTGACCCGGAGATGGAAATTATTAATCGCCACACTAAGCAGTTAGTTGATAACCCGACTTATGTAAAGCGCGTTTTAGAGCGATCATCGCCCTATTTGTTTTATATCATTGAGGAAGTCGAGGCGAGGGAGATGCCTAGTGAATTAGCCTTATTACCTTTTGTGGAAAGCGCTTTCAATCCCAAGGCCGTTTCCCCGGCCAAAGCTGCTGGGATGTGGCAGTTTATGCCAGCCACCGGTAAGTACTTTAATCTGAAACAAAATATGTTTCGTGATGAGAGGAGTGACATCATTAAGTCAACTAGAGCCGCTCTGGATTATCTCCAGAAGCTATATGACCAGTTTGGGGATTGGCAATTAGCTTTAGCAGCCTACAATTGGGGGGAGGGTTCTGTTGGGCGTGCAATCAATAAAAACAAAGCCGCCAAGTTAGAAACGGATTATTTCAGTTTAAAAATGCCCAATGAGACTAAAAATTACGTCCCCAAACTTCTAGCCTATAAAAGAATTATTGAAAATCCGGCAAAGTATGGCTTTACTTTACCGAAGGTAGAGAATCATCCCTACTTTGTAACATTGCCGGTAACACAAGATATTGATGTGGATCGCGTCATTACCTTATCAGAAATGACCCGTGAACAGTTTTTAGATCTCAACCCATCTTTCAATAAGCCAGTAATTATGAAGGGGTTTAATCAAGAAATTTTATTACCTTATGGCAAAGCAGAAATTTTTCGAGATAACATCTTAACTAATCGCATGCCCTTAACTTCATGGACAGCAATTAAGGTTGAAAAAACGGATAGTTTAGAGAAAATTGTTGCAAATTTAGGACTTGATATTCATCAAGTACGGGAAATGAATTCTATCCCAAAAGGGATGAAGGTCAGAACTGGCTCTAGCTTGTTAGTTCCCAAGATGTCTCACAATTTAGGTGATATTGATTATGAGATAGCCCAAAATGGCATTTTAAGCTTAGAGCGCGAATATGTTCCAGTACCAGTTGTGATGAAGTGTCAAGGGAAAAAATGTGTTGCAGTTCCGAAAAATTTAGCTAATTATCAACCCAAACATGGCGGTAATCCGAAGGCGCAACAGTTAGCAACTTCGAAGTCTACGGCAACTGTCAAAAAATCATCGAATGCTTCCACAGGAAGTAATAAGTCCAGCGTCAAAGCTAGTCCAAAGCCAAATACGAATAGCCCAGCCAAAAAAGAGGCCACTAAAACACAGACCGCTAAGGCAGGTAACGTCCAAGTCATCACTAAGAGTACCAAACTAGCCGAAAAAAATAATTAACGATCAGCTAAAAAGAGGGAGCGTGTTGAAATGGGAAAGTACCGTGAAATTTATCAACAGTCGATTCAAAATCCTGACACTTTTTGGGCAGAAAAAGCGCAATTAATTCATTGGGAAAAACCTTTTGATAGCGTTTTAGATTATCAAAACCCGCCATTTGCTAAATGGTTTGTGGGTGGTCGAACTAATATTTGTTTTAACGCTGTTGATCGGCACTTAGAGACGCGTGCTGATCAAGCGGCATTAATTGCGGTATCGGTCGAGACGGATACCGCAACGACTTACACCTATCAACAGTTATTTGAAGAAGTGAACCGCATGGCCGCAATCATGCGAGCGCACAACATTGGCCAGGGTGATCGCGTTTTAATTTATATGCCGATGGTAGCGCAAGCATGTTTTGCGATGTTAGCTGCGCTTCGCTTAGGGGCGATTCATTCGGTTGTTTTTGGGGGCTTTGCGGCACATAGTTTAGCGGCTCGGATTGAAGATGCAAAGCCAAAACTGATCGTTGCATCAGAAGCTGGCATGCGAAACGGTAAGGTGGTGCCATATAAGCCTTTACTGGATGAGGCTTTGCAATTGTCGAGTTTTCAACCAAACAAGGTTTTGCTAGTTTCTAGGCGTTTATGTCCATTTGAATATGTTGTCGAAAGAGATTTAGACTATTCCGCAGAGCGTGCGAATTATTTAGACGCAAGAGTGCCTTGTACTTGGGTAGAGGCAACGGATCCGTCGTATATTTTATATACCTCAGGAACCACAGGAAAGCCAAAGGGGGTGCAGCGCGACACTGGTGGATATGCCGTGGCATTAGCCGCATCGATGGATAGTATCTTTTGTGCTAATCCAGGTGAGACGATGTTTTGCACTTCGGACATTGGTTGGGTTGTTGGGCACAGCTATATTATCTATGGTCCTTTGATACATGGTATGGCGACTATTATGTTTGAAGGAACGCCGCTTAAGCCAGATGCTGGTATATGGTGGAAACTGGTTGAGAAATATCGTGTTACGACCATGTTTTCGGCACCCACAGCAATTCGGGTGTTAAAAAAACAAGACGCTGGATTTTTAGAAAAGTATGACATTAGTTCCTTGCGAACACTTTTCTTAGCGGGAGAACCTTTAGACGAGCCGACTGCGCAGTGGATTTCAGGGGCTATCCAAAAGCCCATTATTGATAATTATTGGCAAACGGAGACGGGTTGGCCAATTTTGGCATTACAACAAGGAATTGAGAAGATGCCAAACAAGTTTGGCTCACCGGGGGTGCCTGTATATGGGTATCAAATGCAGTTAATCGACGAAGTTTCAGGGGCAAAGTTAGGGGCTAACCAAAAGGGCTTATTAGCGATAGAGGGGCCTTTACCGCCGGGCTGTATGCAAACCATTTGGGGCGATGATGAGCGTTTTGTACAGACCTATTGGAAAACGATTCCCAACCGACTCATTTATTCCACGTTTGATTGGGGGATTCAAGATGAAGACGGCTATTTTTTCATCCTAGGCAGAACAGATGATGTGATAAATACAGCGGGGCATCGCCTAGGAACCCGAGAAATCGAAGAAAGTATTGCAAGCCACATGAATGTCGCAGAAGTTGCTGTGGTCGGAGTTGCTGACGCCCTCAAAGGGCAGGTAGCAATTGCCTTTATCGTTGCTAAAGACCCTTTAAATATTGAGGGATTGGCGGCGCAAGTGATGCAAACTGTTGATCGGCAATTAGGGGCTGTTGCTCGTCCTGCTAAAGTATATGTGGTGCATATATTGCCAAAGACCAGATCGGGAAAGATTGTTCGGCGAGCCTTGCAAGCAATCGCTGAAAACCGGGACCCTGGAGACATTAGCACGATGGAAGATAAAACAGTTTTAGCGCAGATACAGGCGATTATTTCTGAAGCGGGATAGTGGGGGAAGAATTAGCGCGAGAAAATTACAGCCTCATTTGAAATTAGCAGATGGGATGAATTTGCTTGCTATAATAGATTGTTATTTACCCCTTCATACATTTCCCTAGCGCTTAAATAGATCAATTCTCGTAGACCTCGCCACCGGAATGTAGTATTTGCTGGTTCACGCAGAGGGTCTTGAGCAGCAGGGTACTGGAGAACGCTTTGCTGCCCTTATCGACAATTAATACATCTTCCAATTCCTTATTATCCCCCTTACCACCAGCTGTTTTAGTATTGGCGGACGGGACAACATTTTTAGGAAGGGGTATCGGAGTACATGGCTCCACTTCCGGTGAAGTTGTTTTTAATACTGCTTTAACGGGGTATCAAGAAATCTTGACAGATCCCAGTTACACCCAGCAAATTGTGACGCTGACTTATCCGCACATTGGCAATGTGGGTGTTAACCCCCAGGATTGTGAATCAAACAAGGTCTACGCTGCGGGTTTAGTGATTCGAGATTTATCCCCAATCGTTTCTAATTTTCGTGCTACAGAGTCTTTAGCTGAATACTTAACTGCGCAGGGCATTGTGGGAATCGCCGAAATTGATACCAGAGCGTTGACTAGACATTTGCGAGACCATGGTGCGCAGCCTGGTGCGATTGTTGCTGGCAAACGAGGGGATAGTGTTCAAGCATTGCTCGCGAGTGCTAAAACTGTAGTTGCTGCATTTCCTGGTATGAATGGGTTAGATCTTGCGCAAGTGGTTAGTTGCACGTCGACATATGATTGGCATGAAGGCGAGTGGCAATTACTAAGGCCTGATGGCCAACCTGGATTTGATTTACCTGTGAAGAATAAAAAAGTGGTGGCGTATGATTTTGGTATTAAGCGCAATATTTTAAGGATGCTTGCTCAGCGAGGTTGTGCTGTGACTGTGGTTCCAGCCAAGACTTCTGCTACAGATGTGTTAGCCATGCAACCAGATGGTATTTTCTTATCAAATGGTCCAGGCGATCCGCAACCTTGTGATTACGCGATTGCAGCAGCTAAAACATTTTTAGAGCGCAAAATCCCCTTATTTGGTATTTGTTTAGGGCATCAAATCATGGGCTTGGCTGCAGGCGCGAAGACTTTGAAGATGAAATTTGGTCATCACGGGGCGAACCATCCGGTTAAAGACTTAGAGACAGGTCGAGTAGTCATCACCTCACAAAATCATGGTTTTGCGGTTGATGCGAAGACTCTACCTGCCAATGTCTTGGCCACTCATATTTCATTATTTGATGGTTCTTTGCAGGGCCTAGCTTGGACGGATCGTCCAGCTTTTTGTTTTCAAGGGCACCCTGAGGCATCTCCAGGGCCACAGGATGTGGCCTATTTATTTGACCGTTTTATTCAATTGATGTGAGATTTTAGATGCCTAAGCGGACTGACATACAAAGTATTTTAATTATTGGCGCTGGACCAATTGTTATTGGTCAGGCATGCGAGTTTGATTATTCTGGAGCGCAGGCCTGCAAGTCTTTGCGCTCTGAGGGGTATCGAGTCATTTTAGTCAACAGTAACCCAGCGACAATTATGACGGACCCTGAGATGGCTGATGTCACTTATATTGAGCCGATTACTTGGGAGGTTCTTGAGCGGATTATTGCAAAGGAAAAACCAGATGCCATCTTACCCACGATGGGTGGTCAAACGGCATTAAATTGTGCCCTCGACCTCTTTCGCCACGGTGTTTTAGAAAAATATGGGTGTGAGTTAATTGGGGCTTCACCAGAGGCTATTGATAAGGCTGAAGATCGCCAAAAATTCAAGGAGGCAATGACGAGGATTGGCCTTGGTTCTGCCAAATCTGGCGTTGCGCACACCTGGGAAGAAGCTCAACTAGTTCATCAGCAAATTGCTCAGCTCGTAGGCAATAGTGGCTACCCAGTGGTTATCAGGCCATCCTTTACGATGGGTGGTTCAGGCGGCGGCATAGCTTATAACCGCGAGGAATTTGAGGAAATTTGTAAACGAGGGCTTGATTTATCACCAACCCATGAGCTGTTAATTGAAGAATCTCTATTGGGTTGGAAAGAATTTGAGATGGAGGTTGTTCGGGATCAGAAAGATAACTGCATTATTGTTTGCTCGATCGAGAATTTAGATCCGATGGGGGTGCACACCGGTGATTCGATCACAGTGGCTCCGGCCCAAACCTTAACTGATCGAGAGTATCAAATCATGCGCAATGCCTCTTTGGCTGTTTTACGCGAAATTGGAGTAGATACAGGTGGTTCGAACGTCCAGTTTGCAGTAAATCCAGAAGATGGTCGAATGATTGTCATTGAAATGAATCCTCGCGTATCGCGATCTTCCGCGCTGGCCTCCAAAGCCACGGGTTTTCCAATTGCCAAGATTGCTGCCAAGTTGGCAGTTGGCTTTACTTTAGATGAGTTGCAAAACGAGATTACTGGCGGGGCAATGCCAGCATCTTTTGAGCCATCGATTGATTATGTGGTTACCAAGGTCCCCCGTTTCGCTTTTGAGAAGTTTGCGCAAGCTGATAAACATTTAACCACCCAAATGAAATCGGTTGGTGAGGTAATGGCTATTGGGAGTACATTTCAAGAATCATTTCAAAAGGCTCTGCGCGGTTTAGAAGTTGGAGTGGATGGCTTAGATGAGGTATGTACTAATTTAGAGGACATCATTACTGAAATTAGCGCACCAGGGCCGGAGCGAATTTGGTATGTGGGTGATGCTTTTCGTCAAGGTTTAACGATTGCGGAGGTTTTTGAGTACACCTCGATTGACCCTTGGTTTTTAGTACAAATAGAAGAGTTGATCCATTTAGAAAGTGTGATTGCCAAGAAGAAATTAGAAGAATTACAGGAGGCCGAATTACGTTTTGTCAAGCAAAAGGGATTTTCTGACAAGCGTTTAGCGAAGCTTTTACAGTCTGATCAAACGGCTATTCGATTACGTCGTCACGAGTTGGGGATTCATCCGGTATATAAAAGAGTTGACACCTGTGCGGCTGAGTTTTCGACCAACACGGCTTACATGTATTCGACATATGGCCCAAAGGATGGGCAATGTGAGTCGATGCCAACAGATCGTCAAAAAATCATGGTTTTAGGCGGGGGCCCCAATCGAATTGGGCAGGGTATTGAGTTTGATTATTGCTGCGTGCATGCTGCCTTAGCGATGCGTGAAGATGGCTATGAGACCATTATGGTGAACTGTAATCCCGAAACAGTTTCGACAGATTACGACACCTCGGACCGTTTATATTTTGAATCCTTAACTCTTGAAGATGTCTTAGAGATTGTTGCAATAGAGGACCCTATGGGGGTGATTGTGCAATATGGAGGGCAAACTCCTCTTAAGCTTGCGCTGGATTTAGAGGCCAATGGGGTGCAGATTATTGGGACGTCACCAGATATGATCGACGCAGCTGAGGATCGTGAAAGGTTCCAGCAACTATTGCATCAATTAGGCCTGCGTCAACCTCCCAACCGAACTGCTAGAACTGATGCTGAAGCGTTAATACTGGCTCAGGAAATCGGTTACCCGTTAGTTGTGCGGCCATCTTACGTTTTAGGTGGTCGGGCCATGGAAATTGTTAATGATGGGCAAGACTTAGAGCGATATATGCGTGAAGCTGTGAAGGTTTCGCATGATTCACCCGTATTATTAGATCGCTTCTTAAATGAGGCTATTGAATGCGATGTGGATTGTATTTGTGATGGCCAGCGAGTCCTGATTGGTGGTGTGATGGAGCATATTGAGCAGGCTGGAGTACATTCTGGCGATTCCGCATGTTCTTTGCCACCGTACACTCTGTCCCAAGCCACGATTGAGGAATTACGTCGTCAGACAGCGCAGATGGCGCTGGGTTTAAATGTGGTTGGGTTAATGAATGTGCAATTTGCTATCCAGCAAATTGATGGACAGGACATTGTTTATGTTTTGGAGGTTAATCCGCGTGCATCGCGCACCGTGCCATTCGTTTCTAAGGCTACTGGTATGCAGTTAGCGAAGATTGCTGCTCGTTGCATGGTAGGTCAAACGCTTGATCAACAGGGCATCGGCAGCGAAGTGATTCCGGCATATTATTCGGTGAAGGAAGCGGTATTTCCGTTTAATAAATTTCCGGGAGTTGACCCTATTTTAGGCCCTGAGATGCGTTCTACTGGAGAGGTCATGGGAGTTGGTAAAAGTTTTGGTGAAGCCTTATTCAAATCACAACTAGCTGCCGGAACTCTTTTACCCAGCAGTGGTACCGTTTTTTTATCAGTCAAGAATGGTGATAAATTAAGGGCCGTGGAAGTTGCCAAGATGATGCATCAAATGGGGTATTTATTGACTGCGACAAAAGGCACGGCCAAAGCGATTGAGGCTGCAGGGGTGCCGGTAAGAACTGTTAATAAGGTCAAAGAAGGCCGACCTGATATTGTTGATATGATTAAGAATGGTGAGATTAATTTGGTGTTTACTACTGTCGATGAAAGTCGAATGGAGATTGCCGACTCCCGGTCGATTCGAACTACTGCGCAAGCGAATAAAGTAACGTACTATACGACTATTAGTGCAGCGCTTGCAGCGGTTGCTGGTTTGCGAGCAATTCATGAATTAGAGGTTTATGATTTGCAGAGTCTGCATGCCTCGTTACATTAACTTAGATGAAGAAATAATTACAACCAATGACTACGATACCCATTACTAGAATTGGAGCTGAGCTTCTCAAGGATGAGTTGCAGCGCTTAAAGCATGTTGAGCGTCCGTCTGTGATCAACGCGATTTCGGAGGCGAGGGCGCAAGGCGATCTATCTGAAAATGCTGAATATGACGCGGCAAAGGAGAAGCAAGCATTTATTGAGGGTCGAATTAAAGAAGTCGAGAGTAAATTATCTGCTGCCCAAATTATTGATCCATCGCTTATTGATGCGGATGGTAAGGTGGTTTTCGGGTCGACTGTCGAGTTAGAAGATTTGGAGACTGGCCAGCGGATGAGGTATCAAATTGTTGGCGATGACGAGGCGAGTCTAGAGAATAATAAAATTTCTATCAGTTCTCCCATTGCACGGGCTTTGATCCGAAAAGAGGCTGGGGAGACGGTGGCAGTTATCACCCCTGGGGGCCAGCGCGAAGTGGAGATTATCAAGGTACAGTATATTTAATTGCCCAATGCCTATCAATTTAATTGCCTAATGGCTATCAAACCATCGCAAACGCGTACTTTAAAAAATATCCAATTGTTTACAATTCTTGCCAGTTTGTGGATTGGTGGATTAATCGGCATTGGTTTTTTGGTGGCGCCAACTTTATTTACTTATTTAACGGATAAGCAAGTCGCTGGGATGATTGCCGGAGAGATCTTTAAAAACGCCAATTTTTTGAATTGTTTAATGGGTATTTGTTTACTCATCATGTCAAATGTTTTTGTCAAACATGGCTATCGCCACTTTGTTTTAATTCGTTGGTTATTGCTAGTGCTACTCATTTTGACAGGGCTAGCGGCCCTCATCATTCAGCCATGGATGCACGAGTTGCGTGAAATGGCTTTAGCAGGTGGGGCGCCGGTAATGCAATCTCCTTGGGCGAAAGAATTTGGCAGGCTGCATGCGGTATCCAATATATTTTTTATCGTTGAGATCCTATTAGGGCTTTGGATCTGTTGGCGATCCTGTCGATTTACTATGACGAGCGAGACTTCGGGTTTGGTGCTGGATAAGGGTTTGAAGATGCCTGGAGT
>CALPOM020000049.1 GCA_943325205.2 Thermoflexus hugenholtzii JAD2 | reverse complement strand
ATAGTAATTTATTTTTATTGGGAACTGATCTGAGAGTTGTATATTTTTTTAGTTATTCGAGATCTAGAGAATAATTTTTATCCTACTTAAATATAAAGAACGTTTTATTATGAATTGGTATTTGGTCATGTCAAAACCTCGGGAAGAGGATAGAGCCTATGAGAACTTGGTTTATCAGCAATATAATTGCTATTTGCCTAAAGTGAAAATAGAGAAAATTAAGCAAGGCAAGAAAATTCAATTGCTAGAACCGCTCTTTCCGCGGTATTTATTTGTTCAGCTCAATTCAAGCACTGATAATTGGGGGCCGGTCCGCTCAACTTTGGGCGTTTCTAATATGGTTCGATTTGGGGATAGCTATGCCAAAGTTCCCGATAGTGTTATTGAGGATATCAACTATTTTTCTAGTGAACATCAAGAATCCCTTTTTAAAGCTGGTGAGAAGTTAGTAGTCAAGTCAGGACCATTCAAAGGTCAGACGGTTGAATTCTTAAGAATAAGCAGTGATTACCGGGCAATGGTACTTCTTGAACTCTGTCAAAAATTACATCGCGTTTCGATATCCCTAGAGGAACTTCAATAAAGAAACTTGAAGTAAGAAACGCGAAGCGCTTGGTAAGCCTTATCCGCTATTTCTAGCGTAGCTAATTAATCAACTGTAATTTTGCCACTCTTAATCAGTTTTGCCCATTGCGTCATTTGAGTTTTGATAAAGACATCCGCGACTTCGGCGTTCCCTTGAAAAACCTCACCCCCTAAAGAATTAACTTTTTCGACAAACTCCGCCGACTGGGTAACTTTGCTAATTCCATCTGTTAGTTTTTGAAGGATTGTATTTGGCGTTGCAGCGGGTGCGAAGAGGGCATTCCATTCATAGACTTCATAGCTTACGATACCTGCTTCTGTCATGGTTGGCACGTTTGGCATTGAAGATGCTCTTTTTCGGCTGGTTACGGCTAGAGCATTGAGTTTTCCAGCATCAACAAATTGTTTAGTCGATGCTACGCTACCAAAAAAAATAGGGACTTGCCCAGCAATGACGTCATTGAGGGCTGGCCCACCTCCCTTGTAGGGGATATGCTGCATTTCTATACCAGTTTGAAGTTCAAATAAAGCTCCCGCCAAGTGTTGAGCTGAGCCATTGCCAGAAGATGCGTAGGAGATCGTATGGGGTTTATTTTTGGCTATAACCACGAGATCTTTGGCAGACTTTGCTGCAAAATTCGGGTTTACTAAGAGTACATTTGGGTATTGCGCAAGAACAGCAAGCGTTTTAAAGACTTTATTGGGATCATAGGGGAGCTTGGGAAAAAGCGCTGGATTCACCGAATACGATGAGGCATCGAGCATGATGGTGTAGCCATCGGCTTGACTTTTAGCCACATAACTAGCCGCTATTTGCCCGGTTGCCCCGGGTTTATTTTCAACAATCACAGAACTACCTAAGATTTTTCCCAGCGGGCCGGCGATCGTTCTTGCCATCAAATCGGCTGTTCCACCAGGCGGGTAGGTAACGACCAAGCTAATGGTTCTGCTTGGCCACTCTTGAGCGTTGCTAAGCGATATGTGTCCCAGCAAAAAGCTAAGGCATACCAGTAATAGAGGTGTTCGGAACATCGCCAATGAATTAGTTAACGCTGGTTAGCTGCTTGATAAATAGGTATTACCCACCATGATTTCACTTAAGCTTTCGTAATGGGTATAAAAAAAAGTAGGGTAGTAAACAACACGAAAAATTCCATCGATTTAAGTAAAAAGTAGCGTATTTTTTGTAAATTACCCATTACGTCATCCTTTATCTGAATCCTCGTTAGAGTCAATAATATAAATAAGTGCTTTAACTATGCGTGCTATTTTGTGTGTATTTAACTACCCGAAGGACTTTTTTAGAAATTGACTTTTGCACTGCCTTTCAGTTTTAACATTTCGCGGGCTTCGTCAGGCGTTGCCGGTTCTAGGTTTAAGGCATGTAAAATACTTACGATGCGTTTAACTTGATCCGCATTGGTCTTCGAGAGTGTTCCAGGGCCGTCCCACAAAGAATCCTCAAGACCTACTCGAACATTCGAGTTCATCGCTGCTGACATGGCTGCGATTGGCATTTGGTTTCTGCCAGCACCAAGAACGGACCAGTAGTATTGATCTCCAAAGAGGCGATCAGCAGTGCGTTTCATCATCATGACATCTTCTGGGTGTGGGCCAATTCCACCGAGTAAACCAAAGACCGACTGAATCAGGAGTGGGCCTTTGAGAAGTCCACGATCGACAAAGTGTGCGGCTACATAAAGGTGGCTTACATCGTAGCATTCGATTTCAAAACGCGTTTCATTTTCTGAGCATGACTCGAGTATGTAGCGAATATCACCAAAGGTGTTTTTGAAAATACGGTCCTCAGAACCTGCAAGGTAAGGGGCTTCCCAATCATATTTAAATTCCTTATACCGTTTGAGCATCGGGTAGAGGCCGAAATTCATAGAGCCCATATTGAGAGATGCTACTTCGGGTTTGAGACGAAGGACCGGTTGCAGTCGATCTTCGACAGACATCGTTGGTGAGCCACCAGAAGTTATGTTAATTACAACGTTTGAGCGAGCTTTAATTTGCGGTAAAAACTTCATAAATGCTTCTGGGGTTTGGTCTGGCAGACCATTTTCAGGATTACGTGCATGCAGATGAACGATGGCAGCGCCTGCTTCTGCAGCGCCCACGGCAGCATCTTCAATTTCTTTCGGAGTAATTGGTAGATACGGTGACATCGTTGGAGTATGAATTGATCCGGTCACAGCGCAAGTCACAATAATCTTCTTTTGTAATGCAGTCATGGGTAAAACCTTTCTTTCATTTAAACATCAACAAGAGCAGGGCATCTTAGAGGTAAAACCCTAAAAAAAGCGTCTCCTCCACAAATTTTTGTGTTCGACAAGTATTTGTTGAACAATTTTTTATTTATAAGGTAATAAGTTGTTAATTCGATCTGTACGACTTCCTAAAATGAGTCGTTCTAAAAAAATTGACTATCCGATATTTTTGATCAATTGATTAATAAAAGAATCAGTATAAACCCTAGTTTTTCTGGAGTGAGGCTTGAGTCGGCCGTCGTGTTGATCGCCCTGTTGGCGTTAATTACTGAATCATTGATCTAAATTGCTCAGCAGTAAAAAAAGTGATCATTCAATGAGAAATTCTTAAAATGCAGTTATGATTTAGCCTACATGAATTTATATTGAATAAGTTAGTTGATTAAAAATGTTTTAGAAACCTAGGAGAGCATGAATGACAAATAAGACGACTGCAGCCGGAATGAAAGCTGTACCGAACAATCAAATTGCCCGTGATCTGACTAAAGCAGATATTGAGAAGATGGCTAAAGATGCCTGTAATTGGGGTAAGTGGGGTCCAGATGATGAAATTGGTACTCTCAATTACATAACGCCAAAGCAATTGATTGAGGCGGCAAAGTTAGTGAAAAAGGGTAAGTCAATTTCATTAGGGCTGGATTTTAATTTTCATGGTCCGCAAACGACCGGTTGGGGTAATCGATTTAACCCAATTCACACAATGCTAGCAACTGGTACAGATGCGATAGCTGGAAATCAAGATGCTGGTGGCATACGCTACGCGGATGATATGGTTTCGATGCCGCTACAGTGTGGTACTCAGTGGGATGCTTTAGCACATATTTTTTATGGTGATCATATGTGGAATGGTTATAGTGCCGCTTTAGTTGATTCAACCGGTGCGAAGAAGAATGGGATTGAAAAAACCCGTGCCAAGATGATCGGCCGAGGAGTTTTACTCGACGTTGCTCGTTTTAAGGGCGGGGATTTTTTAGCCGATGGTTATGGTATTAGTAATCAGGATTTAGATGATTGTGCCAAAGCACAGGGTGTAGAAATCAAAGAGGGTGACTTTGTGATTGTGCGAACTGGTCAAATGGAAGAGCGTTTGGCAAGAGGTGATTGGGATTCCTACGCAGCTGGCGATGCTCCTGGATTGCGCTTTGAAACAGCCAAATGGATTCAAGATAAAAAAATCGCTGCAATCTGCACAGATACTTGGGGTTGTGAAGTGCGTCCCAATGAGGTCGCTGGAGTTAGTCAACCTTGGCACTGGATTGTGATTCCGATGGTTGGTATTACGATGGGCGAGATTTTTAATCTCAAAGAACTTGCTGATGATTGCCAAGAAGATAAGGTTTATGAATTCCTATTTTGTGCGCCACCCCTACCAATTACTGGTGGCGTAGGCTCTCCAATCAATCCAATTATTCTTAAATAGTTGTCAAGTTAAAAGTGTTTGATGCAAATAGCCCCTTGCAGGGGCTATTTTTTTGATTCTTTTAAACGACTCTACCAAATCTGTGCAGTGAGAGTAGGCATCCTAAGAGGATGCATAGCAGGCCAAGTGCCATGACTGGTGAGGTGATTTCAGTCAACTGTTGCTTTTCAAAACGAATAGTTAAACCTAATGATTCATAAATTCGTTTGAGTTCTGTATTACTTGTGGCCTTGTAATATTCTCCTTGCGTAGCATTCGCAATTTTTTTGAGTAAGGTTTCGTCAAGGCGCACGCGCATGGATATACCTTGTGATTTGATGACGGTTCCTTCTTCTGTACCAACGCCAACAGTATGTATTTTGACGCCATGATTTGCGGCTAATTCAGCCATTTTCAATACGTCAGGTCCCATATTACTTTGCCCGTCGGTAATCAGCACAATCGCCATGGATCGATTGGAGCCTGGTTCTAGATTAATTTGGTTGGATTTTCCAAGTGGTTGGCTACTGGGGCTCGTTTTGGCTCCACCATCGGATTCGGTAATAATTTTTTCTGCATCAATACCTGAGCCGGGTAATAAGTTTGCTAGGGCGATGACGATCCCACTGCCCAGAGCTGAGCCGGGTTGTAAGGGAATATTTTCTAGTGCTTGTAATAAATCCAAGCGCTCGGTAGTTGGGGCTTGGCGTAATGCGGCGGTGCTAGCTATAGTTACAATCCCAATTCGTACCTGTGGGGGTTGGGCGTTGATAAAGTCTTTAATTGCTGTAATTGCGGCATCGATACGGCTTGGTTTGATATCATCCGCACGCATACTACCTGAAGTGTCGATTGCAAGCATGATCGTATCTAATCGACTGGGGATATAAAGAATTGCGCGTGGTCGTGTTAGAGCAAAAAATAGGCAGCATAATCCGACAAAAATGAAGAACGCATGGGCGTATTGCCAACGTTTGGCATTTTTATAGTTAGTACTTTGATTCGATAGCCAGTTTGCTGGTTGAAACATACGCCAATAGATCAGTCCGCAGATTGGTAGTAATAAAAACACCCAAAAGGCATATGGCCACTGGATTGATAGAGAATCAAAGCCTAACATAAATGAGCTGATTAAATAGTCGCAAAGTGATTCGGTGGCCGACGTTGAGATTGGCGTTTACGTAATTCGCTAAATCGTAAAATAGACTCGTGGATTGGCTCATCGGTATACAGTTCTATACAGTCGGTACCTGTATTTTGAAATGTTTTTGTAAGGTAATCTGCATGCTCTTGCGTTAGTTGTGCATATTTTTTCTGAAAAAAAGGGTCATTAGTGTCGATCATCATTTGTTCGGCTGTTTCAGAATCTTCCATGATGAAAAGTCCAATATTTTTTAGTTGAGTCTCTAGTGGGTCGCATAAACGCACGGCAATTACATCATGAGATTTGTTGAGTTCTCCGAGAGATTTCTCCCAATTTGGTTGGCTAATAAAATCCGAAATCACAAAAATGGTCGAGCGTTTTTTGAGCAAGGCTTGGGCGCTTTGTAGCAACACCTTCAGGTCAGTTGCTGGACTATTTGTTAGGGATTGGGTGTTGAGTAAAAGATCGAGTATTTGTAAGACATGTGCTTTACCAGTTTTGGCAGGCAATAGGGCATCAATTTTTGCTGATGCGCCAGTAAATAGTATTGCCCCTACACGATTACCTCGACGAGTCATCAAGCGTGCAAAGACGCCAGTAAAACTACTCGCAAGATTTTTTTTAGTTTGTTCTGCTGAGCCAAAATTGAGGGAACGCGAGAGATCGATTAAGAACCAGGTGGTCATTTCTCGGTCTTCTTGATGCTCGCGAACATATGGCGTTTGCATTCTCGCGGTAACATTCCAATCGATATGACGCACATCATCATGGGTTTGGTATTCGCGCAGATCGGCTAACTCGAGTCCAGAGCCCTTAAACCAGGTTCGGTAATCGCCTTGTAACTGACCATCGAGCCTTCGAAGTGTGGTCCATTCGAGTTGGCGCAAAAAGTCTTCTGGATTTAAACGTTTGTTCTTATTCTCCAGAGTAACTAGTTTAGGCTTAAACAGGTTGGTAAGGCGCTTGAGCATATTACTGGAGGGGTTGACTTGGCGTTGGAATGGTAGCGAGTAGGAGATGTATGAGGTCATCGGTTGTTTTTCCAAGTGAGATTGCCTCATAGGAAAGTACGATCCGATGCCTGAGAACATCGACAGCTAGATCTTTAATATCTTGGGGTAGAACATAGGGACGACCTTTGAGAAATGCGAGGGCGCGAGCGCCTTCGATGAGATTAATTGTGCCGCGTGGACTTGCCCCAAAACTGATGTAGGGGGCAATACTTTCCAGTCCAAATTGTTCTGGATAACGCGTCGCTGCGACGATTTTGACGGCATATTGAATGAGTGCTGGATCCACATAACCTGCTTTACAGGCTTGCTGAATAGCTGATAACTGTTCCGTATTCATGATGCTAGCTAGTTCAATCAGTGGCCCAATTTGCCTTTGAACAATTACAAATTCTTCGTTTTCACTTGGATAGCTGACGAGCACTTTCATCATGAAGCGGTCGACTTGGGCCTCGGGTAGCGGGTATGTTCCTTCGGTTTCGATAGGATTTTGAGTTGCTAGTACTAAAAAGGGTTTAGGCACTTGATGGGTTTGTCCTGCAATCGTGACCTGGCGTTCTTGCATGACCTCTAGTAAAGCGCTTTGAACTTTGGCGGGAGCGCGGTTGATTTCATCAGCGAGTAGCAGATTTGCGAAAACTGGACCTAGGACGGTACTAAACTCGCTGGTACGTTGGTTATAAACTCGCGTTCCGATCAAATCAGCTGGCAGAAGATCGGGCGTAAACTGAATTCGTTGAAATTTACCCTGGATTACTTTTGCTAGAGAGTTCACCGTTAGTGTTTTCGCAAGCCCTGGCACACCCTCAATAAGAATATGTCCTTGCGCTAAGATAGCGACGAGAACACGCTCCAAGAAAAGGTCTTGACCGACTACTACCCGCTTGACCTCATAAAGTAGTCGTTGCATTAATTCGCTATTGTCTTGGAGCATTTTCGGAGTATGGTGGCCTGACCAATTTGCCATATTGTCTGACATAAATGAGTTCCTTAGAAATTAAAAAGGGGGGATTCCTACAGCTGATCCAGCACTTTCAATGGTTGCTGCAAAGCCGATACCGATAAAAGTTTTGGCAGAAGTAGGGTTGAGTATGGCGGTGACAATACCGATGACTTCACCGGATAAATTAATGAGGGGGCCTCCAGAGTTACCCGGGTTTGCAGCTGCATCAAATTGAATTAAGCCCCGCATTAAAGGGCCGTCCTTACCCTGAAACTCTCTATTTAGGCCTGAAACAACACCTGCAGAGACAGACGGGCCGATGCCAAATGGGAAGCCCACTACGACGACTTCATCACCCGCGACTACTTGGTTAGAAGTGCCTAGAGTTGCTGGTGGCAGGTCATCTGGAATTTTTTCTGGTTTGAGAACAGCCAAATCATTATTGGCTTGGACGGCGGTGACGATAGCTGGCGATTTTGAACCGTCAAAGAAAGTCACTATTAATTTCGTTGCTCCTTGGGTCACATGTAAATTAGTTAATATCGTGCCATCTTCCATGATGACAACGCCGGTTCCTGTCGAGATTTCCTTCTCACCATCTTTGGGGCGCTCTGGATCGATGCCATATCCTTGTATACGAACTACTGAGGGCAAGATCATTTGAGCAGCTTTCGCAGAACGTGAGGGGAGATCTTTGGTTTGTAAAGTATGCAGAACGGCTTGGTCAATATCCGCTTGCGTTAATTTAGTAGTCGGAAAAAAGCCCTGATGAATGGTTAAGATGATGGCACTCGTCAGAACGCTCGTCAGAATAATACCTAGTCCAAAGAAAAACCACTGGTCGGTCTGTCTAAACCGAATCAGTATCGATTGAAGTGCGCTTGGGGGTGCTGGGGGTATAACCACCTCGAATGGATTTTGTGTCGATTTGGATTGTCGTTTACTGTAAAGCGTTATTTTTTTCATAATGAAACATTAGCACAACTGAGACTGTTGTACTATTGTAATCATTGTCATATTAATGATTTTTTATGCACTTTATTTGGTCTCAAGCTCTTTGGGCTTTACTTAGCTTACCGCTACTCATCATCCTTTATATCTGGATCTTGAGGCGACGGCGCTCTTATGCGGTGCAATTTTCAAGCTTACAAATTGTGCGTGGAGCAGTTAGTTGGCGCACCCGGTATCGGCGGCATATTCCTCCCTTGCTCATCTTGATAGCGATTACAGTTGGGATCGTTGGTTTAGCTAGACCAACGGCGACAGTTACTTTGCCGGCGGACTATATGACTTTGGTGATGGCGGTGGATGTCTCGCGCAGTATGCTCGCGGAGGATGTAGAGCCTAATCGAATTAAAGCGGCTCAAGCTGCTGTGAAAGAATTTATTCGTGAATTACCAGTAGATATTCGGGTTGGGATTGTTTCATTTGCCGGGACTGCCCAAGTAGTGCAAGCGGTTTCAGAATCGCGAACAGATTTAATTGAAGCGATTGATCGTTTTCAATTACAACGTGGGACTGCGACTGGTAGTGGATTATTACTCGCTCTGGCGACTTTAATGCCAGATGCTGGCATTAATTTAGAGTCGGCCATTTATGGCGAGAGTTTTACAAGAGGATCCAGTGGTAATAGTGCGCCACTTGAGGCAAAAAAACCAGTTGTCCCATTTAAACCTGTGCCAGCTGGATCATATAGTTCTGGCGCTATTGTTTTACTTTCAGATGGGCGAAGAACGACTGGGCCAGATCCGCTTGAAGCTGCTAGGCGAGTTGCTGAGCGTGGCGTTAAAGTCTATACCGTTGCTTTTGGAACTCCTAGTGGATTTATTCCTGGGTACGAAGGTTATTCGTTTTATGCCCGGGTTGATGAAGAGGCACTTCAAGGAATAGCAAAGATTACCCAAGGAGAATTTTTTAGAGCAAGTAATGGTCAAGATCTGCAGCAAATTTATGAGCATTTATCGGCAAAGTTTCGGCTAGAGACCAAAGAGACTGAAGTTTCAGTTTTATTTGCTGGTGGATCTGCTTTTTTGATGCTGGCGGCTTTCATTTTATCGCTATGGTGGTTTAAGCGGATCTAGTCAATTGCGCTATTAGCTATCGTAATGTGCAAACCCGGATTTTTTATCGACTGCCTCGAGCAGGCGTAGCATGGCAGGCCATTCTAAAACGCCGTAGGGCCTTCTGGTGCCGGGTTGATACAGGTTGGCCGTATGCGCAAGTACACTATCTGCAGGAATCATTAACTCAGTTCTTGCAGCCATTGCATCGACTTGTGAGCGGCAAGACAACTCTAATTGGTACATAGTGTTAAAAGCTTGCTCAATCGTCGCGCCGCAGGTTAAAAGGCCGTGGTTATAGAGAATCATTGCGTCATGCGGACCAAGGTCATTAACAAGACTGGCTCGTTCAGCAAGATCGATGGCTGGTCCTTGAAATTGGTGGTAGCCAATATGACCGACAAAACGCATGGAAGTTTGGGTTAGGGGGAGAAGACCACATTGCATGGTTGATATTGCCATACCAGCGCGGGTATGCGTATGAATGACACATTGCACATCTGATCTTGCTTCATGAATGGCCCCGTGGATCACATACCCTGATTTATTAATCCCATAATCAGTATTTGGTGTTGTGATGATATTCCCTGCTAGATCAATCTTTACAAGGCTTGAGGCAGTTATTTCTTTATAAAGCAGACCGTATAAGTTGATTAGAAAGTGATCTGTACCTGGGATGCTTGCTGTAATGTGGTTATAAATTAGATCGGACATCCCATAATAATCAATCAGTCGATAGCAAGCGGCTAATTGCACGCGGGCATGCCACTCTTGTGCACTCACTGTATTTTTTAAGCTAGGGAATTGCGTATCGTAATTCATGAGAAGAGCTTTCGGTGAAAGGGTGGTCTAGTGCCGTTTTATAAAAGAGTTACAGGGGTCGTAATGGGGGTCTTCATGGGAGCCTTCAAGAGAATCTATTCTTTGAGTCGTTTTTTACTCTAATAATTTAATGGTATTGTATCTTGGGGGAGAGGGTTGCTAGTTAGCCGATAGAGGACACATCATCGTATTCCCTGATTGGCACAGTTAACTTCTGCCGTAATGATCCTCAAACCGAACAATATCATCTTCCCCTAAGTAACTACCTGATTGAACCTCAATAATTTCGAGTGGGGTTGCGCCATGGTTAGCAAGGCGATGCTTGACACCCTGAGGGATGTAGGTACTTTGGTTTTCATTCAGGATCATTACTTCAGCGCCATTTGTTACCTCAGCTTGACCTTGGATCACAATCCAGTGTTCTGCTCGGTGGTGATGTAACTGTAAGCTTAATTTCGCTCCAGGGTTTACACAAATTCTTTTTACTTGAAAATGTGGACCAGAATCAATGCTGTCATACCAACCCCAAGGTCGATAGACTTTACGGTGGGTTGTTTGTTCGGTTCGTTGCATTTTCGCTAGTTGCTGGACGATTTCTTTGACATCTTGGCTTTTTGATTGATCCGCTACTAAAACAGCATCGGCTGTTTCAACCACAATTAAATCATGTACGCCAACAGTGCTGACTAGTCTTTGATTCGCATAGACTAGGGTATTACTAGTTTGCGTTGTAACTACATCACCATGCACGACATTGCCGTTCGAATCTGGCTTGCCAACTGCCCAAACAGCATCCCAACTACCTAAATCACTCCAGCCCACATCCAGAGGAATCATCTGAATCGGTATGCTGGAGTTTGGACATTTTTCCATGACAGCGTAATCGATCGACTCACTAGGAATCTCTATAAATGCTTGCGGATTTGGTCGAATAAAATGATTTTGTAAATCGACTTCTTTTTTGCTCCAGCTGGCCTGAGTAGCTTGGAGGATATCTGGTCTAAACATCTGTAGTGCTTTTATCCAAAGACTAGCTTTTAATACAAAAATTCCGCAATTCCAGGTATATTCGCCAGTTGCTAAATACTCCTTAGCTTGCGTTTCATTGGGTTTTTCTGTAAATTTTTGTACCTGGTAGGCACCGAATTCGCCAGGTAAGCCTTGTGCTTGGATATAACCGTAGGCAGTTTGCGGGTGGTGGGCAGTGGCTCCAAGAATGATAATTGCGTCCTTCGATGCTGCTTGCACAGCTTGCTGTAAGGCTTTGGTAAAAGCTGGTTCATTTTGAATTGTTTGGTCAGCTGGCGTTACAATCAGAATCGGGTCAAGCCCTGATTCCATGGCTTGCAGAGCTGCCAAGGTGAGGGCTGGCGCAGTATTTCTGCCAGTTGGTTCTAACAAGTATTTTGCAGCATTCTGCTTTGCCCCTAGATTTGTTAAGGGGGTAATATCCTTCTGTTGTAATTCTTGGGCTTGATGAAGTGCTAAAAAGCGATGCTCTTCATTCGTAATGACTAGAGGGTTGTACAGTTCAATACTGGGATGACTGAGCCCTTGAAGTCGGGAGATCGCCTGTTGGAATAAGCTGGTATTACCGCTTAATACAAGAAACTGTTTTGGAAATCCAACTCGAGATAAAGGCCAAAGTCGCGTACCAGAACCGCCACATAAAATTACAGGTTGTACTTGAATCAAGATTTTTCCCTTAAACTATTTTCACCAGCTGAGTAGTACCCAAAAAGACATGGAATCCAGAACAGTGGTCAAATTCAGCACTCAAATAAGCGTTCAATTTCTATTGTAATCAATTTGATTGAATCAAAGCCTAAGCGTAATGTTCTTTTGGGTTTGATGGGATAAATTCGTTTGATTAGGAGTTTGATTAGGATACCCTCAGTCTGGCTGAAGATGTGGCGCGGTATAGGACAAAATACAGGTATAACTTTGAATCTGCTGCCAGACTTTTAGCTTGGAATCTACTTATTTAAAATTATATTATGATGTGCAAGTAGACATCATTTATTGTCAATAGAGTCATGGCGAGTCGTAAAAATAAAAAATAGGGGATCAATACAAATTTTTCATGAATAAGAAAATTTATATATTAGATGCGTTTTACGAGGCTGGGATTGCCCTAGCAAAAGAACATGCAGAAGTGGTTTGTTGGCCTGATCCAGCAATAGTGAACTGGCCAGAGGAGGCTGACGGGGTGATGGTTCGCATGACCCCCATTACCGCTGAGCAAATTCGCCGCGCTAAGCATGTGCAGATTATTTGTAAGCAAGGTGTTGGTTTTGAGACGATTGATATTGCAGCTGCCAAGGAATGCGGTATTGCGGTATGTCGAACACCTGGGGTTAATAGTGAAGCAGTGGCCGAAATGGCTTTTGCACTAGCCTTGTCTGTAACGCGGCGGATTACCCGATTTGACCGCATGTTAAGAGCGGGTGAGGAGATTGTTCGTCCGGCGCATTTAGGTATTGAGATGAACGGTAAGACTGTTGGTGTAGTTGGTATGGGTAATATTGGAACGCGAGTGGCACGTAAGTGGTTTGGTGCATTTGACGCGCGCATCATCGCATATGACCCGTATGCCACAGATGATCAATGGTTAGACTTACCTCATCAGCGCGTCAACTCCTTAGATGAGTTATTAGCCGTTTCTGATTTAGTGACATTGCATCTGCCTTTAAATGAGCAGACTAAAAACTTAATTGATCGAGCGGCATTAGCGATCATGAAAAAAAATGCAGTCTTAATCAACGTTTCTAGGGGCGGGCTGATTGATGAGCAGGCCTTATTTGACGTCTTACAAAGTGGTCATTTGTTTGGTGCTGGTTTAGATGTTTTTGCGATTGAGCCCCCGCCGGCCGACTATCCTTTATTGTCGTTACCAAATGTTGTAACTACGCCGCATGCTGCAGGGGGGACTGTTGATACTCAAGAGAGAAGTTCCTTGCAAGTTGCACAGCAGGTGATTGATGTCTTAGCTGGTTTACCGGCAATGAATCGCGTTGCTTAATCGTTTTAATTATGAAAGAGGAGTGATGCAAAAGAGCGCCAGAGAAATTTTAACAAATAACGTTCGAGAAAAGTTAGCGAAGAATGAGGTAGTTTCTTCGCTGACAGTTCGCTTATGCCGAGGTATTGAGATTGCTAGGATTGCGAAAACGGCAGGATTTGATTCGATATACGTGGATATGGAGCACAGCAGTTTATCCTTAGACACGACTGGGCAAATATGTTTAGCTGCAATGCAAATAGGTATTGCGCCATTCGTTCGAGTCCCGGCTAATAGTCCTGAGTGGATTTCTCGGGTTTTAGATGCGGGTGCGTTAGGGGTTATTGCACCACATATTTCATCTGCGCAGGAAGCACGGGAGGTAGTGGCAGCGGCCAAATTTGCCCCGCTTGGTAATCGATCTGCCGCTGGTGGTATGCCGCATCTTGAATACCGGGCATTTCCAGCGCATGAAGCTTATCCAGTGTTAAATGATGCCACGATGGTTATTGTGCAATTTGAGGATATGGCGGGCCTTGAGCATGCAGATGAAATCATGGCGGTAGAAGGTGTAGACATGGTGTTAATTGGGACGAATGATTTAACAGCAGATATGGGAATTGCTGGTCAGTATGATCATCCCAGAGTGCGCGCAGCCTTTGAACAGGCAATTACCGCAGCGCGTAAGTATGGTAAGCATTGCGGGGTTGGTGGTTTATCTTCAAGACCCGACTTAGTTGCAGAGTTTGTCAAACTAGGTGCACGTTATGTTTCAACTGGGACCGATCTCGCTTTTTTATTAGGCGCTTGCACTGCCAAGGCTAAACAAGTTAGTGATATTCAATTATGAGAAATCGGACGATTCATGGGGTCACGCATGAGCTCTTGGATTTTCAAATGCCCGACTTCGCTTGTGATTGTCATACTCATGTATTTGGTCCAGCCGAGCAATTTTTATTTTCGCCGAATAGGCAATATACGCCAGGTAATGCCTCTGTAACGGATTTGTTGGAGCTCCACCAGATTCTAGGGATTCAGCGGGTAGTTATTGTTCATCCCAGCCCTTATGGAAGTGATAATTCTTGTACGCTAGACGCTCTGCAAAAAATTGGCTCTAATGCCCGGGGTATTGCCGTGATTGATCGCGATACAGGGCGAAGTCAGTTGCAAGAGATGCATGAAATGGGGATTCGAGGGATACGCTTAAATTTAGAAACGAGTGGTATTCAAGACCCAGAGTTTGCTAAACACGAGTTATTTAAAGCCGCAGAGCAAGTTCAAGAATTAGGTTGGCATATTCAGTTATATACGAATTTAAAGCTATTAGCTGCCCTTAAGGGTGTCATACAGCAAATATCTGCACCGATCGTAGTAGACCATTTTTGTCGTGCGCAAGCTGAATTAGGTGTTGATCAACCTGATCTAGGAGATCTATTAGAGTTAGTTCAGAATGGTCGTGTTTGGGTTAAGTTATCCGCACCTCATCGGATTGCAGTAGACCCTGACTCATTGGAGACGCAGGCAATTGCGCAACTATTTGTTAATACGAATCCAGATCAAATGTTATGGGGAAGTGACTGGCCCCACCCTGGGGGAAAACGGGGTCAAGAAAACGCCCTTGGTGAAATTGAGTCATTTAATCCAATTGACGATGGCCATGCTTTAAATCGTTTTGCCAAATGGATAGATGATCCTTTATTATTAGAAAAAATTTTAGTGAGTAATCCTGCTAAGTTGTATGATTTTTAATAATTCGATAATTGGTTAAAGAGAGATAACTGAATCATGAAAAAAAACTATTTAGGTTTTTCGGTATACCTTGCGATTGCAAGTTTTTTAGGATTTTTTGCCAGTAGTGTGATTTCCCAAGAGACTGGCAAGCAGATCCGTTTGATTGTCCCATTTGCGCCTGGCGGTAGTAACGATATTGTTGGGCGAGCAGTGGCTCAGCAGCTTTCTCCGCGTTTAAAGCGCAGCGTTGTCGTGGAAAATAAGCCAGGTGCTGGGGGAGTCTTGGGCGCTGAAATTGCTGCTCGAGCTGAACCAGATGGTAATACCTTATTACTTATTTCATCCAGTTTTGCCATGAACTCGTCGATCATGAAGTTAAGTTATGATCCGGTGAAGTCTTTTGCGCCGCTAGCGATGCTAGGGATGGGTCCTAGTGTGATTGTTGTGAATAGTGCTACGCCTGTAAATTCTATCAAAGAGTTAGTTGATTTTTCAAAAAATAATCCCAGTAAGACGAATTTTGGTACTGCTGGAGTTGGCAGTTTTCAGCATTTCGCCATCGAATTATTTAAGTTAAAAACAGGTGCTAATTTTGTCCTAGTTCACTATAAAGGGGGTGGACCTGCACTTGTTGATTTAGCTGCTGGCCATATTCAAATTTCTTTAGGCAGTTTGATACAAATGCAAAATTTTATGAAAGCTGGACAAATTAAAGTCTTGGCAGTTGCAGGTAGTAAGCGGGTACCACTTTTACCCAATGTTCCGACCTTAAAAGAGTTAGGTATTGATGTGGAGGCTTCGAACTGGTGGGCTATTTT
>CALPOM020000048.1 GCA_943325205.2 Thermoflexus hugenholtzii JAD2 | reverse complement strand
TATTTTTTTAAAATCCATATTAATCAAATAGTTTCTGACTTAGACTATTAGGTTTTACTTCTATCAAGCCTACTTTTTTGTTAGCGAATAACGCACCATTCGACATTTATCCAATATGGAGATTTTTCAGGAATTACCATCTTTGGCTAAAGTCTAGGGTCAAATAAGACTAGATCCGATCTAGTCTTTTAGTTTTTACTGGCCAGAGTAAAGCAGAGGGTCCAGACTTGAATACTGAATATCAATACAAGGTATTAATCAGAATCAATCATTAGTAGTTAAATTAATGATTAATGCAGCACATCCCCAACACTCCCCTATTTTCTATAAATAGCAGAAGTGCTGAGTATTTCAAGAGATTAATCGGCTTTGACATTCGCCTCTTGGATTAATTGTTTCCAGCGTTGATAGTCGCGTTTAACCATATTTTTTACTTCTTCTGGAGATGGGGAAATTGGCTTACCACCAGCTTTTTCTAGACGATCTCTGACATCTGGCATTTTAGAAACGGCTAGGACAGCATTTTGCCATTTTGTCACAATTGCAGGCGGGGTTTTTGCCGGCAAAAATAGACCAAACCAGGATTCGAGATCCAGGGTCGTAACACCAGTTTCAGTAATTGTTGGTGTACTTGGCAAATTTGGATTACGGGTTGCGCCTGAGGTAGCAAAAACTTTGACGCTACCAGCTTCAATATGAGGCCGAGCAGTTGGTGCAATATCAAAAAATAAATCAACTCGTCCACCTAACAAATCGGTGTATGCTAGTTGCGCTCCACGGTAGGGTACATGGACTAATTCGACACCCGTTTTTTTCCAAAGGGCGGCAGCTAGAACATGTTGACCAGTCCCATTCCCACCAGACGCATAGGTTAACTTTCCAGGATTTTCTTTAGCATATTTGATCAAGTCTCGCAGGGTATTAAAAGGCAAATCTTTTCGGCCAATTAAGGTGTAGCTATAACTGATAACCAGACCGGCCGGCTCGAAGTCTTTGATTGGGTCGTAGGGTAGCGATTTATACAGCCATGGGTTCATCACAATATTCGAGATGGAGCCAACTAAAGCCGTATTCCCATCGCTTCCCATTTTGGCAACATAATCAGTACCGACTACTGTACCTGCCCCAGTTTTAT
Source organism: Thermoflexus hugenholtzii JAD2 (assembly GCA_943325205.2). Lineage (GTDB taxonomy): Bacteria > Pseudomonadota > Gammaproteobacteria > Burkholderiales > Burkholderiaceae > Polynucleobacter. Next base: position 14,763 of record CALPOM020000048.1, on the reverse strand, counting down.
TTTCCACAACAATGCTTTGGTTCATGAGGGGGGTGAGTTTGTCGGCCAAGACTCTGCCTACAAAATCAAATCCTCCACCAGGAGGTTGGGGAACCACGATGCGCAATTGTTTATCGCTCAGGGATGTGTCAGACTGCGCAAAGCTAACTGGTACCACCAGACTAAAAGCAAGCGTCAATACAGCAGAAGTGATAGTTTTAAACATTGAGCCAATCCTTTCCTTTTTGATAGAGTAATTCTACGGCAGATCCCTTTAGTTGGGGCATATCTTCTTTTACTTGAAAGCCAAGTTTAGTTTGGATATAAGCTAGGTGGCGATAGCCTTCGGGAAATGAGTTGAGCAGTTCTTGGTCTAATTGCAGCGAGATGGACGGATCAAGAGGGTTAATTCGATCTTTTTCATAAATAGGTTGGCGAAGAACGACTCCCCAAATACCATTTCTTTTTTCCATGAAGTCATAAAAGCGACCAGTACAGACCACATCACACATAGCTCCATCGACAAGGCCGCGTTGGGTAATCGTCATTTTAGTCTGGGAAATCGCACGATGTTTGTTGAGCTCAACACTCGTTCCGCCCAAAAAATGGAGAATACTAACGCCCTTATTCCAACCCTCGATGGTTACCCGAATAAATTCTTCAAACGACCCTTGAAACCATGTAGCCATCATGACACCATCGCTATGCCAGACTGTTCTAAATTTATCCCACTGTCCAGAGTCACGCCAAACAACCCAGTTCTCCACCACGTCTCGGATTAATTGTTTATCGATTAGTTCATCTAGTTGGGTAGAGCTCATACCATTTCCTTATCTTTAAAGAGAAAATTCTATTTTAATACGCAGGCAAAGATGAAGTGTGGGATCACCCCCTAGAGATTCAGAAAACCTTTACAAAATGAGTTTTGTTGTATTCATATACATATTGATGATGGCTTAAAAATGTATTCTTTTAGATACTATCAGTGCGATACGGGGATATGACTACAATTTGACCGATGTTCATGTGCCTTTGGAGTTTTGCCTTGATTGCCCTATCAATTTATAGTGTTTTTTTAATTTCTCGGGCTAATGTGAGCTGTCTTGAGCAGGTTGAGGAAATATTAGAGATTTGAGGCAGAAACTGTAATATATTTCCTCAACTTGATGAGCCTAATATACTAGGCTTAAAGTAGAAAAGTGCCTAATAAATTTCATAAATCCCAGAATAGTAGGCTTTTTGTTTATCTTTTATGGCCATCGTTGGTTGGTCCGTTATTTAAATATTGCCCTTCCATGGCTTCGTGTTCCATTGAATTTTGAAGTAGTAACTTTGAAAAAACTCTTCCACAAGCAGCGTATTGCATAAAAAAATGACAACATTCAACTTCTTCGATGGGTTGGAAAAGGTGACCAAATTGAAGGGCTTAGTAGTTGCATACTAAAAAGTTAGCTATAGTTTTAGCATACCAAGTAGAGTCAATACAAAGGTAAATCGTTCTTCGAATCAAGTAAAAATTGCTGAGGTTTTAGAAAATACGGATATATCAAGGTTGCCATATTTTTACGCTTGATTTTTTGTAAATCGCGTGGGGTATTACGAATATTATTCAAGCACCACAACTCGATTGGAAGTTCATTCATGATTTCTTGATGACTTGTCAAATAAGTTAGCGTGTTTTTTAGCCAGTAGGTATCAAAAAAATAGAATAAAAAATTGATTTATTGTGTCAATACCTTGAAGATGGTCTAGAAGTGGTGTCTTTTGAAACTCTTCAGTTGATAAATTCACTTGAGAAAAAAGTAAATGATGCATAATAATATTCAAATTATTTTATATTTGGAGACCAAATGATTAAGAAGTTAAGAACTGAGCGTGATAATCAACAGTGGATGTTGGATTTGGCATTGAATATGCGTGGCCGTGTTCAAAATTTTGAACGCGATGATGCGGAAGTTCCTGCTGGAAAACGTGCTCGAAATTATCGGATGTATCCAAAGATTTGGCGTGAGACGGGTGAGCGGCATGAGCGTTTAGCAAAGATAGCACAGGCCAGGGGAACGCATTCGACTGCCACATATCACTTTGATCATGCTATTGAAGCGTACCGAATGGCGCAGCACCCAATTTATTTTGATGATCACCCAGTAAAAAAACACTTGTATGCCAAGATGTCAGAAATGGTTGACTTACGGATAAAGTCTGCACCTTATCCGATAGAGCGCGTTGAAGTGGAATTTGATGACGGCAAAACAATTTCTTGCTTATTGCATTTGTTACCAGATCGACGTAAAGCACCGGTTGTCATTTATGTACCTGGCATGGACCAAACAAAAGAGGCGTTTCCAAAGGCTTATCATAATATTGGTATTGCGCGGGGTTTTCATGTTCTGGCCATGGACGGTCCTGGTCAGGGTAATTCGAATATTCAAAAGATTCGCTCAGTTGGCGATAACTACGAAAGAGCAGGCGCGGCGGTCATTAGTTATTTAAAAACACGACCAGAAATTGATGGTGATAAGATTGCAATTTATGGCATCAGTATGGGAAGTTATTGGTCTCTGCGTTTATCGAGTTATGACCATCGTGCGGCGGTTGTTGTATCTTCTGTAGCCTGCTTTAATCCAAATAATACGATTTTTACTCAATCATCCCCGCGTTTTAAGCAAATGTTTATGTATATGGCTGGTTATGAGGATGAGGAGCGGTTTGATGAAGAGGTTGCTAAAGATATGACAGTACGTGGCCATTTAGAGAAAATTCAGTGCCCGACTCTTTTGGTCACAGGAGAGTTTGACCCTTTATGCCCATTAGAGGAGGCAATCGAGGCTTTTGAAGACCTAAAAGTTCCTAAAGAGATGTGGGTATTTGAAAATCAATATCACCCACTTTGGGGAATTGGTAATCTGGGTGGTTTGGACTGTCATGACTATGTATTTGACTGGTTACAAGGATTTTTTGCAGGCACCCATCAGCCGAATAAAAAAGGGAAGATTGCCTATATTAAAGAAAATGGTGATGGTCCCTGGTCGGATAATGATTGGGAACCTACTGTTTCTAGAGGGCAGGCATACTTTTAAGTAATCCCCAATAAATACAATAAAAAGAAGAGGCAATTGTGAGTCAAACAGGTCGTTTTACAGAGTGTATTTCTACACAGGATTTGCGCTGTGTCATCCTTGGTGGTTTAACAAAATCAAGGATTCTATTCGTACTCATCTTAAGTAGCTTAGGGTATCTGCTAACATTAGCTGCGCCAGTATTAGCAGATACTTGGCCGATAAAGCCGATCAAGATTGTTGTACCATTTCCTGCTGGTGGGCCGGCAGATAGTCTAGTAAGGCCCTTAGCAGAGGCACTGAATAAGAAACACGGTTACACAGTGATCGTTGAAAATAAACCTGGCGCTAACGCGGCAATTGCTTCGCAATTCGTTGCTAAATCTGCGCCAGATGGCTACACCTTTTTACTTGGAAGTGATGCTGGTTTGTCTTTAGCGCCCGCCACGCAAAAAACCCTCCCTTACGATGCTGCTAAAGATTTTGAGGCTGTAACGATGGTTGCTCAGTTTAGTCAAGTTCTAACTGTTAACCCCAATTTTCCAGTGAAAACAATACAAGATTTACAAGCGGTTGCAAGTAAGGCACCCAATTCTGTTAGTTATGCTTCCATTGGGTTTGGTAGCCAATCGCATATCGCTTTAGAAACACTCAGTAAAGTATTAAATATTAAAATGATTCACGTGCCATATACTGGAGCGCCGCCCGCAACGACTGATTTAGTTGCTGGAAATGTGCAAGTCATGATCTCTACGGTCGCTGGACCATTACCATTTATCAAGTCTGGTAAGGTCAGAGCGATTGGGATTGCAGGTCCAGAACGGAGCAAATCTTTACCGAATGTACCAACTTTCGCAGAACTAGGAATGCCTCAATTTGAATCAAGGGGATGGTTTGGAATAGTTGCCCCTGCAAGAACATCCCCAGATATTATTCGAGTTTTTTCTAGACAAGTTTGGGAGATTACGCAGTCAGAAGAATACACTTCGAAGGTGATTGATTTTTTTGGTTTTGATGTTGCTAAAGTATCACCACAGAACTTTAAAGAATTTTTAATCAAAGATCGTGCTAAGTGGAAAGAGTTAGTAGTTCAGATGGGTGATGCTATAAATAATTAAGACAGCTTTAATCGATAACAATAATGAGATGACTATGGAACAAATGAAAAGCGAAGTAAGAGATGGTATGCAAATTGAGTGGGATATGCCCATTACGATGTCTGATGGAACGGTCCTTCGCGCCGATGTATTTCGACCGCTTGGACAGGAGAAATATCCAGTCATTATTACTTATGGGCCATATGCTAAGGGTCTAGATTTTAGAGAGGGTTATAAGAGTCAATGGACGCGGGTAGTTAAAGCTGTACCAGAAATCCTAGAAACATCTTCTAATAAATATCAAAATTGGGAGTTGGTCGATCCAGAAGTTTGGGTTCCGGATGGCTATATTTGTTTGCGGGTAGACTCCAGAGGGGCGGGGCGTTCACCTGGTGTGATTGACTGTTGGTCTGTGCAGGAGACGCAAGATTTTCATGAATGTATTGAGTGGGCTGGAACACAAGCTTGGAGTAATGGTAAGGTGGGCGTGAACGGTATTTCATACTACGCGATGAATCAATGGACCGTGGCCGCCACTCAGCCAAAACATCTCGCTGCCTTGTGTATTTGGGAGGGTTCGTCTGATTATTACCGCGAGTTGTGTCGGCATGGTGGGATCTTGTGTGACTTCCTCGGAGATTGGTATCGTCGACAAGTTGTCAGTGTTCAAAACGGTGTTGGCGATCGTGGCGCAAAAAATAATATAACTGGTGAAACAGTCGCAGGTCCATTGACGTTATCGGACGAACAGTTAGAGAAAAATCGCGCCAATATTGATGGCGAAGCCCTAGAGCGCGAGTTATTAGATGACTATTATAGGGCCCGCACTGCTGACTTTTCAAAGGTTAAAGTACCACTATTATCTTCCGCTAACTGGGGTGGCCAAGGCTTACATACCCGTGGAAATTTCGAGGGTTACTTAAAGGCTGCATCGGATCAAAAGTGGCTTGAGGTGCATGGTGATACCCATTTCACGCATTTTTACAGCCGCTACGGCTCGACTTTGCAGAAGAAATTCTTTGATCATTTTTTAAAAGGTGAAAAATCTGGTTGGGAGAACCAACCCAAAGTTTCTTTGAATATTCGCAGGCCTGGGGAGCAATTTGAATTACGAGCAGAAAATGAATGGCCTTTAGCTAGGACGAGCTGGACGCCATATTATTTAGATCCATTGCATTTGAATTTATCGGAAGCGGGTGCTGTATCCGAAACGACGATGTCTTATGAAACACAGTCCGATGGCTTAACATTTTTAACGCCAGTGCGTGATCAAGATGTAGAAATTACTGGTCCAGTTGCTGCTAAATTATGGGTTTCTTCAGACACGAATGATGCTGATTTATTTTTAGCATTACGACTCTATGATCCCCAAAATAAAGAGATCGCCTTTATAGGCTCTAACGATCCACGAACACCTATTGCTCTAGGCTGGTTAAGGGCTTCGCACCGTAAGTTAGATTTAGCGCAGACTAAACCTTATCGTCCATGGCATACCCATGATGAAAAAATGCCTCTCATACCCGGCCAACCAGTTGAACTGGACATCGAAATTTGGCCAACGAGTATTGTGATTCCAAAGGGTTATCGTTTGGGCCTGAATATTCGTGGTAAGGACTATGAATACGACGGAACAGATGCTGGTGTGGCACACGCACCTTACCAGATGAAGGGAGTAGGACCTTTTTGGCATCGTGCCACAAAGGACCGATCGATGGAGGTTTTTGGTGGGAAAAATACCCTACATTTCTCTAAAGAAATGCGGCCATACTTATTGTTACCTGTAATTCCAAATTGATCAATTTGGTTGATAACAACTGTTTAAAAATCATTGCTGCTTGAATAAGATTAACAAATATTGATAACGAGAGAATTAAAAATGAGTACGACGACCACTTCAGAAAAAAAAGAACTTTTTATTTTAGATAAGAATGTTGATGTTGCCATGCGTGACGGTGCCAATTTAAAGGCCGATATATTTAGGCCATTGGATGATGGAAAGTATCCAGCTATTTTAAATTTTGGACCTTATCAAAAAGATAAATTATGGACTACCCCACCGACTCTGGAAGAAAAGGGTAATGAGTATATGAACTGGGAGACAATCAATCCAGAGATTTGGGTGCCCGAGGGTTATGTCTCAGTTCGCGTAGATGCACGTGGTTCGGGTAAATCCCAAGGTCAGTTTGAGCCTTGGTCAGCATCGGAAGCCGTAGACTTTTATGATGCAATCGAATGGGCGGCCAAGCAACCTTGGTGTAATGGAAACGTTGGTTTATTAGGTATTTCTTATTACGCAATTAATCAGTGGTTTGTTGCAAACCTGCAGCCACCCTCATTAAAAGCGATTATTCCGTGGGAGGGTTTTGCTGATATTTACCGGGATGCATTATTTCATGGTGGTATTACCTGTTTATTTATGACGAATTGGTTTACCGCGCACCTGTTACATCACCAAGTCGGCCGGGCTAGTCAGACAGTGACCAATGCCTGGGAGAGAAACACCCTGCATTTTTGGTTGAGTAATAATTTAGATAGTGGTGCCTTAAGTAAGTCCCAGGCGGATTGGGATCAGATTACAGTCCCTTTTTACTCTGTTGGTAATTGGACCGGTATGGGATTGCATTTACGGGGCAATACGGAGTCGTTCATGCTTTCGAAAAACCCTAACAAAAAATTACGTATTCAAAACGGTAGTCACGTCCATCCTTTTTATACGGCTGATGGCCGTCGTGACCAAATACGCTTTTTAGATTACTGGTTAAAGGGTAAGCAAAATGGCATCATGGATGAGCCGCCAGTCAAATTAGCTATTCGCCACGGTGCCGATCAGATTGAATGGCGTACCGAGCAAGAATGGCCATTAGCTAGAACGCAGTGGACGAAGATGTATTTTGATATAGCCAGCGCTACTGGAACAGGTCCATACCAAGGTAGTCTAGTTGATAAAAACCCAAGCAAAGAGAGCTCGTGTACCTACGCTGCTACTGGCTCAGGTTCTATGGGGTCAAGCTCCGCAGCTTCTGCGCAGGTAATGGGTGGAGGTATTAAACCTGATATGGGTATTGCACTCTTTACTCCGGCCATGACTGAAGATATGGAAATTACTGGCCCGCTCAGTGCAACGTTTTGGGTCTCGAGTTCATCGGAGGATATGGATTTATTTATTACGATGCGGCACTTTGATGAAGCGGGTCAAGAGATCATGGAGACTGGTCAGCAAGGCGCGCCGGTGCCAGTTGCCAAGGGCTGGTTGCGCGTTTCACACCGAGAGCTAGATCAAGAAAAGACTTTACCTTATCGACCATATCACCAGCATCAACGCCGATTATGGTTAACGCCCGGTGAGATTGTGCAGGTTGATGTCGAAATTTGGCCAACATCGATGGTATTTAAAAAAGGACACCGGATGCGCTTAGATGTGCAGCCACGGGACGGCGTTGGAAGTGCTTCTTATATGCACTATCACGCTGATTACAACACTGGTACAAATACGATTTATGCTGGTGGAAAATATGAATCGTATATTTTATTGCCAGTGATTCCAAAAAGTTAACTGAGTTCTTGAAAGAGATTGATGCGCTATTTTAAATATGTCATAAGCTTAATGATCAGTTTGGGATGCGTGCTTAATGGGCAATTAGTTTGGGGGCAAACTGCTCCCCAAAACTATCCCAATAAGACAGTTAAAATCATTGTTCCCTTTGCTCCGGGTGGTCCAACGGATGTGCAGGGGCGTTGGGCTGCTGAGCAGCTAAGTCAAGCACTTGGGCAAGCTTTTATTGTTGAGAACCAAGGTGGTGCCGGGGGTGTGCCGGCAACGGATAGGGTGGTTAAAAGTGTGCCTGACGGATACACTTTATTGGCTGGTAATCCTGGTCCGTTGGTGGTTGCGCCGGCTATCCGAGGTCAAATGCCATACAACACAATGACAGACTTAGAGCCCATCATGCTCATTGCGAGAAGTGCCAGTTGTATTGCGGTGCACCCCTCGGTACCCGCAAGAAACGTTAAAGAGTTTATTGCTTACGCTAAAGCGAATCCTGGGAAGATTAATTATGGCTCGCCAGGTATCGGTACGATTGGCCACTTAGGAATGGAGCGCTTTAATTTTCATGCTGGGATTGTATTAAATCATGTACCTTATAAAGGCGCCGCTCAATATTTAAATGATTTATTAGCAGGGCATATACAGGTTGCATTTATTCAGTTTAGCCCGTGTATACAGCAGATTAAGCAGGGTAAATTATTTTCATTAGGGGCAACTTCAGAAAAGCGCTCGTCTTTATTGCCGGATATGCCAACGATTGCTGAGCAAGGATTAACGGGATATTCAAGTTATAACTGGAATGGGTTGTTAGCGCCGAAGGGCACACCTGCACCTATTATTAATCGCCTATACGAAATTCTATCGACACAATTAGCAACCAAGGAAAATCAGGACTTATTTATTAATCAAGGACATGAGCCTGGTAATTTAACCCCAGAGGGATACCGTAAATTTTTACAAACCGAATTAAATAAAAATGCTGAGTTAGCTAAAGCGGCTAATATCAAAGAATAAGGAGACAACATGACTGAGAAAAAAGACCCACCCTATTTTATGTATTTCCCCGGGAATTATCGCTGGTCTGCAGCATTTATTAATATGCTTAGTTCTGGGCCCTATGGAGGCTCAGAGATTGGTGAGTTACATAAAATTGGCTCAAGATTAAAAGGTAAAGCGCCAGACGATGACGATGCCTGGTTTGATGCTTGTGCGGCAGTTGCCGATGGTGTGCGAGCCTATGCCGATCAGTTTGCTCAGAAGAAACATCGTTTTGCAGCAGCGCATGCGTATCAAAGGGCTGCCAACTACTATCACATGGCTGAGCGCTTCAGAACCCCTAAGGATGAGAAGGCTTTAAGTATTTATCAAAAGGGTATTGATTGTTTTCATGCATTTATCAAGCACACTGACTATCGGATTGAGATTGTTGAAGTGCCTTATGTAGACGGCAGTTTGCCGGGCTATTTTGTCCATGCACAAAATAGCACTCAAGAAAAAAATCCATGTGTCGTTTATTTTGATGGCTTAGACGTTACTAAAGAAATTCAGTTCATGCGTGGCGTACCAGATTTAATCAAACGCGGAATTTCTGTACTCATTATGGATGGCCCCGGGACTGGTGAGGCAATTCGGTTTCGAGGCAAGTATTTACGGTATGACTATGAGGTTGCCGGAAGTGCATGTATCGATTATTTAGAAAAGCGCAAGGACGTCGTAGCCGATAAGATTGGTATTGTAGCGATTAGTTTAGGGGGATATTACGCGCCAAGATGTGCGGCGATGGACGAGCGCTACGCGGCCTGTATTGCTTGGGGCGCGCAGTGGGATTACTATCAAACTTGGAAGGGGCGAATCGAGGCGCAGTTTAAGACTTCTTTGTCAGTTCCTGGGCATCACATTAATTGGATTTTAGGAACAAATACTTTGGAGGACTCATTAAAAGCCTTAGAGCCTTTTAAATTAGATGGTGTTATGCAAAAAATGAAGTGCCCATTTTTATTGGTTCATGGTGCTGAAGATGAGCAAATACCTTTAGCTGATGCCCAAAAACAGTTTGACGCTTGCGGATCTAAAGATAAGACATTGCGCATTTATACTGCTGAAGAAGGCGGCTCACAACATTGTCAACGCGACTATTTAACGCTGGTTGTGGCTGATATGTGGAATTGGTTTGAAGAAAAACTGGTAAGAAGTCAATAAGCTTTAAATGATTGCTCTACTTGAGTAGAGTATTAAAAAACAGAATTAGAAAATATAAAAATGAGGAGGCAGTAATGGTCCAAATGCGTTGGCGTTTAGTTCTTTGTTCTTTGGTTTTTTCTTTGTTGATGAATCAGGCTATAGCCCAACAACAAGCATCGAAAGATTATCCCAATAAACCAATTCGGGTAGTAGTGCCTTACGCGGCTGGCGGGCCCATGGATTTTATAGGCAGATTTTTAGCCCAAAAACTATCACCCGTTTTTGGACCGAACATGATTTTAGATAATAAGCCCGGTGCTGGTGGGGCGATCGGCACTGAAATAGTTGCTAAGTCAAGCCCAGATGGCTATACGATTTTGAATACATCATCTAGTCATGCCAGTTTACCGGTGGTGAGTAAGTCGCTGGGATATGATCCGGTGAAGGATTTTCAGCCGATCACCTTAATTGCCAATAGTGTTGGATTTATTGTGGCGGTCCGGGGCGATTTTCCAGCAAAGAACTTACAAGAATTTTTGCAAGAGGCTAAGGCTAATCCAGGTAAATATAACTATGGCTCAGGAGGTGTTGGAAATGTCATGCAATTTGCCGCTGAGTTTTTTAATACAAGTGCCGGGATTAAGTTGCAACATATTCCATTTAAAGGAGTTGGGCAAGCGATTACGGAATTATTAGCAGGTCGAATTGATGTGGTGATTGGCCCTGGAGTTGTGCTCGCACCCCATTTAAAGTCTGGTAGGATTAAGGCCTTTGCAATCACGGCTAAGAAAAGGTGGGTTGAGTTCCCAGACTTACCAACTACCGAAGAAGCGGGTTTGAAAGGTTTTACATATATTCCTTTTTATGGCTATTGGTACCCAGCTGGGGTTCCAAAGGAATATGTTGTGCGGATGCGTAATGAAATTGCGAAGGTGTTAGAGCAACCTGATGCGAAAAAAGCTTTTTTAGATCAGGGCTTTGATGTGGTTGGTTCGACCCCGGAGGAATTTGCCAGAATAGTAACAACGGAGATTGAGCTAAATAGAAAGCTAGCACAGACAATCGATTTTTCAGAGAATTAATAATTTAGGAAGTATTATGTCTTTACCTTTAGATGGAATAAAAGTTATCGAAATTGGTAACTTTATTGCAGGGCCTTTTTGTGGCATGTTGCTTGGTGATATGGGCGCTGATGTGATTAAGATTGAACGCCCTAAAAATGGTGATCAAACGCGGGCCATGCCCCCCATGGTGCAAGGTTACAGTGCAAGCTTTGCTGCCTTAAACCGTAATAAGCGGAGTTTAGTTCTTGATTTAAAGCAAGCGCAGGCGATTGCAATTGTTCGGCAACTCGCTAAAGAGGCTGATGTTTTTTTAGAAAATAATCGGCCTGGAGTTCTAGAATCTTTAGGTTTGGGCGCGCAAGATCTCAAGGCCATTAACCCCAATTTAGTGTATGTTTCGGCTTCGGGATTTGGACAGTCTGGACCGGATCGAACTCGCGCTGGCGTGAATTTAATTGTGGAGGCTTTTTCTGGAACTTTATCGGTGACTGGATTGCCTGGTGAGATGCCGATGCGACCCGGGGTTCAAACGGCAGATATTTTTGGCGCGATGTTTGCCACCTATGCGGCTTTGAGTGGACTCATTAGTGTACTGCGAGGCCGGGGCGGCCAGATTGCTGATGTTTCATTAGTCGAAGCATCTATTGCGGCTGCCGCTTGGGAGACGGCATTTTTTCTAGCTACGGGTGAAGTCCCTGAGCGTCAGGGGCATCAACACCGTCTGAATGCTCCGTATCAATTGTTTTTAACGAGTGATCAACAATATATTGCTATTGGCACGCCCAATGACGCTTTATTTAAGCGCTTTATGCAGGTTTTGGGTTTGGAGTCATGGTTGGAAGATATCCGTTTTTCAAGTTACGTTTTGCGTAAACAAAATGAGTCCAGTTTATTAGAGGTGGTATCACCTGTGATTGCCTCAAGAGCGGTTCAGGAACTAGAGGAGTTATTACGCGCTGCAGGTGTGCCATGTTCGAGAATGAATAATATTAAAGAGGTCTTTGAAGATCCCCATATTATTGCCAGAAAAGTTGCAGTTGAAGTAGACCATCCCGTTATGGGTAAGATGCAAGCGGTTCGCAATCCGGTAATCCTAGAGACAGGTGCATTAGCGATTCGTAGACCTGCACCATTGTTAGGCGAGCATACTAGCGAGATTTTACAAGAACTAGGATATACCCAAGATCAAATTAAAGCCTGGCAGGAATCAGGACTTTTGATGTTAAGCCCGAAAGCATAGGTATCTCTAGTCAAATAACTAGAGATACCTGCAGAAAATTGATAAAAATATTGAGATAAAAGGATAGACGATGAAAATTTGGCGTAGCTTATTATTTGTACCTGCCAATCAAGAGCGGATGATGAATAAATTAGCTGATTTACCAGCTGATGGATTTATTTTTGATTTGGAGGATACGGTTCCAGACCCTGAAAAAAATAACGCTCGGCAAATGACTTTGGAATACATGCCAAAGGTGATGGGACAAAGAAGTTGGATTCGGATTAATAGTTTGTCGACCGGATTTTTTCATGAGGATATTGAAACGTTTGTTGGCGCCAAGGGCTTAGTCGGTTTTATTGTGCCCAAGCAAGACTGTCTTGGTGATGTGCAGGCGGTTGATCGATTGATTGCCAGTGTGGAGATTGCGCGGGGTATTCAGGTTGGCAGTACGCCTATCATTGTGATGATGGAAAGTGCCAATGGAGTTTTAGATTCGCGGGCCATTATGACAAGTTCTCCGCGCATAGAAAGTATGATTTACGGTGGCGGTGAAGATGGTGACATGAATGTTTCCTTAGGAGCTACCTGGACTAGTGAAGGTCCTGAGATGATGTTTGTTCGACAGTTTTCTTTAGTGTCTGCTCGAGCAGCTGGTTTTGAATGTCCTCTAGACGGAGTCTTTTCAAATATTCGAGATCCAGAAGGGTTTCGCAGCGACACACAACTATCTCGTCGCCTAGGCTTTCGGGGAAGAACGGTTATTCATCCCAATCAGATTGCTGATGCGAACATGATTTACACACCGACACAGGCGCAAATTGAATATTACTCTCGGGTAGTTGCTGCTTATGAAGAGGCTTTAACAAGAGGCGTTGCTAGTACGACAGTAGATGGTAAGTTAGTCGATTTAGCAATGGCTAAAACAGCTCAGCGTTTATTAGATCATGTGGCGGCAATCAATCAAATTGAAGCCATTACTGGCTTTACGCGAAAAAAGTGAGAAGATAATGATAGATGCTGCGATGTTTGGATTAGGGCGTTGGGGAAAAAACCTAGTTCGTTCGGTGCAAGGGAAAAGCACAAAAATTCAATTTAAATATGGTGTTGTTCAGCATCCTGAGAAATATGATGATTTTGCAAAAGAAGCGAATTTCGATGTAACTGCCGATGCACAGGCTGTGCTAGCCGATCCACAGATTTCGGCGATTATATTAGCCACGCCGCATGTACTGCACGTTGAGCAAATCATTGCTGCTGCTAAAGCTGGCAAAGCGGTTTTTTGTGAAAAACCTTTAGCGCTAACTGTTGCAGAGGCACACAAGGCAGTGCAAGCTTGCGACGTAGCGAATGTGCAATTAGGCGTTGGGCATGACAAGCGTTTTTGGCCATCGATGCAAGAATTAAAAAGGATTGCAAACTCTGGTGTGTTGGGAGAATTAACCCATGTTGAGGGTAACTTCACGAATGAAAACTTGACTAACTTTAAAGCTTCTTGGCGCGATCACTCTGAAAACGTCCCTGGCGGAAGTTTAACAGCTACAGGGATTCATATTATCGATGCTTGCGTGAACCTGTTAGGGCCTATTAAAAGTGTGCAAGGAATTTATCGACAGTTAAACGGAGGGGCACAGGATACGATGGTTGCTCTGTTTGATTTTCAGTCTGGCGCAACTGGGATACTTTCATCCCCAAGACCCTCCCCAGTTTATTGGCGCGTACATCTTTTTGGGTCAAAGGGTAGTGCAGAAGCGCGGGGTCAAAATACGGTATTGCTAAGTCTCAGTGGAAAGCCCGAGGAAGTTTTCCAATTTGAAACGATTAGCGCATTACAGTTTCAGTTAGAAGCTTTTGCTGATGCGATTATGTGTAAGCAACCATACCTTATTTCCCCGCAAGAAATTTTAAATACAGTTGCGGCTTTTGAGGCAACGGCCAAGGCCGTTGACACCTCGAGTTTGGTTCATTTGTAATGTATGCGGGAGCAGTAGATCGGAGCCATTGACTTGGACTGCGTTGTAAGAGTTTGATTTACTAACTCAAGTAGCCTAAAGTCCTGAATGTTGCCTAGAATCTCAATAGCTCAAGAGCTTAAATCCTTATATCTTTAATCCGGTTTGATATTGCCTGCTTTAACCACCCTAGTCCACTTAGCAATTTCGGTTTTTATTAGGGCACCAGTTTGCTCAGGAGTATGAGATGACAGTGAGTAGCCAAGAGAACTCAACTTGTCTTTTGTATCAGGCGCGTTAACTATTTTTATAATTTCTTGGTTTAATAAATCGATGATCATTTTTGGAGTACCTGCTGGGACCATAATAAATTGTTGGGTATCCCCTTCAAAATCTGGAAATCCTGATTCGGCAATAGTTGGAACTGCGGGCAATGCTGCAAACCGAGACTTACTACTGATTGCTAGTGGGATTAACTTTTGGCCATTAATATGAGGAAGTGCTGGCGGTAGGGCTGAAAAAGCAAGAGCGACTTGATTACCAAGGACTGCTTGAATGGCTGGTGCACCCCCGTTATAGGGAATATGTTTAATATCACCACCGCCTTGAAGAATCAATAATTCTGCGCTCAGGTGCGGACCGGAGCCATTACCTGGCGACGCATA
>CALPOM020000047.1 GCA_943325205.2 Thermoflexus hugenholtzii JAD2 | reverse complement strand
ACGATTGCGCGCTCCTCATCACTCAGAACGGGTAAGTTGATTGCCCCCGGAATATGGTCAATGGCAAACTCTGCAGGAGTTCGAACATCAACGATCTCATCAAACTGATTTTGCTCAGAAATGTCAGCGATAACTTTTGATTTCATGGGGATTATAAGATGGCGGCGCTTGCGTTCACAACCTGTTTGGGTAAGAGGAGATTTTCAAATTCAATACAAGGTTAAAAGTTTATTTGAATTGAATAGCTGGTATTTAAAATAGAATGATTAGTTCATTTTAGGATTTTAAGTGGGCTTTTTTTGCATGAATTGGAGCCAAATCAGAGCGCCTCCCATAATGGCGGCAGGTAGAAGTGAGCCATAATTAATAAAAGTCCAACCTTGGGTAGAGATAAGTGCTCCTGAGCTAAATGAGCTAATAGCCATAGTGCCAAATACAAAGAAATTAATAATTGCCTGGGATTTATTCTTCTCTTCGGGGCGGTAGGCCGCAATCGCAAGAGTTGTAGCTGCTGTGAAGAGAAAATTCCAAGCAAGTCCCAAGATAAACAGAGGGATTAGAAAATGATAAAAGTCATTACCGGATAACAAAATTAGGATGGCAATGATATTTAAAACCACCCCAATTGCCATGATCAAAACAGAACCATATTTTTTGATGAGATATCCCGAGAAAAACCCAGGTGCAAACATACCAATTACATGCCATTGTAAAACGGTGGCTGTATCTGCAAATATGAATCCGCAGACCTCCATTGCTAGTGGCGTACCCGCCATGATTAAGTTCATCATCCCATAGCTTAGGGCGGCACAAATCAGCGCGACTAAAAATTTAGGCTGGTAGATGATTTCTAATAAAGGTCTACCCGGATCATCCGTAGACTCGACTTTTTTCTCTATCGGGAAATCAATAAAATGCATAATGACGATGCCGAGTAGACCAGCTAAAGATAAAACGAGATAGGCACCTAGAAAAGGCGTTAGAAAAATATCTTTAGTCCACACCGACATATTGGGGCCAAAGACTGCGCCAAAGAGTCCACCGGTTAGAAGGAGTGAAACGGCCTTTTCACGAAAATTCGGATGTGTCAGTTCAGGAGCAACAAATCGATAGAGTAAGCCATTTGCACTGTAATATCCTGCAATAGCGGTACCAACAGTCAGTAGCCAAAAGTTTTTACTATCGGCTGCGTAGGCACACAGTAGAGTGGATAAAGAGGCGATTATTAACGCAAATTGAAAAGATCTTTTTCTGCCAAATTGCGCTTGTACTTTTGCGACTAGCGAGGTCGATAGGGCTGCACCCACAACGTAACTCATCACAGGTAGTGTAGCCATCCAAGGGATTGGCGTTAGGCTAAAGCCAACTAAGCCGTTAATTGCAATAAAGGTTACATTATTGGTTAAATAAAGACCTTGGCACAGAATTAATAAAAATAAATTTTTATTAAAAAATACGGGGGAGGTATTCATTGATACCAATCAACTGGCTGATTAGGAAGTGGCTTGTTGGATAACATCACACGTTTAAAGCCCACTCTGACTTTCATAAAATTCATACGCCCATTATAAGTGATGCAAGTTTGAATCAACTATAAACGGATTAAACCACGCCTTGGTAGACTTTTATTTCAGTAAGCCTGCAGCTTTCAGAGTTGCTTTGGCTTGCTCGCTAAAGTCAGCTGCAGGCGCATTACCACCGATGATAAACATGAGCCAATGATTTTGGTCAGGTTCATTGAAGGTCACGTTTTCAAAACGTCGTTGCACGCCTGCCGGGAAAGAGCAAATATCCCACTGGCCAACGTCGAATGATTCGACTTGACCATCCACCTCCCAAGAACAGCGCCAAGTTCCGGTCATGGGGATAAATGTTTCGTTCGTGTCGTGGTTATGCATCATTGGGCCAAAGCCAGGTTTGCATTGGCAATAGCCGATATTAAAACCTTCTGAAATTTTAATTGCAGAGTTCGCGGAGGCATCTGCTCCGACGGGCGATTCAACTTCGGAACCACCCTTGCCTTTCGGGGGTTGAAAACCTAAAGCGTTGTATAGCATTCGATAAGCTGATGGATATTCACTATCGGTCAGGCCCGTATCAAAACCCTTTAAATCTTTGAAGTAGGCCACACGTGCCCGCATTTCATCTTTTGTGACGCGTATCTCTGGCAAGCTCATAAGGTTCTCCTGTTTAGTATCATTTTGGCATATTTTAAAATCTAATCCAATTCTATTATGATAGATTTACACATGAGCGTATCAATTTTGAAAGTAAGGTAAGACAATGCAATTCCCATTTTCTGCAATTGTAGGACAAGAAGAGATGAAACTATCGTTGATTCTCTCAACGATTGATTCCAAAATTGGGGGGGTCCTGATATTCGGTGATCGTGGCACGGGTAAATCAACGATGGTGCGGTCATTAGCTGCATTGTTACCTGAAATGAAAGCGGTTAGTGATTGTCCATATCATTGTGACCCAGCTTTAGCTGATGGCTGTGTATGGTGTTCGGAGAGAAAGTTGTCTGGACATAAGCTAAAAACAGTCCCGATGCTAGCTCCCGTAGTTGATTTGCCCCTAGGTGCCACGGAAGACCGCATCATTGGCTCACTCGATATTGAGAAAGCACTTTCTCAGGGTATTAAGTCTTTTGAGCCAGGTTTGTTAGCGAGGGCAAATCGGGGGTATTTATATATTGATGAAGTCAATTTATTAGAGGATCACTTAGTTGATTTACTCATTGACGTAGCTGCTTCTGGAGAAAATGTGGTGGAGCGAGATGGTTTAAGTGTGCGGCATCCTGCGCGGTTTGTCTTAATTGGGAGTGGCAATCCCGAGGAGGGGGAGTTGCGCCCCCAATTACTGGACCGTTTTGGGCTATCAGTTGATGTAAAGACTCCAAAAGAGGTCTTAGTTCGCATTGAAATCATCAAGCGACGCGAGTTTTTTGAACGTGATCCAGAAAGTTTTTTATTACAGTGGGCAGGAGCAGAGCAGAAGATAAAAGAACAGATTATTCAATCGCGTAAGCGCTTGCTAAAAATTACTGTATCGGATGAATTATTAATAGCCACTTCGCAACTATGCGCACATTTAGGTGCGGATGGCTTACGCGGTGAATTAACCCTCATGCGGGCAATCCGAGCCTTAGCTGCATATGATGGCAGTAAGAGCGCTCATTTAGGACATTTGAGAAAAATTGCACCATTAGCGCTGTGCCATCGTTTACGTCGCGACCCGTTAGATGATACTGGTTCGTCGATCCGAATAGAGCGGGCGTTAGACGAGTTATTTCCCGAATAAATGAAGCCAACTGTGGAGTCTTTAGTCTGGCAGGATGCCTTGTTGGCTGCAAGAATTTTAGCCGTAGATCCAAGTCTTGGTGCGAGTATTAAAGCTGGCGCAGGACCTGTCAGAGAGTTATGGCGCGATTATTTTTTGAGTTTAGTAGATCCCAAAACTCCAATAGTTAAAGTCCCTGCAAATGTAGATGAAGAAGCCCTTGTAGGTGGACTAGATGTGATTCGAACAGTAGAACTCAAAAAGAGGATCTATACCACTGGGCTCATTAGTAGGGCAATGGGTGGTTTTATATTTTTAGCGATGGCAGAGCGACTCCGAGAACATGCAACTGCACTACTAACGCAGGCCTTTGATCGTCATGCCGCTTTTGGAATAATTGCTTTTGATGAAGGTATTGGTGTAGACGAGGCTTTGAGTTTACGATTAACTGAGCGCTTAGCTTTTCAATTATGTTTAGATGAGTTGGCATACCCAGACTGCCAGGCTAGCCCTACTATGAGTCCAATATCGCTTGCAGATACAAGATTGTTAATCAAGCAAATAGAGTTCACACAGGAAGTCTATGAAGGGGTTTTACAAGCTTCACAGGTTTTAGGAATTGATAGTATTCGTGCCGGGCTTTTTGCTATTCGAACGATTCGAGTAATCACTGCTTTACGGGGTGATACGCAGGTTACTCAGGCGGACATTCAGACTGGATCACGGTTGGTTTTTGGCCATCGGATGACTCAAATACCCCAGTCATCTGAAGATCTGGAGTCTTCGGAGGAAGATCAACTGGACGCAGTTGATGAAGACTTCCAGGAGCCATCGCAAGAGCGTTTAGAAGAAAACCAGCATGCGGATTCAGAAAATCAGGAGGAGCAAAAAGAGGCGCCAACTCCGCCCCAGATGCCAAGTAAGGAGCAGTTAGAAGAAATGATTATCGAGGCGGTAAAGGCGAATATGCCAAGTGGTTTACTCAATGAATTAAGTAAGAATAAAATCCAGTCCAAAACTCAGCAAACATCTTTAGGCAAGGCGGGTAGTTTACAAAAAAGTGTTAATCATGGACAGCCCTTAGTCTCTAGGAAGGGAAAGCCAAGAAGTGGTCAACGGATTGATTTTTTAAAAACATTACAAGCTGCGAGTCCTTGGCAAATGATCCGTCGGCAAGATAGTCAGGCAAATTCCTCCACCCAAAAAACGCAGTTCATGATTCGCTCGGATGATATTTATTTACGAAGGTACCAGCAGCGGAGTACAACAGTCACTATTTTTGTCGTTGACGCCTCGGGGTCATCAGCGCATGAGCGCTTAGCTGAGGCCAAAGGCGCAATTGAGTTATTGTTGGCCGATTGTTATATTCGGCGTGATCAAGTAGCCATGGTTTCTTTTCGGGTGAATAGGGCTGAATTAGTATTACCTCCGACGCGATCCTTAGTCAGGGCTAAGCGCCTATTAAGTTCGATGTTAGGTGGTGGTGGGACGCCATTAGCTATCGCAATTCATGAGGCTCATCAAATTGCAACCACTATTCTGGCGAAAGGTCAGACACCGGTTTTAATACTGATGACGGATGGTCGAGCCAATGTCTCTTTAGCGGGGATCGGGGGTAGGCAGGCTGCGCAAAGTGATGCGACGCATCAGGCGCAGCGAGTCAGGCTAGGGGGATATCAAACTTTATTCATTGACACTTCGATAACTCCGCAGGACCTGGGTCGACAACTCGCATTCGAAATGGGCGCTAAATATGTGCCCTTACCCCGAGGAAAATCCAACCAAGTAGTCGCTGCTGCCAAGCAATTATTTGTTTAGTTTACTTAGGGTTGCACGTCATTAATGACAATTTGTACTTGATTTGCGCCAATTGGAACAGGGGTAACGAGGCCGATGAGGTCGCCTTTTTCAGGTAGTGCATTACCACTTTTGGAAACTCTAGCACTCACAGAAAACTCTTTAAATTTTGAGATGGATATCTCCGGCGACATTGCTTGCGCATCGCTGAGTGTGAAGTTATAGGGTAGATCTTTTACTGTAATACGGATAATTGCAACGGGCATTCTGGGGCCATTGATAGCTCGTGCATAGATAAAGACGGTATCTGTTGGGCTGACTTGCTTGGCAAATTGTGCATTCAGAGTAACTTGGCCAACTACTTTAGGGCTGTTTGGGGGAGTTGGATTAGCCACAGAATTACTTACACTTGGAGTATTGAGTGGTGGCGCAGGTGTTTGGGCTGAGGGGCGCAGCTGACTTTGAGCTTCGGCAATACTACCTTGTAAAGCTTGAGCAAACTGCTGATCATTTGGGCTCAAATAATCGATTGCCATTTTCCAGTAACGAATTGACTCGGCATATTGTTTCGCTTCGAATTCTGCTGAGCCTTTTAATGCAAGAGCTTTAGGGTTTTTACTGTCGAGTTGGAGGGCTTGGTTAATTAATTTGAGCGCTTCAGGATTAATACCTTTATTTTCAAAAGCGATTAAATCTGCATAATCTGCCAATACATTTGCATTTTTAGGATTAAATTCAATGGCTTTTTGATAAGCATCTTTGGCTTCTGAGACACGGTTCATGGCGGTATAGCTTCGTGCCAGCAAAATCCAACCAGTAGCATTTGTAGGATCAGTCTTTAATTTCTTTTCTAATTCTTTCACCATCGATAGAATTTGATCATTTTGAGGGTCTGAAGGTGGATTGATGGCGCCAGGATTTCCTAGAAGAAGATAAAGGCTAAGAACCATGAGAGGCACTACTCCGACTAAGATGAAGGGCCACTTTTTAGGAAACTCAGATACCTTAGCCGCACTGGACTGCATTTGGACCACTTCGACCAGGGTACGTTTTTCTAAGTCTTGTTGTTGAAGCTCGTAATGTTCTTTGGTAATAAGTTTTGCCTGATAATCTTCATCTAAAGATTTTTGGCTTTCTTGCAAGAGTATTAAATTTGAAGCAGTGTGTGGATCAACGGTTGGTTGAGAAGTTATTTTGGTACTCGCCTGATTTTTTAATAACGGGAAGACTAAAAGGGCAATAGCGAGCATAGTCAGAATGACTGCCGTGATGACAAACCAAGTCATATTAATTATCTTTCGTCATCGAGGGGGTTGATGGATGGTTGACTGGCTTAGATTGCCGCAGCAATTCTCGTGCTTGAGCCAGATCAGCGCTGCCATAGACAGCCGTTTTATTGGTGTTTTTTTGTTGGCGTAAATAATTACGTAAAACAAATAAGCTGAGAAGGAGAAGAGCGAGAGGGCCAAGCCAGAGTAGCGAGGTTTTAGCTTTAAAGGGTGGGTTATATAAAACAAAATCGCCATATCGCTCGACCATATATTGCAGAATCGATTCTTTAGTTCCACCACTTTGGAGTTGAGTTCTGATCTGGTTACGCAGATCGATAGCTAGCTCGGCGTGTGAACCAGCAATGGTTTCATTTTGGCAGACTAGGCAACGCAATTCCTCGGCAATTTCTTTCACTTTTACCTCCAGAGCGGGATTACTTGCCAAGAAGGGTGCTTCTTTGATTACCTGTTGATCCTTATTTGGGGACTGGCTTGGTTGGCCTAAGCAAAGAGACGATATACATACCGAGAAGTAAATCATCAGAAAATTCTTATAACGAAGTCTCATAAGCGTCATTGATTCAGTTTTGCGATGAGAGGAAGGAGCGTTTTTTGCATAGAATCCGGTGTAATTGGACCAATATGCTTAAAGGCTACTTTGCCGGTTTGGTCAATTACAAAAGTCTCAGGAACTCCGTAAACGCCATAGTCGATACCAACTAGGCCTTTGGCATCGACAATCGATAAATCATAAGGATTGCCTAATTCTGTGAGCCACTTGAGTGCAGCTGGATCTTGGTCTTTATAGTTTAGTCCCAGGATTGGGACAAGTTTCATCTTTGCGAGTTCATTGAGTAGCGGGTGCTCTGCACGGCAGCTGACGCACCAAGAGGCCCAGACATTGAGAAGCCAGACTTTTCCAAGCATTTCACTTGGTGTGAAGATTTGGTTTTCTTGATTAAGTACTGGCAATGAAAACGTGGGCGCCATTTTACCGATTAATGGCGAGGGTATTTCTTTTGGCTTAAGGCTAAGACCAATCACTAAAAAGACGATAAGTACACCGAATATCCCCAGGGGTATTAAGCGCTTCATGCAATGACCTGGGCAATTGGTTTAAAACGATATTTTTTATCGCTCACTGCAAAAATTCCGCCTAATGCCATGAGGAAGCAACCCAACCAAATATAGTTTATAAAAGGTTTAAATTGAATCTTAATACCCCATTCGGAGGGCGAGACTGGCTCTGCCATTGAGATGTATAGATCGCCAACAAAACTATTGTAAATTGCTGCTTCAGTCATGAGCATTTGACTGGAGTCATACTTTCTTTTTTGCGGATACATCATCGTGACTAATTTGTCATCTTTAAAGACACTGATATTTCCTTGAGCAGCGACATAATTCGGTCCTGTAATTTCTGAGACTTGATTAAAATGAATTTCATAGCCAGCCAAGGAGCTTTTACTTCCAGCGCTCATGCGTAAATCTTTTTCTTCCTCAAAGCCACTCACCATAGTTACGCCAAAAATAAAAACAGCCACACCAATATGCGCTAGGAGCATGCCGTAGTAACTTGCACTTTGTAGTTTGAGAGCTGATAACCAGTGGCTTGGATGATTTTTTAGGCGCGTAATTAAATTGTTTATGCTGGCCACAATAATCCACACCGCCAAAAGAAGACCAAAGCCAATCAGTGGTGTCCAAGATCGCATGATGAACGGCGCCACGGCGGCTGAAATAACTGTCACGCCAAGCGCCCATTTTAATTGGAGAATTAATTCAATTGTCGGAGCACCACGCCACCGGGTTATCGGGCCAACACCCATTAAAAATAATGCTGGAGTCATAATAGGAACAAACACGGCATCAAAATAGGGCTTACCTACAGACAGTTTGCCCAATTGCAACGCGTCGATAATTAATGGATATAGGGTGCCTAGCAAAACTGCGCCGGTTGCAACGATCAGTAAGATATTGTTGGTAAGAAGCATCGACTCTTTAGATACCAAATCAAACTCTTCACCGGTGGAGGCTTTGGGAGCTCGAATAGCAAATAAGGTGAGTGATCCGCCAATGAGAATTGCTAAAAAGAGTAGTATAAAAATACCTCTTTGAGGATCTGTAGCAAAGGCATGCACTGATGTGATGACTCCCGAGCGCACTAAAAAAGTACCGAGGAGCGCTAATGAAAATGTCAGGATAGCTAGAAGAGCGGTCCACATTTTAAACCCCCCTCTTTTTTCAGTAACAGCCAGAGAGTGAATCAGCGCAGTTCCCAAAAGCCAAGGCATAAAAGAGGCGTTTTCCACAGGGTCCCAAAACCACCAACCGCCCCAGCCTAGTTCGTAGTAGGCCCAGGCACTTCCAAGAGCAATACCGACAGTCAAAAAGCACCACGACATCGTGATCCATGGTCTTGACCAGCGCGCCCATGCCGTATCTAATTTGCCAGAAAGAAGAGCGGCAATTGCTAAAGAGAAAACTACTGAACTACCAACATAGCCCATGTAAAGCATCGGTGGATGAATAATCATGCCAGGATCTTGCAGTAATGGATTAAGATCCCGACCATTTGCAGCTGCCGGCAGGAGTCTAACAAAAGGATTTGAGGTGACGAGGGTAAATAAAATAGTACCTACGCTGATAAAACCCATCACTCCAAGTGTTCTCGCTAGGACGGGTTGCGGCAGATGCTTAGAGAACATAGCGACTGCACAACTCCAGCCTGCCAACATGAGTGCCCAGAGTAATATAGAGCCCTCATGACTTCCCCACGAAGCACAGATACGGTAAATGGTAGGTAATGATGAATTCGAGTTTTCGGCCACATTGAGCACGGAAAAATCATTGTTGATAAAAGAGAAGATGAGCGCACAATAAGCGATCGAGACAAAAAGCAGTTGTAACGTTGCCGTTGGTCTAGCAACAGCCATGAGTTGGTAGTTGCCAACTTGTGCTCCCCAGATAGGCAAGACGCATTGCAGTAAAGCTAGCACAAAAGCAATAATCAGTGCGAGGTGGCCAATTTCTGGGATCATTATTTACTTTCGTAGTTGTTCACTGGTTTAGCCATTTTTGCACGGTTTTTGGTGGCTTGATCGACAGCGTCTTTGGCTTCTGGGGGCATATAATTTTCATCATGTTTTGCTAAAACTTGCGCCGCTATAAATACCCCATCAGAATTCAATTGGCCCTGTGCAACGACACCTTTACCCTCTTGAAAGAGGTCGGGTAGGATACCGGTGAAACGCACCGGGATAGTCTTGGCGGTATCTGTTACTAAGAATTCAACCTGTAGTCCACCCGGTTCTCGTTTGACACTTTCAGTAACGACCATGCCACCGACTCGAAAACTTTTATTAGCAGGGGCCTCATTATTAGTGATTTGGGTTGGGGTATAAAAAAACACCAAATTTTCCTGAAAGGCTTGGAGTACTAAGACAGTAGCAACTCCAATTGCTCCCATACCACCAAGAATGAGGGTCAAGCGTCGCGTGCGCGGTTTCATGAGGGGGGATTTTCCGAGAAGATGGTTTGATTGATTTTTCGTAACTGGCGAAATTCTAGAGCCATTAGCAAAGCTGTCAGTCCAAAAGATCCCCAGACATAGCCACCATAACCATGCATCAGAATAAATTCATGAAATGAAGACCAGATCATGCTTGACCTCGTCCACGGAGAATTTGTTGAACCCAATCGGTATGTGACTCATCGATCAGCGAGCGTTGGTTAACGCGAGTGAAGATGACTGCAAAGGCGTAAAGCCAAAAAGCGGCGGTCATTAATAAGAGGGCAATTAACATGGTTTGTTCAATGGAAGGGGCTTTGCTGACGGTAATGGTTGCACCCTGATGCAAAGTATTCCACCATTTTACTGAGAAATAAATAATAGGTACATTGACAGCACCAACTATGGCAAGCAAAGACGAAGCTTTTGAAGCTTTACGCTCATCATGGATTGCATAATAGAGACTTAGGTAGCCTATATACAAAAAAAGCAAGATCAGTTCTGAGGTTAGCCTTGCATCCCAGACCCACCAGGTTCCCCACGTTGGCTTACCCCAAAGGGCACCAGTCCAAAGGGCAATAAAAGTCATTAAGGCGCCGGTAGGCGCAATCGAAATAGCGAAGCGGTAGGCTAGCCGAGCATTAAAGATGAGTCCGATTGAAGCCCAAAAAGCCATGGCCAAGTAAAGAATCATCGACATCCAAGCTGCGGGTACATGAATATAGATGATTCGGTATGAATCTCCCTGAACTGCATCTGTGGGAGCGAAGAGTAATCCTAGGATGAGGCCAGCAGTTGCTGTAATAACGAAAAGAATCCAGCAAAGGGGAATGATTTTTTGACTTAGCTGGTAAAAGCGACTTGGAGAGGCGAAGGCAAACCAATTCATTGGTTGAGCAAGTGGCGGATTCGTGGGATTTTTGTATTCCATACAATTTATTTCTCGGCACTTATTCTTGTGCAATTCGTAACGCAAAGGCGCTGGCTAGGGGGCCAAAAAAGCTAGCTAAAATGCTCAAAGCCAAAAGCAGATACAAGTATACAGAAAAAGGCATATTTGTGGAGGCCGCATCAACCGCTAGAGTTCCTAAAATGAGAACAGGGATAAGCAGTGGGAGGATCATGAGAGAAATCAGCGCACCGGCACTTTGGAGCCCAAGTGATAGAGCGGCGCCAATAGAACCTAAAAAACTGAGAACTGGGGTACCGATCAGAAGAGTGAGCATGAGGGTGCTAATTGCTAATGGTGAGAGATCAAATTGAATGGCCAGAATAGGTGAGAGGATTAGAAGAACGAAGCCCGTTGTAGTCCAGTGTGCGAGTATTTTAGCTAGGACAATGAATTCTAAGGGGCAGGCACTTAGGGTGAGTTGCTCGAGAGTGCCGTCATTAAAATCATTGGTATAGAGGCGGTTCATAGACAGCATACTTGCTAGCAGGGCGCTGACCCAAATGATTCCGGGGGCAATTTGTTTGAGGAGTTGTAATTCAGAGCCGATAGCCAGTGGAAACAGGCTTGCCACTAAGGCAAAGAAAAAGACCGCACCCAGGGTATCTGTTTTTTGTTTGATCGCTAAATGAAGATCGCGCAGAAAAACAGTTTGCATTACTTCAATGGTGCTGAGTTGACCGGTCATAATGTGATTATTTTTTCTCGTAAAGCTGGATCATTTGCAATTACATGTTGAAAATTTTGATGTAAGTGACTTGTTAGAATCAAGAAGCCTTTATTTTGAAGATGGTGCAGCATAGTTTGATAAAGGTGCTCAGTCCCCATTTGATCAAGGCCATTAAAGGGTTCATCCAAAATCCACAATGGACTTTGGCTGAGAGATAACTGCGTGAGAGCTACGCGTTGTTTTTGTCCTTGGGATAGGAGGCGAGTTGGGAGTTGAATTGTTTTATGAGAAAGCCCCCATTCTAATAGTTTGTTATGAATGGCTTGTTGTGGAATATTGTGACCATGTATTCGCATGAGAAATTGTAAATTTGCGACGGCACTCATCTCAGACTGCAGAGCGATTGTATGACCCAGATAAAGTAGGTTCGGATGATAGGTATCAGTTATTTTTTGGATAAGTACATGATCCCATGTTACCGAACCGCTATTGGGAGTAGCAAGGCCGGCTAGGATCCGAAGAAGAGATGACTTGCCTTGGCCATTTGCCCCTTTGATAAATAAAAGCTCGCCAGGGCCTACTTCTAGATCTAGACTTTCCCAGAGGACATTTTTACCTCGTTGGCAAGAAATCTGATGAGATCTAAGCATATTCTTTGACAGGTTTGCTAGGTAGTTGTTGAATTGCTGATTGGATAATTTGAAGTGTTTCCTTGGGGTTAGCCTCATGGAAAAGATGGCCACCTGGTTTAACGATTACAGTCGCCTTTGGGAAATAATTTTGGATGATTGGTTGCAAGCTCGTTTGCGGCACCCATGGATCATTTTCTGCCACGAGAAAAGTCATTAATCCTTTTAAATTGGCACTTGCACTCAATAATTCTGGGATGTTGGAAGCCGCCATAAAATTCATAGAACCGTGGATATGATTGATTTGTTTAAAGAGTGTTTTGTATTGCAGGCGTTGAGAAGTTGTCAGATCCGAGTTGGTTGAGTTGAGTAATTTATCAATCATGCCGGTGATTGGAATACTATTAGCCAGGAAGTGGGCCATCATTGTTGACGTAAAAATTGGGTTAATTAAAGGTCCGATAAAGAAGTTATAAAGGCTTGGAGGGCTTATTAATGATGGGTTTAGCCCAATCATTAGTTCTGGCTGATTGCTTCGGTCGAGAAGTGCGAGTGCCAGGGCGCAGTTTGTGCCGGCAGAATGTCCGATGATCACATTGGGTGTGTGCAAATGTAGTTTAATGAGTAGTGCTTGGAGTTCTTTAGCAATTTCTTGGATATGGAGTTGCTCTTTCAGGGCGCCGGTGGTGTAGCCATGGCCGGGAAGATCGACTGCCATCACTGTATATTTTTGCGCCAAGATAGGGAGTATATTTTCCCAGGAATGGCATGACGAACCGGTACCATGGATCAGTAAAATAGATTTTGCCGCTGGGCTAGGGTGTGTGCTAATTTGATAATGCCAATCCAGATTGTTGATACTGAGGGTTTTACTGAGGTTTTTATTAGGCCATGGTTCGGGTAGGCGTGACAGATCAGAATTTGGCATAGATTGAAAGATTGAAATTTAAATGGTCGACATGTATCATTATTTACCCATCATCTTAATCGAATGTGTCTTGGTTTTTGGAGGAGTGCTTCTTTTTGCCTGGTGGCAATTACGAGATGTAAAGAAAAGCCAAGCTAAAAGGCTTTTAGAAGAGAAGTCCATGGATCAGCCTTCGGATAAGCCGTAGATTAGCATTTTTGGCTATCTAGGGGTGGATTTGGCAGGGATATTGAAAAGTCAAGATAACGGGCTAGTGATTTACCCTTAGATTTGACTTGTGGCTGGCAATCTTGATTGACATGCGAAATAAATGTGTCTATATTTGTTTACATATTTTATGGTAAGTAATATTTACACAATCTTCTCATGGAGGAGGCTTTTATGTCCAAGTCACAGCCAGTTACTCAACAAATTGAGCATGCCCTAGAGTCGACTTTAAAGTCTTTTGAAGGTCGTGGCGGGCCCCCGTTATTAAACCAAGCCATTCGACACGCGGTTTTTCCTGGAGGTGCAAGGATTCGGCCACAGTTATGTTTGGCGGTGGCTAGTGCCTGTGGGAATGATGATCCCCGCTTAGCAATGGGAGCAGCAGTTGCGTTGGAATTACTTCATTGTGGCTCCTTAGTGCACGATGATTTGCCTTGTTTTGACAATGCTGAGTTAAGGCGCGGTATTGCCTCGGTACATAAAGCTTTTGGTGAGCGGATTGCGGTTTTAACGGGTGATGCATTGATTGTGATGGCTTTTCAGAGTCTAGTAAATCAAGCGGGACAATCTTTAAATCGCTTAGCGCCAGTTTTGAGCGTCGTTATGCAAGGGGTTGGGTCGCCCCACGGGATTATTGCCGGACAAGCTTGGGAATGTGAATCAAAAGTTTCTTTACAGGTGTATCAACAGGCAAAGACAGGCGCCTTATTTACTGCTGCGACTTCTGCAGGAGCGGTTGCAGCAGGCGCTAATCCGCAGGTTTGGGAGAAGTTAGGGGATTGTTTAGGGGAAGCCTATCAGGTTGCGGACGATATTCGTGATGTTTTAGGAGACATGGCTTCACTTGGAAAGCCAGTTGGCAAAGATGAGGCTTTGGATCGGCCAAGTGCTACCAGAGAATTAGGTTTGAGCGGAGCAGTGGAGTATTTTGATGGCCTCGTTTGTAGGGCTATTGAGGCGATACCGCATTGCGCGGGTGAGGCAATGCTCAAAAAGCTTGTCGCTTATGAATCGGAGAGGCTAGTACCGAACGCGCTCTTTGAGCGAGAAAATTTACAGCTTAAATCCTTTACGCAGTCTGCATTGCCGAGTTCATCGAAAAATACCAAGCGCGTAGCGATCTAAATGGACAAGGTATTACAGCAACTGACTGCTCTTGAGGACACAAAATATAACTGGTGGGACCGGTTATTAATTTGGCGTGATCGAATCATTGCAACCCGAAATTTTCAGCGCCTAGCAGCATCCTTACCGATTATTAATAAAGTATCTTTGCATCGCGCGCATGCTGTTTTCGATTTAATGGCAGGTTTTGTTTATACGCAAATTTTATTAGCTTGCGTTCGCGTTGATTTATTTGACAAGTTAGCGGATGGTCCCAAAACATTGGCTGAGCTGCAACTAATTATCGATTTACCTAAAAAGGGTTTAGAGCGTTTAATTTTAGGCGCTGTCTCTTTAAACTTATTGGAGCGTCGAGCGCATGACCGTTTTGGTTTAGGCTCCCTAGGCTCGCCACTGGTTGGTAATAAAGCCCTATGTGCCATGATTGAACATCATAGTTCACTCTATCAAGATCTACAGGATCCTTTAACTTTATTACGCGGTGGAATGAAGGCATCTTTAGAGAGTTACTGGCCATACATTACTGAAAAAAATGAAGAGTTAAAAGAGTTAGATCGGGCTGAGCGGGTCGCTGATTATTCGCAATTAATGTCTGCTTCATTACCGTTAGTAGCGGATGAGGTAATGCAGGCATACGACTTTTCAGGCCACACTTGTTTACTCGATATTGGTGGTGGTCAAGGGACTTTTATTCAACTACTGATGCAGCAGGCAAGTCATTTACAGTTTCAATTGTTTGACTTACCAGGGGTTGTCGAATTAGCTAAATCGAACTTACGACAACCACAGCAATTATCCTTTTTTGGGGGTAATTTTTTTGAAGATCAGTTACCCACAGGGGCAGATATTGTGACCCTCATACGGGTCATTTTCGATCATGACGACCAGCGTGTTTTGCAATTATTAAAAGGTATTCATCAAACTTTGCCCGTTGGTGGCAAATTACTGATTGCCGAGCCCATGGCCGACACTCCCGAAATACCGGCCATGGGCCAGGCTTACTTTGGTTTTTATTTGTTAGCAATGGGTAGGGGGCGGCCCAGATCGGCACAAGAGATTTCAGATTTGCTGTATCAGGCGGGGTTTGTAGCGTGTCGAAAGTTAAAAAATAAGATGGTGGTGAATGCTCAGATTATTTTGGCGGAGGCTTAGGATTGGAGTAAAAAACACGCGTATTAGGGTAAATACCTAAGTATTAAACCCGATGCGCAATTTACAATAAGTGTATAAATTAGTTTACATAAATTAAGTAACGTAAAATTAACAATAAAAAGGAATTTCGGTGCAATCTACTGCTGTGATTATCAAAGAGCCTAAAGTGATTGCCCTTGAGCAAGTCAGGATTGATGGGCTTGGGGATACAGACGTAGCCGTTGAAATGGAGTGGAGTGGTATTAGTACTGGGACAGAAAAATTATTATGGTCTGGCCGGATGCCAAATTTTCCAGGTATGGGTTACCCGCTTGTACCGGGATATGAATCAGTTGGACGGGTTATACATGCAGGGAAAAAAACGCATTTAGAACTGGGTGCACGGGTCTT
>CALPOM020000046.1 GCA_943325205.2 Thermoflexus hugenholtzii JAD2 | reverse complement strand
TCCAGAAGAATTTCGTATGCCTCTTATTCTTTTGGGTTTGGCGATGAGTATTCCTTTGATTATTTTTGCTAGCACATTGCTTTTAAAAGTGATGGAGCGCTATCCGATCATCATCACTATAGGTGCGGCATTGCTTGGTTATCTTGCGGGCGAGATGTTTGTGACAGATCCGGCAGTGACAGATACACTGCATAGTTTGATGGATCACCCGAATATTCCATTTCAAATTCTAGGTATCTTATTAGTAGTTGGAATAGGTGGGATACTTAAAAAGAAACATGCAAAGTCAGAATAGCTATTGCTAAAATAACTGGTAAAGTGGGGCTTAGGCCCCATTTTTTATTCTCTTACACAATATTCAGGTAAAAAAATCTCTTCCACCGGCATTGATTGCTCTATTCATTCATTTCTCAGCCTTTTGTTGTACGCTTTTTTTATTAATATCCTATCAATACTGCTTATCAGCAATAATTCCAATTTGGGTTTTAGTGATTAGGTTAAATCAGACTCGCCCTATAGCATGCTCAACTAATATCGCCTTAACAAAGTAATCATTAATGTAAGGTGGAATGTTTGTTGTTTGTCAGTGCTGACTCTTGCGTAAATCGCTACTCG
This sequence comes from Thermoflexus hugenholtzii JAD2, assembly GCA_943325205.2. Taxonomy (GTDB): domain Bacteria; phylum Pseudomonadota; class Gammaproteobacteria; order Burkholderiales; family Burkholderiaceae; genus Polynucleobacter. The sequence continues at coordinate 15,574 of CALPOM020000046.1, read as the reverse complement.
TTTCATGATAATCCTCACATTGTTTTGGAATGCTGGAGGGTATCAGAGTTAGTGGTAATCGCAAGTATGTGATTTGGTTTTTTTGAACTGTTCTTACTGTGAACAAACTTGAAAAAGGTAGTGTAAACACCAATCTCAAAATAATTGTAAAATTTATAACTATCAAGGATGATTATGTAATTATGGTGATGAAAAAATAAGTTATGAAATTCAGAATAAGCCCAAAAAAAGAAAACACAAGCGCGATTCGTTATGTTTATAGAAAAGATAATCAAGAGATAAAGTTTGGAGTAGTTTTTTCAAATTTTGAATTTATATCTGCCAATCATCAGAAATGGATCGAATCCTATTCTAGTCAACAGGGTGTTTGTTTAAGTGATGTTGACTTTAAGGATAAAAATTTTGATTTAATAAAATTTGAGCCTTTAATATTTTTTTCTGAAACGATAAGTGACAAAGATAAACAAAAACTAATAACATTATTTAATAAAAATTGTGAGTATTGGTTTGGAAATTTTGAAGATGCATTAATCGATTTGCATTGGGAGAGGATACAAAAAGAATCTTTTTTTTGGGGCGAATTGAACTGCGAAGAATATTTTGAATCCTAAGATTCGCAAAAATTATTATAAAAATATGCTCAACTATTCATAAGTCAAGAAATTAAATAATCGCTGAGTATGGTTATGTAGATGCGGATGAGGATAAAGACGAGCCTGATAATCGTGAGATATTAATTACAGAAAAGTACAAGGATTACTTTGTTGTATATTAGAGTTTAAAGAACTAATCTATTCATAACTGACCGAAACTATGGGAAATGCTTAAGACTTTAAATGTCCTATGTGTCATTTTGAAACAACTTGTTCTAAAGGGATTGACCGAGGTTTTAGATTACAAGTTGAAGCAATGTACTGTACTAAATGTAAAGTCCTAAAAGATATTCATATTGGTAATTTTCCTAAATATGAGTTTGGTAAAAACCAATTTGAACCTGTAGACAGAATCTGTAAGAAATGTGAAACTGGTGAGTACTTAACGCAATGGAATACTATGGATTGTCCGAGTTGTGGACACTTTAGAATGAAACATCGTAGGTCAGATATTTTGTGGGATTAGTATTTGCTCTCTATTAGTAAATTAACTTTGAAAGGTGCCTAATGAAAACTAAATTATTAACCTTATTAGTCTCAATGTTTATTTTAGTAAGCGTTCAAGCAGCAGATCCTCCTGTAAAGAAATCTAACTCGGGCATTTGTCATGACACTAAATCTAGTTACTATCAACAGACAAAAAATTTCACACCATTTAAAACGATTGATGAATGCTTGAAGTCTGGTGGACGGTTGCCTAAGAAATAGGATTATTTTTCAACCCTCCCCAATCACCTTATAGTAAGTCGCACATCCGATTCCTAGTTTGCGACAAGTTTCTCGTCCACCTAAGCCTTTATCTTTCAAAATAAGTATGGCAGATTTAATTCCATCTGTCATGTTTGAAGGACGACCTAATTTTGTGCCATTTTTTCTTGCTCTATCGAGTCCAGCAAGCACTCTCTCTTTTATTAGAGATTTTTCGAATTCACCAATAGCACCCATAATCGAGAACAACATACGACCTGATGATTGAGTTGTATCGATTGATTGCTGAGAAAAGAACATATCAATTTTGAGTCCATTGAGTTCGTTCATGATTTCGATGAGATGACTGATTGAACGACCTAGTCTATCGATGCTCCAGCACATGACCATATCAAATTTTCGATGAGTTGCATCTTTCATCATTTGATTGAGCGCAGGTCTATCTTCTCGACCTTTACTGCCTGAGATACCTTTATCTTCGTAAATCTGAATGATGTTGTACCCAGACCGTTCTGCGATTTCTTTGAGCACGAGTATTTGATTAGAAGTTTGTTGTTTGTCTGTGCTGACTCTTGCGTAAATCGCTACACGTTTCATGATGACCCTCACATTGTTTTGGAGTGGTGGAGGGTATCAGAGTGAGGGGTAATGGCAAGTGTCAGTTTTGGTTTTGTCCTCAATTGTTCTTAGCATGAACAGTTTATTTCATATGGTGAAACAGGTGAGATACATTGGTGTGATACATTTGATATTATTTGATAAATTACCATGTAGTATCAATAAGATACAGGGTTTGGTCGGGTCTCACACCGTCCCGACCAATAAATTTCCCTTAATGGGCCCCGGTTTCACCTATACACTGAGATCTCTTAAAGGTTTAATAATTCTTAGTAATTAAGGGTTATATCCGCTTATGTCAGGATAGCTAGTGTGGTGGGATCAATAATAAATTTTATTATTTATATATCGAATTTGTAAACGATCTTGGAAGTGTTCTCCACACATAATGGAGCGCACTCTTTAAAGATTTCTTTACGAATTTCAGTAAAATTATTTCCATTGTGTTTATCGTTGATAAACATGTTCATAGTTACCGGTACAGAATATGTCAAGAATAAATATTGGAGAGTTGTCTTTAAATTATCATGAAGTTGGCTCTGGTGAGCCAATCTTATTTATACCCGGAATGATGGGTTTATTAGAAGCATGGAAATTTCAGATGGAATATTTCTCGAATCGTTATCGCTGCATTAGTTTTGATCATCGAGGCACCGGAGAGAGTGATAAACCACCAAACGCATACTCGACTGATTTAGTTGCTAAAGATGCGATTTCGTTGTTAGATGCTCTGGGCATTGAAAGAGCCCATGTTATTGGCACATCTACTGGGGGTTGTATTTTGCAAGTGATGGCTATTGAGCACCCAGAGCGTCTTTTATCAGCCACTTTTAATAACACTTGGACAACTGCTGATGCCTACATTCGTCGGGTTCAGACTTTTCGTCAAAAGATTGCAAAGAGTTATGGACCTGAAGAGTATGTTGAATTTAGCTCCTTGTGGACCTGTGGACCACTACAATTTCGCTATGGTTGGGAAGAGTTGGCGCAACTTGAGGCGCGTCAGAAAAAAACTATTGCCCCTGTAGATGTTTTAGTAGGAAGACTTCAGATGTCCATTGATCACAACCGCGTTTCAGATTTATATAAAATTACTACGCCGTCTTTAATTATTGGTACAAAAGATGATTCCACTGTACCCGCTTACCTATCAGAGGACTTGGCCAAGGCTATTACTAATTCAGAATTGGTTTTATTAAATGAGGGAGGGCACTATTCCTATAGGTATAACCCAATGGGCTTTAATGATGCATTTGAGCCTTTTTTAATAAAAAACTCAACCAAGGGTAAATAACTTACAACTTTTTTGACTTCAATTAATCAAAAATTGACCATGAATCACCAGATCAAACTTTATTTTCATATTTCGTTATACCCCTTCATAGATTTTTCCTAGACCAAGCCCCACCCACCGTCCCCAGATTTCGGTTGATGGGACCCGATTTTAACCATACACTTAGATCTACTTAAAAGCGGAGTAATTTAGTGGATCCACACCAAATTTATACGATTATTCATTGTGAATTTGAATTCAAATGTGACCTCAATTGGAAAAATTTAAATCCAACTGGCGATCCAATGGTAAGGTATTGCGAACAATGTAAAAAGAATTTTTTATTGTGTTTAGATAACGAACAGATTGACCATGTTTGGGAGAATGGACTTTGTATAGCTCATCCGTTGTATACGGAAAAAGGATTAAAACAAATTAAAGATTTTGAAGCTGGTATTGGTGAAAATCCATTTTTTGTAGAAATGCCGATGGGGTTGCCCTCTAAACGTTAAGCTGGAAGTAGGCGCTACAAAGGGGGCAGATTCAAGTAATTTGTTGATGTATCTTTGGGTAAAAACACTTTATACTAATTTATGATTCAGTCAATTTCACGATAGTTTATTCATAGCCACTAAAAAATTCACAATTAGTCTTTTTTCAATTAAGACTAAATTCGATGCCACTACTACAAAAATCCGATAACTTGTCTAAGCCTTGGTTAAAAAATTATCCCAAAGGCGTTCCCCATGAATTAGGTGAGTTGAAATACAACTCTTTAGTAGAGATGTTTGAAGAGTCGTTTCAGAGATTCGCAAGGCGGGATGCGCTTAAGTATTTTGGTAAGTATTTTACTTATGGGATGCTTGACCAACTTTCTCAGCAATTTGCCAGTTATTTGCAAACGCTTGAGCTTGAGCATGGTACCCGAATTGCAATTATGATGCCCAATGTTCCTCAGTTTCAGATATCGATGTTGGGGATCTTGCGCGCTGGTTATGTCGTCGTTAATGTTAATCCGCTTTATACCGCGCGGGAGCTTGAGTTTCAGTTAAAAGATAGTGGAGCGTCTGTTTTAATTATTTTAGAGAATTTTGCACACGTTTATCAGCAAATTTCTACCCAAGTTCCCCTGAAAAAAGTGATTGTTACTAGCTTGGGAGAACTCATTGGTTCGAAAGGTCTATTAATTAACTTTGTTGTCCGAAAAATCAAAAAAGTTGTTCCCCCATGGCATTTACCCGGTTATGTCGGCTATAAAGAAGCAATAGACATTGGATCGAATAGTCTTTTTATTAAACCAACAATAACCCCGAACGATATTGCATTCTTACAATATACTGGCGGTACAACTGGGCTTTCTAAGGGTGCTGTCTTATTACACCAAAATATTTTGTCAAATGTGTTACAAATGGATTTTTGGCTAGAGCCAGCTCTGAAGCGTCAACATACTGAGCAATTAGTATTTTTATGCGCCTTACCTTTGTATCATATTTTTGCTCTAACAGCGTGTGCGATTTTAGGTATGCGTAAGGGTGGATTATTAATCTTAGTTCCAAATCCACGAGACTTTGATAGTTTTATTAAGTTGATTATTAAGCATCCTGAGATCAATATTTTTCCTGGTGTCAGTACACTTTTTAAGGCCTTACTCAATCGTCCACGTTTTAAGAAGGTGCAATTTCGTAATTTATTACTAACGATTGGTGGCGGTATGGCAGTTCAAAAAAGTGTGGCAGACCAGTGGCAGTTATTGACCGGATCGCCTATTGTGGAGGGATATGGATTATCTGAAACTTCCCCTGTGGCTTGTGCTAATAGTCCGGTGATTGATCAATTTACTGGTCATATTGGCTTACCCTTGCCCAGCACAGAGATTGTGATTTTGGATGATGCGGGTGAAGTGATGCCATATGGAGATTTGGGAGAAATAGCTATTCGAGGACCGCAATTGATGGCGGGATATTGGAATAGTCCTGAAGAAACAAAGCAAGTGATGACGACAGATGGGTTTTTTAGAACTGGTGATATTGGCGTGATGAGTAGTGATGGATACGTCAAAATCATTGACCGCAAAAAAGATATGATTAATGTTTCTGGATTTAATGTATATCCAAACGAAGTTGAGGAAATTTTATCTTTGATACCAGGTGTCCTAGAGTGTGCAGTGGTAGGGATAGCCGATGAAAATACGGGTGAAGTAGTAAAAGCATTTATTGTTCGAGAAAATGAACAGTTAACAAAGACGCAAATCCATGCATTTTGTCAAGAACAATTGACGAACTATAAGCGCCCTAAGCAAATTGAATTTTTGCCAAGTTTGCCAAAAACGAATGTTGGAAAAATATTACGTCGAGAGTTAAAAAACTGATCCAAAAAATGTAGTTGGTTCATGTTCAATACGTTCAGTTTATGATTAGGTTTGGTTTACAGATTCGATGAATCCTCATTCGCACTTGAGGGGCATCATTGCTACTTCATCCTATGGATAACTCAAAGGTTCATCATATGCTATTAGTACTATCTGAGATTCGAGATTCAGTTTTATTGATCACCTTAAATAGTCCCCCAGTCAATGGACTTGGGCTTGATCTGCGTCAACAAATTGTAGATGCAACTAGTCATGCGCAAAATGATCCTAATATTTTAGCGATTGTAATTACGGGCTCGGATAAGGCCTTTTCGGGCGGGGCTGATATCAAAGAGTTTGGCACGATCAAGGCCGTTGCAGAGCCGCACCTGCTGACGGTTATAAAGACTATTGAAGAAAGTAAAAAACCTGTTATTGCAGCGATACAGGGAGTTTGTATGGGTGGTGGCCTTGAATTAGCACTTGGTTGTCACTACCGTGTGGCACATCCAAAAGCATTGTTAGCTCTACCTGAAATTAAATTGGGTTTAATTCCTGGTGCTGGTGGGACGCAGCGTCTGCCACGGATGATTGGTGTTGAAAAAGCCCTAAATTTTATTCTATCGGGTGATCCACTGCCGGCGATTGATTTTAAAGAAAGCGCTCTCATTGATGCCTATTTCGAAGGTTCTTTTATAGAACAGGCAATTGCTTATGCCAAGCAAGTTGTGCTAGATCGAAAGCCCCTCAAGCGAGTGCGAGATAGTCATATTGATTACCCAAATCACGAGGGGTTCTTACAGTTTTCTCGTAATACGGTAAAAACTGTTGCTGCTCCCTATCCTGCCGCCTTAAGAGTAGTAGATGCCATGTCAGCTGCGATTACTCTACCATTTGAACAGGGTCTTATAAAAGAGCGCGAATACTTTATGGAGCTTATGAATACGCCCGTATCTCGGGCGATGCGTTATGCATTTTTTGCCCAGCGCGCCACTACTAAAATTGCAGATATTCCAAAAGATACATCTATAAGAGCCATTCAAAAAGTTGGCATTATTGGTGCAGGTACGATGGGTAGTGGTATTGCTATGAACTTCATCAATATTGGATTACCTGTCATTATTTTAGAAACCGAGCAAGCCAAATTAGATAAAGGCATCGCTTTGATTTCGGCGAATTATCAGAGTAGTGTCAAAAAAGGTAAGCTCTCGCCACAAAAGTTGGTAGAACGATTGGCCTTAATAGAAACAACCTTGGATTATGAGAAATTAAAAGACGTTGATTTAGTCATAGAGGCTGTTTTTGAGGATTTACGTGTTAAAGAGTCGGTTTTTAGGGAGTTAGACAGGGTCATGAAAACAGGGGCAATACTAGCAAGTAATACATCTACCCTAGATATAAATAAAATAGCGAGTTTTACTAATCGGCCACAAGATGTTTTAGGGATGCATTTTTTTAGTCCAGCCAATGTCATGCAGTTATTAGAAATTGTGCGTGGAGAGCATACCTCGAAAGAGGTGATAGCGACAGTGATGAAGTTAGCACAATTGATTAAAAAAACTCCAGTTGTTTGTGGTGTTTGTGACGGGTTTATTGGTAATCGGATGGTTGAGAAGTATCTGCGTATAGCCGGATTTTTATTAGAGCAAGGTGCTACACCTTGGCAAGTAGATCAAGCTCTTGAGAGTTTTGGGATGGTCATGGGACCATTTAGAATGTGTGATCTAGCTGGCAATGATATCGGTTACGCTATTCGTAAACGACGTCTCATTGAGCAGCCCAATTTGAAGTATTCAAAATTTACTGATGTGATTTGTGAAGCTGGAAGATTTGGTCAAAAGACAGGAAAGGGATGGTATTTATATGAGCCTGGGCAACGTCAAGCAATTCCTGACCCTGAGATAGAAGCGATGTTGATGCAGTTTAGAGTAGACAACGGTATACAAAGTCGAATAATTTCTAACCAAGAAATCATTGAATTTTGTATCTATGCGCTGATTAATGAAGGCTGCCGTATCTTGGAGGAAGGGATTGCCCAGCGTGCTTCAGATATTGATATTGTTTACCTGACTGGTTATGGATTTCCACCATATCGTGGAGGACCTTTGAAATATGCGGATGAAATTGGTTTATATCAGGTAGTTCAAAAATTAGAACAATTTTATCATTTGACACAAGATGAATTTTGGCGGCCTGCCAAGCTTTTACAAGATTATCTGTTACAAGCAAGAACGATTACAAGTTCTTAATTGAATCTTAGAAACACGAGGGAGTATTATGATTGACGCTGTCATCGTATCAACAGCAAGAACTGCACTGACAAAATCGTGGCGTGGAAGTTTTAATATGACCCACGGTGCTATTTTAGGTGGGCATGTCGTTGCGCAGGCTGTAAGTAGGGCCAAAATTGATCCAGCAGAAATTGAAGATGTCATTATTGGCTGCGCCAATCCTGAAGGGGCAACAGGACTTAATATTGCTAGACAGATTGCCATCAAAGCGGGTTTACCTGTTTCAGTGGGTGGTGTGACGGTGAACCGATTTTGTTCTTCTGGGTTACAGGCAATTGCTATGGCAGCGCAACGCGTGATTGTGGACCAGGTCCCTGTCATCATTGGTGGTGGCGTTGAGTCTATTTCTTGTGTTCAACAAGAAATGAATCAACATATGTTGATTGAGCCTGATTTACAACAAGTAAAGCCAGAGCTGTATTGGAATATGTTGCAAACTGCAGAGCAGGTTGCAAGGCGCTATAGCATTAGCAAAGACCTACAAGATGCATACGGCGTAAGAAGTCAGTTAAGGGCTGCAGCTGCTAGGGACGCGGGTTTATTCAAAGACGAAATTACGCCAATCCAAGTGACTATGGGTTGGGCTGATCCACAGACTAAGCAACTCAGTACGCGAGAAGTGACTGTTGCAGAGGATGAGGGAATTCGAGCGGATACGAATAGAGTGGGGGTAAGTAAAATACGTTCTGCCTTACCTGGTGGAGTGATAACAGCTGGTAATGCGAGTCAATTTTCAGATGGTGCAAGTGCTGTTGTTGTGATGAATGGTAAGCTAGCGCAGCAAAGAGGTATTGAGCCATTAGGTATCTTCAGAGGATTTGCTGTAGCTGGATGTGAGCCTGATGAAATGGGGATTGGGCCTATTTTTGCAGTACCACGATTACTAGAGCGCACTGGTGTGAAGATGTCTGAAATTGGTTTATGGGAGCTCAATGAGGCCTTTGCCGTGCAAGTCCTTTATTGCCGTGATCAATTGGGAATACCTGATGAGATTTTAAACGTCAATGGCGGTGCTATTGCGCTAGGTCATCCTTATGGTGTGTCAGGCGCTAGGATGGTTGGGCATGCACTCATTGAAGGTAAGCGTCGTAAAGTGAAATATGTGATTGTCACCATGTGTGTTGGTGGTGGCCAGGGAGCTGCTGGATTATTTGAAGTATGTTAGATTGACTATGAAGAGTTGTTCATAAATTGGCTTTTATTAAATCCACTTTGATTATCCAGAAGAGAATTTGTATGGGTGATTGAAATCTTGTTGTGGAGTATGTAAAGAAAATAGGATGATGCGAGAAAATATGTCATTTAAAAATTACCTGCACTTGGCACTCATTACTTTAATAATGTTCATTGGTAACTCTTTTGCACAAGATTTATCAAAATATCCCACAAAACCCATACGATTAATCGTGGGGTTTTCTCCAGGAGGTGCAGCTGATGCTGTTGGGAGGGAGCTAGCTGCGGCATTATCGACTCGGCTTAATCAAACCGTTGTTGTAGAAAATCGCGCTGGTGCAAATGGTAATATCGCGGCTGAAACAGTCGCTAGAGCATTGCCGGATGGATATGTTTTATATTTTCCTTCGATTGGCCATGCCGTTAATGTGTCGCTTTATAAAAAGCTTAATTATGATCCGATTAAAGACTTTACTCCGATAGGCGGCGTTTTTTTAGCACCCAATATGTTAGTTGTGCCGATGAGTTCACCCTATAAAAATATTGCTGAGTTAGTTAGTGCTGCTAAAGCGAATCCGGGTAAATTAACTTTTGCATCTTCGGGTAATGGCACATCGGTTCATTTATCGGCTGAGTTGTTTTTACGTATGGCACAGATTAGCCTTGTACATATCCCTTATAAAGGCACTGGAAGCGCAATGCCAGATTTAATTTCTGGGCAGGTTGATATGAGTTTTCCTAATTTGCCCAGTGCCTTAGTACAAGTAAAGGCGAATAATTTAAGAGCTTTAGGGATTACTACTGCGAGTAGATCTGCAGCCGCGCCAAATATTCCAACCATTGCCGAGTCTGGTCTAGTTGGATATGATATGGCAACTTGGTACGGCTTAATTGGACCTGCGAATTTACCGGTAGTGATTAGAAATCGACTTAATCAAGAATTACAGTCTGTATTAGCTGATCCCAAATTTAAGGATAAGTTGATTTCGCAGGGGGCAGACCCCATGCCTGGTTCTGCCGAGCAATTTGGGCAATTTTTAAAAAATGAAATATCTCGGTGGAATAAAATTATTACTCAAGCTGGTATCGTGCTTGAGTAATGCGATGGTATTTATCGTATTGTTGATGCCTGATTGGTGATCAAATCAAAAACATAATACGCAAATTGCGTAGTCAAGAAACAATTCAAGAAAAGGCTCGGTGAAAAGTTTAGGCTACCCAATTATGTAATAGGGTAGCCATTAGCTAGGTTTGTTTAAGTGATGTAAAAGTAATAGATACTTAGATCAACTTGAAACTATTACTTGACAGTTTTGCGAGCAATAACGACATTATCTAATACTAAATTTTGGGTCCAGATCCACCTGGCATCTTTAAATAATTCTGGAAAACGCGTATAAGCTTGCAAATTATTTACGCCGATTTCTTGATCCGTAAATTCCCAGGCTCTTGGCCAATTGGTATCATTAAACCGGCTAGATTGCCAGTTTTTTGGAATGGGGTAATGAACCGCATAGCACTTGAATTCACAAGTTGGCTTACGTGAAAAGGGGTGGGTACGGCCGCCAAGATTTGGTGTGTCGTGGATATTGCCTTTTTCGACGACTTCTTTTGGATCATGCAGCGGGCCAATAAAAAAGGTTTGGGCTTTCCAGCTAGAGTCGGTCATCGTACCATCTGAGAATTTAGCGATTAGTCCACCATCGCCAGGATACCATTGGGTAGTCGTTGGCGTGACAGGTTTTGGAAATTCTTCCATGCCCAGTCCCAAGTGTTCATCCCAGTCTACTATCAAGAAGGAGATGGTATAAGGCCGCTTTACCTTAAACTTAACAATGGCAGAATTAAAAGGCGTGTAGGGTGTATTGTCGACTGAAACGAGTTGGTTATTAATCCACATTTCATAATAATTATCTGCCACGATAAAACCAGTAATTACCTCACCGTCGTGGTCTATTTCAATGACGGGAACTTTATCGGTCACTACTTCAGAGGAGTTTTTTGGAGTAACTTGATTACACTCGTTATAAAGATCAAAGCTTTTTGGCCCAAGACCTTTTTGAAGAGCAGTTTCAGCTGGGACCGTGATCACTGTTCCGTCTGTAGCTGTAATTTGACCGACAGCACTTTGACGAATATTCATTTTCGGATTGTGTCTTGGGCAGTCGTAGACATTATTTACGAGAATTTTATCTGCTTTACCTTGAGTGATCATCCGTTTATAGGAGGTATTATCTGGATCAAGGCTAGCATTTGGCGGCATTGACTGGCAGCCAATTAAAGTCAGAGGTAATAATAGGGTTAAAAAGATATTTTGTATTTTTGTAAGGTGCCAGTTAGCTGTCCGCATTGTTATCCCCAAGAATATTTATTAGTATATTCTTTAATATAGCACCAATCATCGATTGAACAAACGTTTCTTGTTTGGCTATAGCCTAGGATAATTGCTGGGAGATAAAAGGTCCTAGACTTGGGTAGTCAGTAAAAAACAGACATTGATCACTTACTCAGGCGTAATACCCGCTTTTTTGATTACTCCAGCCCATTTTTGAATATCTTTTTGGATCAGTTGGCCAAATTCTGCGGCGGTAATTGACGAACTCCTCGCGCCTTCTGCGCGTAATTTTTGTTGAAATTCTGATGAGCTGACAACTTGATTAATCAGCGTATTGAGTTTTTCGACAATCGCCTTAGGGGCCCCTGTGGGAGCTAAAATGCCATTCCAACCCAAGACTTCAAAGCCTCTTACCACATCATTAACTGCTGGGGTATCCGGTAGGATTGCCAGACGATCTTTACCACTAACGCCGAGGGCCTTAATTTGGTTAGATTGAATATGGGGCAGTGCGCTACTAGCAGATGCCACGAAATACATATGAATTTCTCCAGAAATAAGGGCCGTCATTACTTGTGGGCTGCCCTTATAAGGAATGTGGGTCATATTAGTATTTGTCATCGTGTTAAATAGTTCGGCACCAAGATGGCCAAGACTTCCAGCGCCAACGCTGCCAAAATTTAATTTACTTGGATTTGCTTTGGCATAGGCAATGAGAGATTCTAAATGGGTTGCAGGGGAGTTTTTAGGTACGACTAAAACCAGAGAGACAACGCTTACAAGAGCAATTGGTTCAAAAGATCTGACACTATCGTAGGGTAATTTAGCAAATAAACTTGGATTTGTAACATGGGATGGGAAGACCATGAGCAGGGTATAGCCATCGGCCGGTGCGTTTGCCACGAATTGCGTGCCTGATATACCGCTTGCACCTGGTTTATTTTCGACAAAAACTTGTTGACCTAATAGTGGCGTTAATTGGGTGACGAGGAGTCTTGCCAAATTATCGGTAATTCCGCCGGCTCCAGATGGAACTATGAGTCGAATTGGGCGATCGGGATATGCCCCGCTAGAGTTTGCACCAATAGCAAGCATCAAAAGACAAAGTAAAACTTTGAAGGGTTGAGTAAGGATTAGCATCTGTATGTTCTTTATAAGGAGTCTAGAGGGTGCTTGGCAATAAAAGCTTTGACGACTGTTGCGCAAGCATCTGGGGCAACTGCCCCGGTATGGTAGCCGTCAGCCTGAATCATTTCTAATTGGCCGTTTGGTATTTGCTGGACGTAGCGATTAAATTCAGCAAAACCGCGACGCGCAGTATCGTTACCAACAATGAGTGTTGGTATAGTGAGTTCTTTGAGATGCGGTTCTTGATTAATACTAGCCACCCAATTTAGATATGCGATAGCAGTTTTTGTTGGGGTTTGTCCCATGAGGTTGATCCACCATTCGAGGCCTTTCGTTGGCATTTTGCTTCCTAGTCGATCGCCCATAGTCCAGCGTGCCCAACTTGCCATGCCGAATTCTTGCATATGTTCAACCCAGCCATCGATGTTAGGGGCTTTGATAGCAGGACTGACCATACAAAGGCTTTGAATCTTTTGAGGTAGTGTGCGCGCTATTTCGATACCCGTCATTGCACCACTTTTACCCGTCACTAGATGAACTTTTTGATGAGGGCTGACCCGATCAATCACATTTTGAAGATCAGTAATGAGATGAGGGGTAGTAAATTCGAGTGGGCCTTTAGTGGGTAAACTTTGGCCAAAACCCCGCTGATCATATCGTACTACTTGGTATTTTCGAGAAAAGTGGGGCACCCAAGCATACCAAGCGGCTACATTTTCTGTAAATCCATGGATGAAAATAATTGTTTCTGGATTAATCCACGGATCACTATGATTATCAACTTGGTAAAAGATTCCTAAATCGGCTGTTTGTTCAAGATGTGGCATTAAATTTGCTTATACTCTATTAGATAATATAATTATCTTACAAATGAACCATTAGAGTAATTAGATAGAGGAATTACGATAAAGATATTACGATAGAGTCATGAAGATAGAGTAATTAAAAAAAGTAATTAAATTACTAAAGCATGACTCCAAAAGTATGCATGCCTTTAAATGAGGTTTGCGGAAGTAGTAATGAATCGATAAATAGTTTTTTATTGATCGTAAAAGAATTATCTTGAGTGTTTGATTTTTAGTGAAATATCTTAAAAATGGTTATTCGGAAGTTGTTAATTATTCATTTAGTAAGTAAAAATTTTTTTTACTTAGGAATTATTTCATTTGGACTCGTACAAAGCGTTCTAGGATTTGCGCAAGCTCCAAGTAATGGTCAAGTTTCTGCAGGTAGTGCGAGTATTTCTCAGCAGGCCAGTCAAACCACGATTAATCAAACTAGCCCGAAAGCGATTATTGATTGGCGATCTTTTTCAATTGGGGCAGATAACCGAGTAGTTTTTGTTCAGCCGAACTCTTCAGCGATAACCTTAAATAGAGTTACTGGTAAAGAGGCCAGTGTGATTAATGGTTCATTACTAGCGAATGGTCATGTTTGGCTCCTCAACTCCAATGGAATTTTGATTGGCAAAACGGGACAAGTTTCTGTTGGAAGTTTTTTAGGATCTACTCAGTCTTTGGCGAATGAAAAATTTTTAGCGGGAGATTACCGTTTTAGTCCTAATCCCAATTCTGGATCGCTGATTAGCAACCAAGGAAAAATCATCGTTAAGGATGGTGGATATGCCATATTGTCTGGAGAAGCCGTCAGGAACGACGGCTATATTCAAGCTCATTTAGGTCAAGTTGTTTTAGCTGGTTCGAAATCTTTTGCCATTGATTTGAGTGGTGATCGAATGATATCTTTTGCAGTTACTGAGCCTCTTGAGATGATTCCAGCGGATGGCCGAGCTGTTGTAGATAATACTGGCACATTGCGTGCTGATGGTGGCCAGGTTTTATTAACAGCTAGAAGTGCTTCTCAGTTAATTGGTCAGGTAATTAACACTTCAGGACTGATTAGTGCCGCTTCAGCTTCATTAGTAAATGGTTCCATTGTCTTAGATGGTGGAACAAATGGCGGTGTAACTGTTTCGGGAAGCTTAGATGCAAGTGGTAAGAATGCGCAAGAGAAGGGTGGTGCTATTGATGTGATGGGACAGCGCTTGAGTTTGACTTCTTCGGCGGTACTAGACGTTTCTGGAGAGTTGGGTGGAGGAATTATTCAGATTGGTGGTTCATGGCAGGGTGCTGCCAATCAATACAGTCCGGCAGTCACGAACACCATTGCTTTAGGGGCTGTTCTAAATGCTTCAGCAATTACCAAGGGTGACGGTGGATCTATTGTGGCTTGGTCTGATATCTCGAATCCACTTTCAGTTACACAAGTCGGTGGAAATTTATCAGCTACTGGAGGCCTATTAGGGGGGAATGGAGGCGCCATTGAGACTTCGGGCCGCCTTTTGGACATTAACGGAATTAGGGTCAGTACTAAATCACCTTTAGGTAAGACTGGAAACTGGTTGATTGATCCAGTAGATACTGTGATTCAATCACTTTCACAGCCTAATACTGCAACAACAACTTATATATCATCTAGCACATTATTAAGTAATCTGGCCACCACTAACTACACCCTTTCTTCATCAGATGGTGGGAATATCACTGTGAATGCTGATTTAACGAGTGTATCTACGAATACAATGACTTTAAATGCCAGTGGGTTATTAAATATCAATAAGAACCTCGACATGGCAGGAAATGTTGTGCTGAGTTCTACTAGTGGTGGCGTCAGTTTGGGAACGGGTACTACAACTACTATTAATAATTTAACGGTTAATGGTAGTTTAACTGGTACAGGGAATATTGCGTTTCGTAGTGGTGTGAATGGTGACTTGTTGATTAGTCAAACCTTCGTAACTCCAACTACTTACTCAGGAAATATAACTGGTAATGGCAAACTAACTAAGTCAGGTTTGGGTTCTTTAACATTGACTGGTAGTAATACCTTTACAGGTGGCATATTAATTTCTGAGGGGACTTTGATCGGAAATACCCAGTCTCTGCTTGGTAATGTTGTTAATAATGGTAATTTAATCTTTAATCAATCGAATGCAGGCACCTTTGCTGGAAATATTTCTGGTACTGGTTATGTTGGTAAGGATGGCCT
>CALPOM020000045.1 GCA_943325205.2 Thermoflexus hugenholtzii JAD2 | reverse complement strand
TTGGATCAAACGGCACATTTTCATTAAATGCTGATATGGATGTCATTGAGCCAGTGGTGACCAGCCAGGTATAGCCATCTGCAGGAGCTTTAGCCACCATATCGATCCCCAGAACTGCGCCAGCTCCACCTTTATTATCAAGGACCAACGGCTGTCCAAAAGGTCCGCTTAGTTTATCAATGAGTGCTCGGGCGATCACATCCGTCGGGCCTCCTGCTGCAAAAGGAATAATCATCCGAATAGGTTTGTTGGGATAGGGGCTTGTTTGAGCCCAGCCATGCTGAGAAAACCATGTTATGCCAAGCAACATTGAGCCTATCATCAAACGGATTAGACGTTGAAATCGATATATGCGTTTATTTAGTTGCATTATGTTTACCTAATTAAGTTGGTTTTTGGCGTAGTTTAAGGGATCTATTCATAAATATTCTGAGATTAAATTGTAATAACTAAATTTTTATGCAATTTATTTGTTAGAAAGTTAGTCCATTTTGATATTATTTTCTCGAATTACTTGTTCGTATTTCTTTAACTCTTGTTTGAAAAATAGGCTAAATTGTTCACTCGAGCCAGAAATTATCCTAACTCCCCTGGCATCTGCAAGAGCTTTTAGCTCATTAGAATTCATTGCTTTATTGATATCAGCATTTAGCTTTTTAACAATTTCAGTTGGCGTACCTGCGGTTACAAAAAACCCCTGCCAACCATCTGAATCAAAACCAGGATAGCTTTTTGCAATAGTGGGTACGGTTGGGAAAAGATCTGATTGTTTAGTCCCACCAATTGCTAGAGGCTTAATCTTTCCTGCTTGAACGAGCGCTAAGATGGAAGTAGTAGTATCGAACGCTACATCAATTTCTCCGGCTAAGAGCGCGGTAAGCAATTGTGGAGAACCACGATATTGAATATGTTGCATTTCAATACCTGCTAACTTTTCTAACATAGCCATACTCAGGTGTGGGCCAGAACCATTCCCGTAAGAACCGTAATTTACTTTAGAGGGATTTTTTTTTGCATACTCCACAAGATCAGATAAAGAATGTACTGAAAATTTTGGACCTGTAATTAAAACATAGGATACTGATAAAGTTTGGATAACTGGTATTAAATCTTTTTCCGTATTGAATGAGAGTTTTTGAACAAATGGGTTAATCGTGATTTGGGAAGCAGAGTTAAGTATGGTGTATCCATCGGGGTTAGATCTTACAATTGCTTCGGCTGCAACAGTACCTGCTGCCCCAACTTTATTTTCAACAACAACAGATTGTCCAGTAATCTCTTGGAGATTTTTAGCTATTGCCCTACCGAATAAATCTGTTGCGGCCCCTGGTGGATAGCCGATAACCATCTTAATTGTTTTATTAGGATAGGTTTGAGCGTTGCTTAAGGTTGATATTAAAAGACCTAACCCAAGTAAAATTATTCTCGATTTTTTTGAAATTGTGAACATAATAAGTTTCCGATTAATTTTTATTTGCTAAAAAGCCATCTTTATCAAAGATTAATCCTGTTTCTTCGGCAAGTTTAAGAACGTTAGGATGCCACGCAATTTTTCCAACTTCTTGATCGGTACCGCCCACAATTGAATAGACCACTAGCGTATGCTCATTCGGGTTTTTAAATCCTCTCATTAAGCCAATTGGTACAGAGAAACAATCCCATTGATTTAGCTCTACTTGGTGCTGAGCATCATCGCCCCAAAAGACAATCATTTTTCCATTTAATGGGAAAAATACCTCCTCAGTTTCGTGAGAATGCAAATTAGCTCCTTGTCCAGGTGGAATTTCTATTAGGCTTACCCCAAAACGATGTTCCCCCTCTATGGCGGGTGCTACACCTTTATTTTCTAAAACACCTTTATTAATTATTTTGTATAGATTTTTGTTAAATCCAGGAAGACGACTTTCAATAAAAGATTCTCCATAGGGGGCTACTTTACCCCAACGCGCAATCCTTTTTTTTTCCATTTGTTCAGCATTCATAATCATTTTATTTCCTTTCTTTATTTAAAAAAGATCTTTTTCATGAACAGCCATTGCGCGTAATGCTGATTCATTGACTTCTATACCAAGGCCTGGACCAGTTGGGATAGTTGCTAGTCCATGAATAAAGCTCAATGGTTGGCTGGCATACTCCATATCTAAATACTCATGGGTAAGACTAATACCCCAGTCTAGATTGGGGAGTACGGCAGCAATATGCAGTGCTGCTGCGCTGGCAATGGATGTTTCCGCGACCTTACAGGCTAAGTTAATTTTAAAGTTTTTAGCATCAGCCACAATGCCTGCTTCTACAACCCGGTTAAGTCCGCCAAATTTAATGGCTTTAAAACTACCACCTTGAGCAAGTTGATGATCCATAAAGTGATTTAAGACATGGACATTTTTCAATGTTTCATCGATCCCAATTGGCGTTGAAGATTTCGTGGATAATTCTTTCCATTCATGATCCTTATCAGACGCCATGGGTTGCTCAAAAAAGTTAAGGCCATGGCCTTTGATTAATTCCACATATTCTAAAGATTGTGCAAATGTGTAGCCCCGATTCGCATCGGCACAAACCATAGCATCTCTGCCAACTGCTTGAAGAACACTGATCGTTCTTGCTGCGTCATTGGCTGGCGTATCCATCCCTACTTTGACTTTAAAAGATCGCCAGCCGGCTGCATAGTCATTCGCAGCCACTTGGGCATCATTTCGGGTTCCACCTCCGGCGACCATAATCAGAGCTGCAATTTTCTCGCGGCGTTGTTTACCGAGTAATTGGTGAACTGGAATGCCTTGATCACGCGCCTGAGCATCTAAAAAAGCAGTTTCGATGGCTGACTTAGCAGAGTAGTTGCCAAGCAGTGGCTGATCCATTTTTGATAGAAGATCTTGGGCAGAAGTAAATTCCTGATTCAGGAGAATAGGACTTAAAAATCTGACTGCTCCGAGCATGCCCGCCGGTATTTCTCCGGTCATATTCGGGGCAGAGGCAGATTCACCCCAGCCAATATGGCCTTTATCGCTTGTAATTTTTACAAATAAATTTTCAGAATGTGTAATTAGTGTACCCGCCATTTTGAGAGGGGTTCCGAGTTTTAGTCGAGCGATAAAGCTATCGATTGCAACAATTTTCATATAAAAGTTCCTTTTAACATCTGTTGAGCATTTTTACCTGCTTGCATAATAACGTCTCGTATCGCGGGCAGTTGGTTACAAAATCTAAGAAATCCATGCGGGTAGCCAGAGAGAATATGACAGGCATGTTTTACCTTTGCAATATGTAGTTGATGTGCTAGTTGGGTCGTGTCATCAATCAATGGGTCGAGGTCTCCCACCATCAACCAAATAGGGGGTAGATTATTCAGATTGGCTAGTATGGGGCTGGCTTGATCCATTTGTTCAGATGTTTCTAAGAATGCTGACCAGTACCATTGCATGGCTGTGCTTGATAAGCCATAGCGGCCATCACCAATGGTTTGCCAAGAATACGTTTGCATTCCGGAGGTATAGACCCCATAAAAGAGAACCATTCCCGCAAAGTAGGATTGGAGTTGGGTACTTAAATAGTTTTGCCATATTGATAAAGCTAGATTGGCACCAGCGGAGTCACCTAAAAAAATCAATTGCGGTGGCGCACTAGAATTTTGTTGCTGAAGTATTTGGATCAGTTGTTCAATGACATAGGTGATTTGTCGATGTTGATAGGGGAATTTCTTCTCTGGTGCTAATGCATAAGAGATCGTAGCAACCGGAATATTACTTAAATGAGCGAAGCTTCTTGAGATTCCATCATGTGTTTGATAGTCACCAAAAGACCAGCCACCGCCATGGAGATAGATCATCATCGTATTAGACTTGAGATCTTCTTTAGTGGGATAGTAAAGTCGAGTGATCACATCCTCACCTTCAAACTGGAAAGTAAGGTCTTTAACTTGATATACAGAGTCTACTTCTTCATTTAATACTTGATATTGCTTAGCCAGTTGGTGACGGGCTAAGCTTATCTCCAAAGTCGTGACATCGGGGGCGGCTAAACCTTGAACTTTTAAACGATCTAATTGCGCTAAAAGCGCTGAATCCATTGGGGGCAATATTGCTGGAGTGGGCATAAAATTTCTTTATTGGGGTTCTATGCCTGCACGTTTAGCAACGGCAGACCATTTTTGATATTCAGTTTTAATGTGCGTAGCAAACTCATTTGGAGAACTACCGATAGGTTCAGCCCCTTCTGATGCAATTTTCTCTCGCAACTCTTTAGTTTGGATAGCTTTTAACATTTCAGTATAAATAGCTTGAATAATGACTTGTGGAGTACCAGATGGAGCGACCAAACCATACCATTGTAAAGATACATAATTGGCAAGACCTGACTCAATGACAGTGGGTACATCAGGGAGAAGATCGAGGCGCTTAGTCCCAGAGACAGCTAAGGCGCGAAGTTTGCCGGATTGCACGTGGGGTAATGCCGTCAGTGCATTAGAAAACATCGCATTGACTTGCCCGCCGAGTAAATCAGTTACTGCTGGAACTGTTCCTTTGTAGGGTATATGTAAAGTTTGGATACCGGCCATATAGTTAAGTAATTCCATTGACATATGTGGTGAAGTTCCAATACCGGCACTGGCATAACTCAATTTGTTAGATTCTTTTTTAGCAGTAGCAATCCATTCTTTCATGTTACTCACAGGAAGATTCGGATTAACTATAAAAATATTCGGGGCTGTGGCTGCAAGTGAAATCGGGGAAAAATCTTTAATGGGGTCGTAATTGACTTTT
The DNA here is from genome assembly GCA_943325205.2 of Thermoflexus hugenholtzii JAD2. Classification (GTDB taxonomy): domain Bacteria; phylum Pseudomonadota; class Gammaproteobacteria; order Burkholderiales; family Burkholderiaceae; genus Polynucleobacter. The sequence goes on along the minus strand of CALPOM020000045.1, from coordinate 11,456 downwards.
TTATAGAGAATGGGATTCAGAACTAAAGTGCTTGGAACAAAGAGGAGTGTATAGCCATCTGCAGGGGCGTTAGCCACTGCTTCTATACCAATCAAATTTCCGGCTCCCGGTTTATTTTCGACAAAAAAGCTTTGATTAAAGGCTTTAGTAAAAGATTGCGCGAGTAATCGACCGACGATATCTGTTCCGCCACCAGGGGCTGAAGGGACAACGATTTTGACAGATTTAGATGGATAGTTTTGTGCCTTAGCAGGACTCAGTCCCAGTTGAAAAACTGACACGAAAAACAGTAACCAGTAGCCCCTTGGACTTGGTACTAGGGACATCAAATGGTTGAGTAATTTATCCATGCGCATGTAGGGTCTTATGATTTAGGTCAACTGGTTTAGCGGCAATCAGAATAAAAGCAATGATACAGGGAGTAGTCCCATTATTAATCCAATTATGAATGGTCCCCCTTTGCACAATCACATCACCTTGTTTGAGGTCTACGATTGTTCCATCGAGGTCCATCTGAATTGATCCAGACATAACTATTGCATAGTCGATTGTTTCTGTCCGGTGATTTCGTGGAGCAACACCTGGGTCATACTGAACAATACGAAATACCGTATCTGTTTTTTCTAGTGCAGAGACATCCCTTAAAAGTGGATTGGTTGAGTCTTGGTTATCGATGGGGAATTGACTCGTTGACCAGATGACACAGCTTTGGTGATGATCTCTTCTGGAGATAACATTAGTGCACAGTTCATCATGTTGCACAATCGCTTTACCCTGTTGATCATGACCCGTTACTACTCTACGAATTTGCATTAATTGAGGCCTTTTAAAAATTGGATAACACGCTCAGCGATTGCAGTTTCTTGGGGTTCCCAGTCACTAAATGGAATAATATCAACGTCTTGATCCGTTATTGGTAACTGAAATAATTGTGCATGTGGGATGAGTTTAGCCGCATCTATCGCATTACTACTGGCATGAGTCCGATCATTCCCAGGAATAATTAGAACAGGTATATTGATTGATTTGAGAGTGGCTTCTTCTACACCCATCACTGGATAGGTTGGCCCGCTTGTAAAGATAGTGAGCCAGTTTTCTAGGACCGCAATAAACTGCTCTGCCTCCATATTCATGAGAATAGATTCGTTTTGGGGCCGAGCTTTGATGCGTTCTTGATAGTCAGGCGTAGCACAAACAGCGTCCATGCCACCAGCCTTAGCTGCGTCGATAAACATTTGGTAGTATTTGTAAGGTAGGCGTGTAGCAGCGGTATCGCCACCCGTTACTCGCATGAGAACTAGGGCTTTGACCATTTCAGGATGACGTTGTTTGACCAATATAGAGAGCCTAGCTCCAGATGAGGCTCCACCGATAAAGGCCGGCGTTGCACCGAGCTGATTTAATAGTTGGGCGAGGTCGTCAGCCCAAATGATTTCTTCACCTTCTTGACCACTAATAGCTACTTCAGAGGCGCCAGTATTGCGTCGATCATGCAGCAAGACTCGAAAGCCACCTGCGGCAATTTTTTTTGCTAGGGACACAAACTCGTTATGACTTCTTCTACCACCAGTAGATAAAGCAAACCAAGGCCCATGATCACCAATAATTTGGTAAACGATTTCGACTCCTCGAACTTGCGCGGTTGGCATGCTGAATCCTTTGTCTCTTTATAGAGTTTTATTTTATCAGTATCGGCATTTCTAAAACAATATTGAGATGAAGGTAAAAGATTGGATAATAGGAAGATATCGTCTTAATAATGTTTTGTGCGTTACTTACCGTAAAGAAGACTCGCTTGATTGAAATTACTCCTGAGTATGAAGATGTATTTAAGGCAATTGCTAGAAAAGACCCTTTTATCTTTATTAGTGGGCGTGCTGGAACAGGTAAGACGACCCTAGTCAACCATTTGCGAAATGTTTTAGAAGAGCAAGTAGCGGTGGTTGCCCCAACTGGCGTAGCTGCTCTGCAGGTTCGAGGGGTAACAATCCATTCTTTTTTTCGTTTTCCTCCCAGGTTGATTTTTCCGGAAGATGACATTAAAAAATTGAAGGATCGACGACTTTACAATAAATTAGGAATTCTTATCATTGATGAGATATCGATGGTAAGAGCCGATATCATCGATGCAATCGATATGTTTTTACGTGTCAATGGCCCTCGAGAAGGGAAGGCCTTTGGTGGTGTTCAGATACTTTTTGTCGGTGATTTATACCAATTACCTCCAGTTGTTCGAGCGCAGGAGATGGAGGTATTACATGCGCGTGAATACGAAGCGGCATATTTTTTTCATGCCATGGCTTTAAGAGGAAAAGATATTACTTACATTGATTTAAAGAAAATTTTTAGGCAAAAAGATATTTTTTTTACGGATTTATTAAATCAAATACGAACTAATCAAGGTGTTGAAAATGCCTTGAAAATAATTAATGATGCGTGTTATCAGTCCGACGCTTTAGTCGATAAGCAAGCTATTGTATTGACCACAACCAATCAGCGTGCAGATAGTATTAATCAAGCCGAAATGCTTGCTTTAGATACAGAAATAAAAGTGTATCGAGGTAAGTTAGAAGGTAAATTTCATGTCGATGAGCGTAATTTGCCGTCACCACTTGATTTAACTTTAAAGATGGGTGCGCGGGTTATGTTTACCGCCAACGATAAGAATATTCCACGGCGTTGGATGAATGGTACCTTAGGTAAAGTTATCAGTCTTGGTCATGATCAAGTGATTGTTCAGACTGATGCGCCGCATGGCAAGTCATCTAAATGGGCGACGATTGTTGAAGTCCCCATTTTTTCGTGGGAGTCCTATCAATATGAGTTTGATGCTAAAGCTGATCAAATAAAACCGGTTGTAAATGGTAAGTATGAACAGTTCCCCTTGATGCTCGCTTGGGCCGTGACGATTCATAAGAGTCAGGGTAAGACTTTAGAAAAAGTTCGCGTAGATTTATCTGGGGGTACATTTGCACCGGGACAGGTTTATGTTGCACTCAGTCGATGCACAACTCTGGAAGGAATAGCACTGCAAAGACCAGTGCGCACATTAGATGTGCGCACTGATTCTCAAATTAACCACTTCTATCGTAGGTTAGCCCAGTAGCTGAACTAACTTAAATTTTTCATAATAAATGAACTTATTTTTTTGATTTTTTACTTTTTTTAACGGCAGTTGCTGACCAGTCTTCAAGAACTTTATATACTGAGGCGGTATCGTCTTGGCCATGTCCTAAAGCTTTTGCGGCGTTATAAACAGGTACACAAGAACTAAAGAGTGGCGCAGGAACGGCATAGGATTCGATTGCTTCGCCGATCAGATGCATATCTTTTGAAAAAACATCGATTGTGATTGTCGCTTTATCCCAGGTACGGTTTGCCATAGATGGACCACGTACTTGGAACATTCGTGAACTACCAGCACCATCACCGATGACTTTGACAATCATATTCGGATCAAGTCCCATTTGAATTCCGAGGAGTATTGATTCAGCGGTTGATACATTATGAATAGCCACTAAGTGGTTAGCGACTATTTTCATTTTCATCCCCTGACCAAAGGGGCCGACATAATAGCAACCTCGGGCAAAACCTTTAAAAACTGGTTCCATGGCTACAGTTTGTTTCTTTTCACCACTTGCAAAGACGATGAGGTCGCCCGTTACAGCTTGCGCTCCGGTACCTGATAAGGGGCAGTCAAGTAACTGAATCCCTTTTTTCGATAGCAATTGCCGAGAGGCCTCTTTAGCATCATGAGGTAAGGTGCCAAGTTCCGCAACAATAGTGCCTTTTTTTGCTGAAGATGCAATATCTTTTGTGACATTCTCTAGCGCTAGAACCGAGGGGAGTGACAAAAGCATATAAGGACATTGTTGGGCAACTTCTGAAACGGATGCACAGACCTCAATGCCAATCTTTTTAAGAAGTTTTTGTTGTTTAGGACTTGGATCAAACCCAAAGACCTGAAAACCTGCCCGGTGAAGATTCGTAGCGATTGAGGAACCCATAATGCCAAGTCCAATAACTCCCACGTTTAATCCTAACTTTTCTGGAGTTACCTTGGTCGTAGGTGAAGCCTTCTTAGTTGGACTTGGTTTTTTGGAGCTTACTAATTTTTTTGTAACCATGGGAGTTTTCCTTGAATAGTGAGTAAATTGCTATTTTAATTTTAATACTTTTAGCAGTGAGTGATGGCAGGTTTGAATAGAAATCAAATAGGCTTATACACGTACTTGCTAAAACATTTAATTCATAATAAATTCTGAGATTTCTTTTAAGAATAATTGTGGGTCCTGTAATTGCGGGACATGAGCTAGTCCCTTGAGGATAATTAGTTTGGCATTCGGTAATAGCTTGGCCAATTCTTCTGACATAGCAGGTGGCGTTGCCTCATCTTGCTCCCCAACTAAGACCAGTACAGGCATGGTCAACTGTTGTAGTTGTGGGCGAAGGTCCATCGTTGCAAGGGCATGACAAGCACCGTGAAATGTTTCCGGATTCACAGCGATAAAGCGCTCCTTGCGAGATGCTATTAACTCGGGGTGAAGTTCTTGATAAGCAGGTGCGAATAATCGGCGCATAGCGATATCAGCGATACCTTCGAGACCTTTGTTTTTTGCATTATCTGACATCCCTTTAAAAGCGGCCCTACCTTGTTCTGAAAAGCACGCGCCACAATCAGCAAGCACTAATCTTGAAGGGAGCTCTGAGTGGCGTATGGCGGTATTAAGGGCAACAAAGCCTCCATAGCCATTTCCTAAGAAAATTGGTTGAGAGCTTAATTTGAGGCTTTGTATGCCGGCAGCGATTTGGTCAGAAATTTGATCGAGAGAACTTCCTACGAAGTCGGACTCATCAAAGCCTGGTAGGCTCAGTTGAATCACTTGATGCGTTTTAGCAAGTGTTGGGGTAATCAAATCAAAGCTTGTTTGATCGGCAAGGAGTGAGTGAAAGAGCACAATTGCTGGGCCTGAGCCAGATAATTTAAAGCTAAATTGTTTACCCTGTAAATTAATTTGATGTTGTTGGACGCTTGGTGAAGTCATTACAAATTCCTGAAAAATGGATTAAGAGTATTGATTGTAGTCTATGCCAATCGGTGTAATCTAGAGTAGATTTCGGAAAGATCACATCTATTGGGTTTACCCAACATTGGATTAAAAATAATACTCAAATCGGCGTTTATATCTGCGTTGAATATCCTACAAAGTCCTAGAGCGTTTTTATTTAAACAGCTGCAAAATCAAAATAAAATTGGGTGAATTCTAGTTGGTTGGAGGCTGACTATTATCTTGATAACTTAGATTTAGAACTAAATCGATTCTCGTTGTAAGATAGCAGTTGAAGTATTTTAAAGATAAAAATATAAAGGAATTGAGATGAAATCAATCAGAATTTTTCGCCGATTTTTGGTGGCCGTTACGTGTGGCTTGGGTTTAGGTTGGCTGGTTATTTTACCGAGTTTGGCGGCAGACACTGGCCCTATTCGCGTTGGATTCTTAACCATCAAATCGGGCCCATTAGCGGCCGGCGGCATCCAAATGGAAGATGGTTTAAAGCTCTATTTAAAGGAGCGTAACAACATGATTGCTGGACGTAAGGTGGAGTTGTTTATTGGCGATACAGCTGGCCAGCCAGCTATTACGAAGACCAAGATGCAAGAAATGGTCGAGAAAAATAAAGTACACGTCGTTATTGGTCCTTTAGCCGCGTTTGAAGCTTTAGCCGTAGATGACTATATCCGGCGTTCCGAGATTCCCACGATTTCCCCATCTGCAGGTGCTGAAGATTTGACGCAGCGTAAGCCAAATCCATGGTTTGTAAGAGCCGTAGGAAGTTCAGCGCAAGCTAATCACGCATTAGGAGAATATGTTGCCAAAGAGCTCAAATATAAGAGGATTGCGATCGTAGCGGATGATTTTGCTTTTGGCCATGAGAATGTTGGTGGCTTTCAGCGAACTTTTGAGGAAAACGGCGGTAAGGTCGTGCAAAAACTCTGGGCACCCTTAAATACCGCAGATTATGGTGCTTACATTAGTCAGATCAAGCTCAATGTTGACGCAGTATTTATTGCTTTTGCAGGCAGTAATGGTGTGAAATTTCTACGTCAATATAGAGAATACGGTATGAAAGAAAAATTACCGGTAATTGGTAATATGACATCCGTTGATGAAGGTATATTGATCTCCATGGGTGATGAAGCATTAAATGTTATTTCTTCTGGCTGGTATGCAGAAACGATTAACAATCCAAATAACCAAAAGTTTGCGCAAGGTTTAGCGAAAGAATTTAAGCAAGCACCAGGTTATTATTCTGTTGGGGCATATGGCGCTGCTTTGATGCTTGAACAAGCTCTTAAAGGGGTTAAAGGTCAAATTGAAGATAAGAAAAGTTTCATGGCAGCGTTACGTAATGTGCAAGTTGATAACGATCCTCGGGGAAAGATTACCCTAGATGCCTTAGGCAATCCGATCATGAACGTTTATATCCGCAAGGTAGAGCGCAAAGGTGGGCGGTTAACTAATACAGTGATCAAGACTTATCCTGGAGTCAGTCAGTTTTGGACATACAAGACAGCGGAGTTTTTATCTAATCCTGTGTACTCAAGAGATTATCCCGCATCGAATTATTTAGAGAAGTAATTTTCCAGATGTTGGGAATAGAGTTTTGATAATCTCAACGAGTCGTTTATACGAATTAAAAGACCCGCAACTTGCGGGTCTTTTTTTGAGTGATGCGAAGAGTTAAATTTTTATTTTCATCAGTTTGACTGCATTGCCACCTTCAATCAACTGTCGATCACTCGTGGAGAGTCTCTTGACCGCTCTGATAGTTTTCAACGGATGGTCATCCGCCATATCATATGGATAATCTGTGCCAAGCATGACATGATTTGCCCCGAAGCGGTTAACTAGATTGCCGAGCATTTCGGGATCATGAGTAATCGTATCAAAGTAAATTTTCTCCAGATAAGATGATGGCTTTTTCTTAATGACAGTTCGGCAATCTTTTCTAGCTCCCCAAGCGTGATCCATTCTTGCCCAGTAATGAGCTAGGAAGCCACCACCATGCGCAGCCAAGAATTTGATTTTAGGATAGCGAGCGATGACACCATCAAAAATTAGGTGACTTACAGCAATAGTCGTTTCTAGGGGATTACCAATGACATTATTAAAGTAATGATTACTCAGACGCTCACCTTGAGTAAATCCTAGTGGATGCATAAATACGACAATCCCAAGTTCATTTGCTTTTGCAAAAAACTTTTCAAGACCGAGACTTGGATCCGTAAGATTTTTGCCGTTGACATTGGTGCAAATTTCAACACCCTTGAGACCTAATTTTTTGACACAATATTCAAGTTCTTTGACTGCCATCTTAGGATTTTGAAGCGGGACAGAGCCTAAACCGACAAAACGATCAGGATGGCTGGCAACCACATTAGCGATACCATGATTGACATCACGAGCTAGACTCGCACCCAGTTCGGGATCAGTAAAATAGAAGTAGTGATAAGGTGCGGGGGCTACAGCTTGGATATCTACACCCATCTTATCCATATCTTGGAGACGTTCCTCGATACCCATCAATTTCGGGGCACGAGTTTTCATCTGCAAGATATTTGTTTGATTAGTTATGTCGTTCGCATAAATGACTGTTGGATCATAAGACGGGGCATTTAGGTGTGCTGTTTTGGCATTCACTTCAGGATTGAGATAGTGGCAATGGATATCAACTACCAGATGCTTACCTTTACTATTTTTTACGATTTTTTGGGTAGTGGGAAGAGTCTTTTGTGAGTTCTTGGACTTTGCTAGAGAAGCAACTTGACTACTCGCAGCCGCTTTCTTAGTAGTTTTTGTTGCCATCATTTGGGCATAGTCATTGCTCAGATGTTGATGGCTGGGATCGGAACACGATGAAGAGCAAGTAAAGAACATAAGGGCCTCGAAATTTAAAAAATGAAAATATAATTTAGTAGATTATTGCTTGAATTAAAACACACCCAGATGACGAGTTGCAAGATCAGGAGTTGTTCTGACATCTGCGGCACTGCCTGCATAGGCAACTTCACCGGTATTAAGAACTACGATATCGTCTGCCACACTCATTGCTAGGTTGAAATTTTGTTCTACTAGCAGAATCGACAAGCCTTCTTTTTTAATTTGTTCAATACCTCTGGCAACTTCAGCAACAATCAATGGTGCTAGTCCTTCGGAGGGCTCATCTAGCAGAAGGACATCGGGATTTCCCATCAGTGCACGACCGATAGCAAGCATTTGTTGTTCTCCACCAGAAAGAGTTCCAGCACGCTGTTTAAAGCGATCGCGCAATTGGGGAAATAAATCATAAACCCGGGGAATATTCCACGGGTTTTGAATAGGTCGCTTTTGGGCTGCTACTTGGAGATTTTCTTCAACACTAAGGCTTGGAAATATACGACGTCCTTGGGGCACTAAACGAACTCCAGCACGCGCAATATTTTCTGGATTCTTTTTTGCAATATCTTGACCAAATAAAAGAATTTTTCCAGACGTGGCTTCTAAAAGTCCGGAAATTGTTTTCATTGTGGTTGTTTTTCCTGCGCCATTTCTACCGAGCAAGGCGAGCAACGAGCCAGTTCGCAAGGTCAAGGATATAGAATAAAGAACGTGGCTATCCCCATAATGTGAGTTAACTTGCTCAAGGACAAGAGCATCAGTGGCCAAGATAGACCTCCTGTACTTTTGGATCATTGATCACTGTGTCGCGATCACCATCAACGATGACTTTACCGTATTGCAGTACCAGTATTTTTTCCGCGAAGGCTAGAGCAGTTTCCATATCATGCTCAATCATGACGATGGCTTTTTCTTTTGAAATAGAATTAATTAAATCTGCCACCATGACACGTTCATCTTTTGATAGTCCAGCTAATGGTTCATCTAGAAGAAGGACTTGAGGGTTTTGAGCCAGAGCTATGGCAATTTCGACGCGACGCTGTTCCCCATAAGAGATTTCAGTTACTTTTCGGTAGGCCTGATTTTTTAATCCGACGTGATCTAAGAACTCAAGTGCTTGGTCATACATTTGGTCTGTTAGTTTCATGCTCGAAAAAATTTGTTTCTTACGCTGACTAACACCCAGGAGGGCAAGCACAACATTGTGTGCAAGTGTGTCTTTGGGAAAAAGCGTAATAATTTGATAAGTTCTACTCATGCCAAGGTGGGCTCTAGCATGGATTGGTTGACTAGTCATCTCTTTGCCAAAGAGCGTAATGCTTCCTGAGTCTGGTTTGATATCACCCGTAATTTGGGCAAACAGGGTTGTTTTGCCGGCACCATTGGGCCCAATGATTAGGCGCCTTTCTCCTGGCATTACTTGGAGAGAAACATTTTGGGTGACAGCGACACCACCAAAGCTTTTTTGCAGGTCTTTGACTTCTAGGGCATAACTCATTTTTTATCCCCCATTAAGCGTGTTTTCAGTTGGGCGATTCCGGGCACTAAACCAGCGGGCATAAAGATCACAATAAATACAAAGATAATTCCTAGGAGCATATTCCAGCGTTCGACAAAACCAGAGACATAATTTTTCAGGAGAACGATTAAAATGGAGCCGATGATTGGGCCAGCAAGAGTGCCTGATCCGCCGGCTATAACGCATAAGAGTGCTTCAGCCGAGGAGGTGATAGAGATGACGCTTGGGTGGATATATTTATTAAAGTAAACATATAAAAGCCCTGAAATCGCTCCAAAAAAGCTAGACATCACAAAAGTAATCCAGCGAATTTTCCAGACATCATAACCAAGTGCACTCATCCGTTTATCTTGATCTCGAGTACCTTTTAGGCTTGCTCCAAAAGGGGAATTGACAATCTTCCCGATAAAGTACAGACAAGCGATAGTAACGATTAAGGTAAACCAATAAAAATTAGTACTATCTTCGAGGTCCCAGCCAAATGGCATTGGTCTAGTTAAACCAGAAAGTCCATTATCGCCATTCGTCAAGCTCACCCATCGGTAGCCGATTCCCCAAACAATTTGTGACAGAGCTAAGGTGAGCATCAAAAAACTTAAACCAGAAGCGCGTAAAGAGATCCAACCAAATAAAGCCCCAACTAGAGTAGTTAAGCCAAGTGCAACTGGAGCCGAGTAGGCATGGCCCATGCCCATATTCAGATAAAGCCAGGCTGAAACGTAGGCTGCCAGGCCTAAAAATGTAGCATGTCCAAGAGAAGTCAGTCCTCCATAACCCACTAATAAATTTAAGCTCGCCGCAAACACTGCAGCGATCATAATTTGACTACCTAGATTGACGTAATACTCTCCTGAAACAAGTGGTAAGAGGGTAAAAAAGAGGATTAAAGCGAAGTAAGTAAGGCTATTTTTGAGGGTCATGCTTTCATTGTTCCAAATAATCCAGAAGGTCGGAAGGCAATCACGAACACCATGGGTAAGAAAAGAATTACATAGGCCAAATCTGGGACTAAGGCAATCCCGAAGGTGTAGACAAAACCAATGATAAAGCTCGCAACAAAAGTACCTATAAGGCTCCCCACGCCACCAAGAATCACGACAATCAGCGCCAGTGGTAGCATGTCGGCATCAAGTCCAGGGTAGGCATTGAGCATTGGACCACCAACCGTGCCACCAAGACCAGCAAGAAGAGCACCCAAGCAAAAAACCACAGTAAACAGCATCGATGCTGGAATACCTACGGCTCTGGCCATTTGCATATCATCCACTCCGGCACGAATCATGGCGCCGAGCCTAGTTCGTTCCATGAGTAGATAAAGGACTAAAGCGATGACACAAGAAATCCCCACAACTACGAGTCGATAGGTTGGAAACATAAAGCCAAATAACTCCAGTGGATCGCGGAACATTTCTGGGGCATTAATTGGAATTGGATCGCCACCCCAAATCATGAGGCAGGCATCGGCCGCAACGAAAGACAATCCCAGAGTGGCTAACACCTGACCTTGGGAGTTTGTACCCAGGGCGCGCAGAATAAAGCGTTCGATGAGACCACCTAGAACTGCCACACCGATCATCGCCACAATCGTTGCTTCAAAAAGTCCGTAGCCTTCTCGAAGGACCGTTGCACCGATATAAGCACCTATCATAAATAGAGAGCCATGCGTTAAATTAGCAATACGCATGAGGCCAAAAATAAGGGCAAACCCAGAGGAAAGCATAAAAAGCAGACCTCCGAGTGCTAGACTATTTAGGGTTTGAATGACCCAAAATTGCATACTTGTGTTTCTAGAAAGGGTTAAGATTCAATATTTTTAGCGGGCGGATAGTCTCTTGAGTAAACAGGATTCGCTAAGAAACCTTTTGGTTCGTAGGTCCAAAACTGACTCACGTTCGTATAAGTTTTCGTAACGGTATTTACTAAGCGACCATCTTTACGCTCGACTTTCCGAATAAAGACATCCCCGACGATATTGCCATAACTATCAAAGGATACTG
>CALPOM020000044.1 GCA_943325205.2 Thermoflexus hugenholtzii JAD2 | reverse complement strand
CAAAATCACCTATCGAGGCATCCATCGACAATATATTGGCCCCACGAATAACAAACTCATCTCGGTCTACAAATGATTCTCCAATTGCGCTGGAATAATTGCCTTTTTGCGCACAACCAAAACTCGTTGCTACCCCAGAGACAGCAAATACAGAGGCTACTTTGAGTAGACTTCGCCGTTCATTATTTAGCTTGGTCATTTTGTCTCCTTTTTATATTATTACTATCAATATACTATAGATTCCTACTCGATTAATCTGACTCAAATACTTTAAAGCGACAAATCACTGCAATCGATGGCAGTCGATATTTTGTAATATTACTTACTTACAAAGTTTCGGGAAAACCCTAATGACTCATATTTTATAAAGCATCTAATAACCTCAAAACATCCGAGTGTGTTAGCCAAATCTCTGGCGCAATAGTTCCTATCATCCACATAGTCAGACATTGCAAGCTAATTTTACATACAGATGTATTTCTTGAAGATCATAGTAAACGCTCATCAAACGATGCAACAATAATGCCTTTTAGGGTTAAACTAGTTTAAATAAACAAGTCATCTTCTCAAGGAAAATTTATGCCCCAAAATTTTTATCGTTGCCTACAACTGATTACTTTGGCCATCAGTCTTTTCTCTATGTCTAGCTCCTTCGCCCAAGATGTGGATTATCCAAAAGGACCTATCAAATTAATCGTTCCGATAGGAGCAGGTGGCGGAACTGATATTTTAGGAAGAAAGGTTGCCCAAAAACTGACTGAAATCTTAAAGCAATCGGCCTTTGTTGAAAATAAAGCTGGTGCAGGATCATTGATCGGCACTGACTTTGTCGCTAAAGCATCGCCTGATGGATATACGCTTCTCGTGGGCGGATTATTTAATATGGTCATGAACAAAGCACTCATGAAAAACCTACCCTATGATCCTGCAAAAGATTTTGTTCCTTTAGGCTATGTTTCATCCTACCCTTTTGTATTGACGCTGCGACCTGATTTTCCTGCAAATAACCTTGCGGAAATGGTTAAAGTGATGAAAGAAAAGCCAGGCCAATACTCCTACGGTTCGGCTGGCGTTGGAACGCTTCAGCATGTTTGGGGGAATATTTTGTTGCGTAATTTAGGTCTGGAGTTAATCCATGTACCATTCAAAGGTTCTCCTCCAGCTTATCAAGAAATGATGGCTGGTCGCTTAGATATGATATTTGATAATGTCTCCTCCAGTAAAAGCTATGTTCAAACAGGACGTATCAAAGGTGTCGCAGTTTCTAGTGAAAAGCGTACTCTAGCTCTTCCTAACCTACCAACGATTAATGAGACAAACCTGACTAAATTTAATGGCGAGAGTTGGTTCGGTATTTTTGCTCCAACCGGAACATCTCCTGCAATTGTTAATAAACTCCGCGCAGCGATGGCACAAATTAATAAAGATAGTGAATTTAATGCCCAGATCGAACAGGATGGAGGCAGACTACTCAATATTCCTGCGAGTCAACAACAAGCCTTTTTACTCGATGAAATTAACCGCTGGGTACCGGTGGTAATGAACAGTAATATCAAAGTGGATTAAGACTATTTAGTGAGATATTCTTCCTGCCAAAAACCCAATGTTTTTTGAGCAGCACGATCAGAAAAGCTAAATAACATACAGTTTTGGGATGATCGAAATTGGTATTTCTTCCATGAGGGAATTACCACAACATCATGCTCCTGTAGATGCAGCGTTTGATCTTCCATATCGATGTAGCAAGATCCTTGTGCAACATTAAAAACCGAACTCTCTGTCGAACGGTAAATACTCCCCGCAAAATTTGAGGGGAGTAATTGCATAAAGGCCGCCATTGTTTTAAAGGCAAATTCTCCGCTAACTTCATCCGAATAGACATATTTAAAGCCATGGGCAGGATCGCACAAAGATTTATCATTTGATCGCTCTTTGAGAATTGCAGATATTTTTTTGAATGGAAAAATTAAAGGCTGCACCTGATCTACCGGCAGCTGTTTTAAAGGAAAAGTCTGAGCTGAATAATTTTCGCGAAAGTGGGCCCCAAATAGACTAGTAAAGGGAGTGTCTAAACCGTCCATCCAAACAACTGCCTCTTCTCCCTCATTGCCGTGATCGTGCCAAGACCAGCTTGGCGTAACCACAAAATCTCCTGGACTCATTGGAATTTTATGGCCATCAATACTTGTATATGCACCCGCGCCTTCTACTAAAAATCTCAGGGCGTTGGGCGTGTGCCGATGCGAAAATGCAAACTCTCCGGGTAGGATAATCTGCTGGCCAGCAAATAAGGAGTTAGCAATAAAAGACGTCCCCCTGAGCGAAGGATTTTCCATTACTAAAACTCTGCGTTCAGCATCTTTTTTGGTAATTAATTGGGTTGCCTCATCAAGTAAAGGTCTCATTTGCTGATATGGCCAATGCGCCACTACACAATCTGAACCTGGCACTAATTTGACCTGCCGATCCCAAAGAGGTAAAAGCCCCAGCGCATGAATACGCTCTTTAAATTCGATTAGTGCCTCTGAACTGTTAACTTGATTCATTAAGCGATCTCAGCTAACTGCCGCAGTCGTCTCGAATATAGAAGCCCTGCCCCCAGAAGTCTGCTGAACCATGATAGTCATCGAACCAATTTTTTCAAATTCGATTCTGACATGGTCGCCACCTTTAATGGGGCCTACCCCAGCAGGAGTACCAGCTGCAATAATATCACCAGGCTCTAGGGTCATAATGTGTGAAGCTATCTCAATCATGCCAGGGATATCAACGATTAAATCCCGCGTATTCGCGTCTTGCCGCAACTCATCATTAACCCATAATCTACCGCGCAAATTACTCGGATCACCAAGTTCATCAGCAGTCATAATCCACGGACCTACTGGACAAAAAGTATCAAAAGCTTTCCGAGCAACTCGCTCTTCCTTACCCCGCACCACAATATCCATTAAACAAGAGTATCCAAATACATAATCTTGCCAATGCTCTCTAGGAATGTCCTTCCCACGTTTACCAATCACGATAGCTAATTCACATTCATGATCAATTCGACGATCTGGCAAATCTGGTAAAAGTATCGGATCGCTAGGCCCACTTAGTGAAGAAGGTGGCTTTAAAAAAAATCCCAAATTATTTGCCTTAGCTTGCCGACCCATTTCAGTTGCATGATCATGGTAATTAATCGGATAAGCAATTACCTTAGAACTTGCTGGAATAGGCGTAAGTAACTGTACTTGAGATAACGGCACCCTTGGCCTTGTAAGGGCGGCGCGAAGAGTTGGCTCAAATTGTTGATACTCAGCAATCAAGCGGTTCATCGCGACTAAAGGCCAAGCCTCAAGATCTTTATTGACCAGATCATTGATATCAATGATCTCCCCATCAACTACGATGCCAATACGTCCCTCATTAAATCGTGCAAGTTTCATCCAATCCTCTACAATTTTTTTGATTTTTTACTACTTGTTTAAAATAAATTTATACTAATCATATATGAAATCGTTCCTAATTCAGCTAAATGACCAAACAGTGCGATTGAGTGAGTCCTTATGTTGATTGTTGCGTTAGTTGTTGATTTTTAATTTCTTCTATTAGAAAGATTTGCTTGCGCTTAACCCACCTACTCCTGATATCTTTCTTGTTGTTTTTTGGGCCAATTACTTATTCCCAAAATCCAAGCTCAAACTATCCAAACAAACAAATTACCCTCGTTGTACCCTACACAACTGGTAGTACTGCCGATTTACTCGCTCGCCATATCGGCAATAAACTCTCTACTAAATTAAGTGTACCAATCATCGTTGACAACCGTGCGGGAGCAGCGGGTGTGATCGGTTCTGATTTTGTAGCTAAATCTGCGCCTGATGGTTATACCATTCTATTCACAGCAACTTCACATGCATCGGTTGCGGCCATTAGAAATAAATTGCCATATGACCCCATTCAGGGCTTCTCGGGGATTAGTCTTCTAGCCACAAGTGCAATGGGCTTAGTGATCAATCCAAATCTACCCTTTAATACATATCAAGACTTCATAGCGCATGTCAAATCAAATCCAAATCAATATACCTACTCTTCTCCTGGAACAGGAACTACCCAACACCTGGCAATGGAGTTACTCAAACAAAAGGCTGCCCTAGAAATACTTCACGTACCCTATAAAGGTATTTCAGGAGCAATTACTGATTTAATCGGTGGACATGTGCAAGCGAGTGTAGTTTCTTTGCAAGCCGCAAACACCTATATCCAAAGTGGGCAACTCAAAATGCTAGCTATATTTAGTGAAGAGCGCTCTAAAGCTTTTCCTAAAGTGCCCACGCTCAAACAAGTTGGTATGAATGAAGTCGTAGATACTTGGTATGGCGTCTTAGGCCCTGCAAAACTCCCAAGTGAAATTATTCAAAAACTAAATACTGAAATGAATCTTCAACTCAATACCCCAGAATTGAAAGACCTTATGGATAAGCAAGGTTTAAATCAGGTGGGCGGTCCAAGCGAGAGGATGCAAAATCTCCTGCAAACAGATATTAGTAAGTGGAAGTTGGTTGTAAAAAATGGCAATATTAAAACTGAATAAAGGTGTATCAATGAGTATTATTGAAGACTTAGTTATCGCATCTCGTATTTGTGTAGAGCATGGTGTCATTGATGCCTATGGTCATGTCAGCGCCCGAAATCCTGAAAATCCAAATACCTACTTTATCTCGCGTGATCTTGCCCCAGAACTGATTACGCAAGCAGATATCCTTGAATTAGATATGGAGAGCAAACCCATCAAACCGGATAGTCCAAGAAGTTATAACGAGCGATTTATTCATAGTGAAATTTATAAAGCCCGGCCAGATGTGCATTCGATCGTTCATAATCATTCACCAACCGTAGTCCCTTTCAGCTGCACCAATTGTGAGTTACGCCCCATATTTCATATGGCAGCCTTCATTGGATTAGGCATACCAAACTGGGATATCCGAGAAGCTGAGCTTGGCACAGATATGTTGGTGCGAAATAGCATGCACGGTAAATCCCTCGCAGATAAACTCGGCTCTCATCCCGCAGCACTCATGCGCGGCCATGGCTCTGTGGTTGTGGGAGAAAAAATTCAAATTGCGGTTGGCCGAACAATCTATCTGGAACAAAACGCCAAAATGCAATATCAAGCAATGACTATGTTTGGTAAACCAGCAGAGGTTATCTATATGGATGATGATGAAGTGTCTGCAAATGTTAAATGGCAAGAGTACTATCGCTCCTGGGATTTATGGAAAAAAAAGTGGCAAAAAAAACTAGCGCAGGAGTAATTCTTCCTCATGCAAGTAAAGCCAACTTTAAATCCTGATGTCATCATCGTGGGTGCTGGACCGGTCGGTCTGGCTTTAGCGATCGAACTCGGACAACGAAATATTTCCTGCGTTATCCTCGAAAAAAATGAACGGGTTGGCTACGCCCCTCGCGCTAAAACAACGAATGCTAGAACTAGAGAGCATTTCCGTCGTTGGGGTATTGCCCAAAACCTTCGCAAAGCATCTCCTCTAGGGATGGACTACCCGTCTAATGTGGTTTTTTGTACCAGACTTTCCGGCTTTGAATTAATGCGCTTTGAAAATGCTTTTTACTGCGCACCAGGAAGAAATCCCCTATATTCTGAGCATTCTCAATGGATCCCTCAGTACACTGTTGAAGAAGTCATGCGCAGTCATGTTAGTACCTTACCCTCGGTGCAAATTCTATTTAATACGGAAGTTCTACAAGTCAGCCAACAAGCAGATCAAGTCCAACTGGTGGCCCACACTAAAAGTAATCAATCAACATTCCAACTCGCAAGCAAGTTTTTAATTGGAGCTGATGGCTCTAAAAGCAAAATCCGGGAAGAAATTGGCGCCAAAATGGAAGGTATCCATGGTCTATCTAAAAACTACAATATTGTTTTTAAAGCACCAGGTTTAGAAAAAGCCCATCTCTTAGGTCCGGCAATTATGTATTGGCAAGTTAATCCAGATGCCCCTGGATTAATCGGGCCGATGGACCAAGATAGGTGGTTTTTTATGCCAACTGGCGTCCCTAAAGATGCCAAATTTGATCTAAGTTCATCTACTGAATTAATCAAAAAATCAACTGGTATTAACCTACCCTATGAAGTCTTGTCATCTGACGAGTGGATTGCAAGTCGACTAATTGCCACTTCCTATCAAAATCGCAGAATATTCCTAGCCGGTGATGCTTGTCATTTACACCCACCATTTGGGGGCTATGGGATGAATATGGGCATTGCCGATGCAGTCGACCTAGGCTGGAAAATTGCCGCAAATTTACAAGGCTGGGGCGGTCCATTACTTTTAGATAGTTACGAAATTGAGAGAAGACAAGTACATGACCTAGTCATGAATGAGGCCGTTGTGAATCATGGTGTTCTTGGCAATCAACTGTGGGTCGATGGGCTCGAAGATCAGACTATCGCTGGAGCAGAACTGAGAAAACAAGTTGGCCAGCGTATCGAAATTACCAAATTACGCGAGTTCTCTACTTTGGGCATTATTCTCGGCTATAGATATGAACATTCACCAGTCATTGTCAATGATCAGCAAAGCTACCCGCCGATCGATTTTATTAATTATGTTCCATCCTCAAGACCTGGTTGTCTCGCACCACATGCCTGGATGCACGATGGTACTTCTCTATATGACCATTTTGGCATAGGGTATACCCTTGTTTGCTTCAATAAAGATAGTATCAATTTGTATGAATTTTTGCAGTTAGCACAACACATGTGTATCCCTCTTAAAATGATCTCACCGATTGAACCAGGTATTTCACAACTCTACCAAAAACAATTGACAATTATTCGGCCCGATCAACATATTGCTTGGCAAGGTGATGATGTCCCTAAAAATCCCCAAGTGCTTCTGAAGCATATTACTGGCCAGCAATAATGTCTTCAACTTTACCTGCGCATTCTCCTATTTCAATCATGAAAAAATTTATCGCACTTTTTCTCAATGTATTTATTTGTATAAATGCTTTCGCGCAAGCGTATCCTGACAAACCCATCAAAATTGTTACCTCCTTTTCTGCGGGCAGTGGGCCTGACGCCTTACTCCGTAATGTCAGCGAAAAAATGAGTAAATCGATCAACCAAGCTGTCATCGTAGATAACAGGCCTGGAGGTAATGGTTGGATTGCAGCTGATGTGGTGCGTAAAGCGCCAACGGATGGGTATACCTTCTTACAAGTTGACAATACCCACGTAGCCCTCCAGCAACATCTATTTAAGAAAATGCCATTTGACTTTAACAAAGAGTTTGAACCTGCGGCACCGATTTTTTGGACAAACTTCTTTATCGTCGTGCCAATGAATTCCCCATGGACAAGTGTCGCCGACCTTATCGCTGCCGCTAAAGAGAAAAATGGTCGATTATCATTCGGCTCTTGGGGTGTGGGAAGTGCTGCCCACTTGGGGGCTGCCTTACTTGAAACAGAAATCGGATATCCCATGCTGCACATTCCCTTTAAAGAAATTCCGCAAGTCTATAACGCGGTTGCTAGTGGAGACATTGACTGGGCATTCGGTACCGCTGCCTCTGCAGGCCCGTTATACCGAGGGAAAAAAGTTAAGTTTTTAGCAATCGCTGCGCCAAAAAGACTCGATGGCTATAACGATGTGCCAACAGTGACTGAGGCTAATGGCCCCAAAAACTTCGAACTAAAGACCTGGGTGGCCATTTACGCGACTAGAGGTACACCTAAAGTTGTGCTGGATAAATTCAATCAAGAGATGCGCCTGGCTTTATTGGATCCAGATATTCAAAAAAATATGCGAACTTTTGGTTTTGAGCCGTGGTTTAACTCGCCAGCAGAAGTCCAAAAGGAAGCGGATAGTCAATCTAAGAAATTTGCGACAATTGTAAAAACGACCAAAATATCGATTGACTAACCTTCATGACCAAACGATGAAAGAGACCACCATGAAAACGAAAATCCACCCCCTTCTTGCAATCTTTACCTCTTTGATTTCTCTCAGCACTTGGAATACATGGGCACAAGGGAGTTCTGGTACTTTTCCAAATCGCCCTGTTACTCTTGTCGTACCATTTACGTCTGGCAGTGGCAGTGATACCATCGCTCGCATTATCAGCCCAAAACTAGCCGAGCGCTGGAAGCAAGCAGTCGTTGTTGATAACCGTCCCGGAGCAAGTGGAAATTTGGGTGCGGATAAAGTGGCTAAGTCAACTCCAGATGGCTACACCCTATTAATGGCCATCGATACCATGACGATGACGCCGGCTGTTTATAAAAGCATGCCATTTGACCCCATCAATGATTTAGCACCGATAGCAAGACTAGCTGTTGCCACCTATGCAATGGCAATTAATAACGATGTACCCGCGAAAGATCTCCCTAGTCTTTTAAACTATATCAAGAATAAGCCCGGACAATTGAATTACGGTACACCTGGAAATGGCACGCCCCACCATTTAGTCATGGAATATCTAAAAAATTTAAAAGGTCTGGATATGCTCCATGTCCCCTATAAGGGACTTGCTGGCGCTCAAACTGACCTGATTGGCGGGCAAGTGCAAGTCATGTTTGCAACTTTTAACTCATTGCTACCACTTGGAAAGGGAAATAAAATCAAACTTTTAGCAGTTACCGGTGCAAAACGCTCAGAACTCATGCCCGATATTCCTACTTTTACCGAGCAAGGTATCCCTGAGATGGAAAACCTGTTCCCATGGTACGCAGTTCTTAGCCCAGCGAATACGCCAAAAGACTTACAAAATAAAATCTATAAAGATTTTTCTGAAGTCATGCAACTCGAAGAGATCAAAAAGCAATTAAATGAACAAGGAATATTTGTACGACTCTCAACCAGCGAGCAACTAAAAGATCTCATTAAAACAGATATCGATCGTTGGAAAAAACTCGTTCAACAAGCAAATATACCAACTAACTAAAGGTTTTAGTCATGCAAAGTCAACAAGCCTGTATTGATATTTACAACCATGTCATGCCCCCCAAATATCTCGAAGAAATGAAACGGTACAGCTCAGATCCAGGCCTAGCTAAAAGAATGATGAGCCTGCGACTCTTATGGGACATACCAGCTCGTGTAGAAATGCTTAAAAAGTATCCCCAAGTAAAGCAAATATTAAGCTTGGCCGTGCCATCTCCCGAAATGTTAGTTGGACCAGACCTATCCCCTCAACTAGCCAGAATTGCTAATGAAGGCATGTTTGAAATGTGCCAAACTTGGCCTGAATTTTTCCCAAGCTTTGCTGCTACCCTGCCAATGAATAATCCAGAAGCCGCGCTTGCAGAAATGGATTTTGCTATTCATCAAATGGGCGCTGCAGGAGTTCAAATATTAACCAGCGTCAATGGTAAAGCAATCGATCAACCCGAATACTTTGCAATTTTTGAGCGGATGGCAAATCATCACCAAATGCCAATCTGGATGCACCCGATTCGGCTGGCAAAAAAACCAGATTATGTCGATGAAGAAAAATCTAAATATGAAATATGGCAAGTCCTTGGATGGCCTTTCGAAACGAGTGTTGCGATGTCAAGAATGGTTTTCTCTGGACTATTTGACCGCCTACCCAATATAAAAATAATTACCCATCATTGTGGTGGTATGCTGCCCTATTTTGGTAAAAGAGCAGAAACTCTTTGGGCCCAACTCGGGTCAAGAAGTGCTGATGGTAGTGAAGCAGATGTCTTAAAAAATCTAAAAAAGCCCCCCATCGAATATTTCAAAATGTTTTATGGGGATACGGTACTCGGTGGCTCAAGCTCAGCGCTGCGCTGTGGACTGGATTTTTTTGGAGTGGATCAAGTACTATTTGCCAGTGATTGCCCGTTTGACCCCGAAGGCGGTGAAATGTATATCCGTGAAGGCATTAATTCTGTCTTTAATGTTGGCCTGGATCCTGAAGATATTCATAAGATATGCTGCGGTAATGCCACGAAGATTATGTCTAAAAGCCATGCGATTTCCTAGGCAGCATGACTCATTCTGCTCTATCTAGTTAACCCAGTCTATCTAACTTCATAAACTCCAAGTTTCCTATGCAGTGGTGCTTCATCAACCATAAAAATATATGCCGGCTCTGTCGCCGAATGATTCTTTAAGGTAACCGGAGTATATCCAGGAGCGCAGCAAGTATCTGCTATTGAAAGTTTAAATCGCTCTGCTGAAATATGCACCGAAATATTACCCTCAATAACGTGATACACAGATGCTGGCGATCTAGCCGGTAAAGTCAGAGTCTGATCAGGCCGTAACATCAGCGCATAAAACCCGAGAATATTTTCGGCGTCTTGGCCAGTCAGCGGGTTGACGTAAGTAACTTGCAAAGCCTCAACCACAGGATCCTGTTTTGCCATCATTTCTAAACTAGCACGTACGTCCGCCCAAGCATAACGCAACATCGGATACTGACTATTACTTTTGGGATTAAGACTAGTCGGTAACACACCACCGTGAACATATAATTCGCTTAACTGACCATTACTAACGTTTTGACTCTTTCCCTCTTCATGATAAGACGTCTCCATATAATAAACAATCGGCAGATCTAAGACATCTAACCAAATAACTGGATCTTGGCCTTCATGGCCATGCTCGTGCCACAAACCAGTTGGTGTCAAAATCAAATCGCCACGATGCATCTGTAATTTATCACCATCAACCGTTGTGTATGCACCCTCACCCTCGACAATCATCCGCACTGCATTTGGTGTATGCCGGTGGGAAGCCGCATACTCTCCTGGTAGCAGTAACTGCATTCCTAAATAGATCGCCGAACTTGCCTGCATTTTTTCGATCCCATGACCAGGATTAGCTAATACAAGTACCCGACGTTCTGCTTTCTCAATAGGCGCTAAATCCCCCGCTTCCATCAGTAATGGCCGAATCGATGCGTACTCCCAAAATATCGGCTTAGTCTGACGTGTAGGAATTTTGGGAGGCAGAACACCGCGTAAACTCGGCCATAAAGGAACTAAATTTTGCTTCAAAAGCTCTTGACGATACTCTAAAGGTAAGTCTTCTAAGCGTCCTAGTTCTTCCATATTTATTCCTTATTAATCTGCACTAAATGCTCTAATCATAAATCATAACAATCATCGATTAGAACTAAAACTTGATATACACTAGAATCAACGTAAAAATATAGAAAATAACCCAACCGTAAAGAAAACACGTTCATATGCACATCACAATTATTGGCGCTGGAATTGGCGGACTAACCTTAGGTCTTGCTCTGCATCGTCTCGGGATATCCTGTGATATTTACGAATCAAACGCAGAATTAAAACCTGTTGGAGTGGGTATCAACATCCTGCCCCATGCTAGCCAATTTCTTTGTAAAGAACTCGGTCTCGAAGAAGACCTCAGTAATCTAGCTGTCTTAACTCAAGAGTCGATCTTTTTTAATCGCTTTGGACAAAAGATCTACTCTGAACCTGCCGGCAAATTTGCCGGCTATGACTACCCACAATTTTCAATTCATCGGCACGACCTCCTACAAACTCTATTAAATGCCTATCTTTCGCGTGTCGGAAATGAGCATCTTCATCTTGGCTATGCGGCTCTTTCGGTTGATGTATCAAAAGCAACAACAACATTTCAAATAAAACACTCTGGCGAAATATTGGAAATAACCAGCGATTGTGTTGTGGCCTGTGATGGACTGCACTCAGTCATCCGCAAGCAACTCCACCCAAATGAAGGAGCTCCTAAGTATTCCGGAGTGAATATGTGGCGCGGCGTAACGCGCGCCCCAGCTTTTTTAACGGGTGCATCAATGGTTCGTGCTGGCTGGCTTACTCATGGGAAAATGGTTATCTACCCCATTCGGAATCAGATTGATACAGCTGGAAATCAACTCATTAATTGGGTTGCTGAAATTGAAACCCCTAAACACCTCAAGCGGGACTGGAATAAAAAAGGCCATTTAGATGATTTTATTGGCGCATTTGAGGACTGGCAATTTGACTGGCTAGATGTGCCAGCATTGATGAGGAATGCCGATACAATTCTTGAATTTCCAATGATCGATCAGGACCCCCTACCATTTTGGACTAAAGAATTAACAACTCTTTTAGGTGACGCTGCGCATCCCATGTACCCCAGAGGCTCAAATGGTGCGGGTCAGTCCATCTTGGATGCGCGCTGCCTTGCTGAACTCTTAGCCCAAGATCAACCTGTATCTCAGGCGTTGATTGCCTACGAAAATAAACGTTTATCAGAAACTGCGCAAGTCGTTTTAGCAAATCGCATCAATCCGCCGGATGCTATATTAAGAGAGGTCTACGAACGCTCCTCAGATCAGCCCTTTGATCAGATAGACAATATTATTTCCGCGCAAGAACTCAGCCAAATCTCGAATAACTATAAAAAAATCACTGGCTCAGATCCTGCCAGTCTGGGGCGATAAAATGCATTTCATATCTCATACATTCTGTTTAGCAATGCTCACCCGTATTTCTCGGGCAGTTTATCTAACTATCCTAGCTAGCCTATCAGCGTATTCCTGGGGACAAAATCCTTCCCAAGAAAATAAATCTGTAGCTAGTAACCCCATCAAATTAATTGTGCCATTCACTCCTGGAACTGGGATTGATATTATTGCCAGAAGCGTTTCTCAGCCACTATCCCAAGCACTCGGACAACCTGTTATTGTTGAAAATCGCGTAGGAGCATCGGGGAACATTGGAACTGAACTTGTCGTTCGGTCCAAGCCTGACGGCAATACCCTTCTAGTGACAGTGAGTACCTTAGTAATGAACCGCGCTCTGTATAGTAATCTCACCTTTGATGCCGTCAAAGACCTAACCCCAATTACATTAGCTGCCAAAGGCGAACTGGTTTTAGCTGTCCCGGAAAAATCTTTGCAGACAACCCTGAAAGACTTCATACAAAGTGCTCAAAAAAATCCAGGAAAAATGAGCTACGGCTCCCCTGGCATTGGAACTCCTCATCACTTATCAATGGAACTTTTTAAAAACGAAACGCAAACCAAACTGCTCCATGTCCCCTATCGTGGCACCGCGCCTGCTTTTACTGACTTACTTGGTAATCAAATTGATGCGATGTTTATCCCGATCCATGTAGCCCAAGAACATATCAAGTCAGGAAAATTACGCGGCCTTGCTCTTGGAGCTACAAAACGCAATGTGCGTACTCCGGAAATACCCACCTTTAAAGAGCTAGGTTTTGAACAAATGAATGTTGAGATGTGGTACGGCTTTATGGCACCAAATGGACTATCTAATAACGATTTAAATCGACTTGGTAATGCTTTAAGGAAAATCCTCATCGATCCAAGCTTAAAAACCGGTTTTGAAAGTCAAGGATTAGATCCTGTCATCAGCTCGTCTGAAGAGTTTAAAAATATTATCGCTATGGATGCTAGCCGCTGGGCAAAATTAATCCAACAGCAAGGAATTAAGCCAGAATAAATGATTTAGCAAAGACGGCTTCTGAAATATCAAAGCAACGCCTAACTAAACCGCACTGTTTCAACGCCCTCGACAATAAAGGCATGGAAATCACAAGCTTCCTGCCTGACTTCTTTAGCCTTAGCATATTCTGGTGAATCAAAAAAAGCTTTTGCCATATCTTTGTCTTTAAACTCTAAAATTACTACGCGTGAATGTGGCATCTCACCTTCAACAACCTCGATGTCGCTTCCACGAATAACAAATTTTGCGCCATATCGCTCTACGGCTGCAGCAGATAAGGTTGCGTATTCAAGGAACTTCTCTTGATTGGTGACTGTGATTAGGGCAACTAAATATGCTGACATATATTCCTATTATTCCTATTAGACTTCTACAAATTAATTCACTGAACTTCTATAATTCATATAACTTGGATAAATAGTACTCGCTATCAAATGATAGAGCAAGGTTTGCTAATGCGTTCAGAGTACACTTCACTAGCGCTGAGCAATTGGCAAGAAACTACTTTTTTTGATCATATAGGGTGCAATTAGCATCCACAAAAATGATAATCCCTGCAAGATAATCAGTACTTTGAAAGAACTATTGATAGCTTCTGACTTGGTGCTACCTTGCAGTATCAACCAATCAATTAAAAACCCAATTCCCCACTGAATCATAAAAGCTCCTCCAAAAATCAAAATATTGATCGATGTACTTGCTTTACCACTAATCGACCTTGGAAAAAATTGATTAAATATTGACTGTCCCAGAATAAAAACCGTCGATAACAAAGCAAATGAAAATAAATAAATTGCAGAGTGTTCTTTCGGCACGTATAAAGCAAGCGCCTGCATCAATAATGCTAAGCCAGAAAAGATAGCGACATATTTAAAAATAGATAAACCCATCTGATGCAGGATTCGCGGTATTAACATATTCGCAGCATAACCCAGCAGTAGCATTAAATTAAATAGAAATAAATAATTGGCAACCTCAGGCTCAGATAAGCCAATGTAGTCTCTGAACCAGTTCCCTAACCAGAGTGTTTGAATTGCGTAAAATCCTCCGATATTGAATATTCCCATCGGAAATACTTGTTTAAAGTTACCACTTTGAATAATAGGTAAATAAGCCTGTAACCAGTGAAAGGATTTTTTTTGCTGATTTTCAGAAACGACTGGGGTCGTGTCCGAGGCTTTTGGAATTCCAAAATAAATGACAAATACTGAAATGACTAACAAGACCACCATGATCCAAAATATGCCCCGCCAACCTAAAGCGGGTAAAGCCATTTGGACTGGTATCGTCATCAGCATAGCTCCTGCCGTGCCACACATTAACATCGCAGAGGCTAAGGGTCCTTGATATTCTGGTTTAAACCACCGACCATAAAAGGCAAAAGCACTCATCAGACAAGAGGATACCCCGATCCCAATAAACCATCTCCCAAGAGTCAAAAAAGATACATCTTGAGCGGTTACAAAGAGCACGCTACCTAAAACGGCAATCAGTAATAAAAAGCTTTCAGACTTTCTTGATCCATACTGATCTAACCAATGTCCAAGAGGCAATTGCATCAAAAAAAAACCAATAAAAAAAGCCGCAGACATGACCCCTAGAATCGTATTACTAATCCCCATATCAGCAATCAAATTGGGCGCTATGATCGCATTAATCCCCCGAATACCGTAGGACAATAAATAAACAAAAGCAAAACATAAAAAAATCCGCAGTCCAAGCCATCCTTGGATTGGATATATAAGAGTTTTACGCGGAGTTTGCAAAGGAATATTCATGGGCGTCGGGGACTAGCTTAGCATGTATTTGAAAAGAGCCCTCTTTCAAATAGGTCATCTATGCTAAGAAATTAGATCACTAATCATCTACATCTTGCAAGTTCGACCTTGCAATACAAGTGCTTAATATCTTTCAGTTAATTGATTTGGATGTAATTTACCTTAATCTTCTTTCATCCCAGCAGATTTCACAATAAATCCTAAACGACTTTTTTCTGCTTTAATAAATTCATTAAAGGCTTGCCGAGTTCCACCAACCGGTTCAATTCCCACCGCTTTTAATTTATCAGCGGTTATATTGTCTTTCATAGCAGAATCAACTGCACCTGCTAGCTTATCTAAAATTGCCGATGGCACGCCTGTGGGAGCATGGATCCCAGCCCAGTGAGCAATTTGCAATTCAGGAAATCCCTGCTCAACTGCAGTAGATAATTCTGGGAAAGCAGAGATTCGTTTAGTCCAAGTCGTAGCGAGGGCTTTAAATTTTCCGCCAGCTTTAATATTCGGTAATGCCACAATACTTGCCTCAGACGTTCCAATAACCTGCCCCCCCATTACAGCTGTTGCACTCTCTGAACCGCTTTTATAGGGCACTGGAATCAATTTTGCGCCGTATTTCGTATTTAAAAGCTCAGCAACAAAATGGGGCGTACTTCCTGTTCCGGCAGTAGCAAAATGAAATCCTGGGCCAAGCTTGGAGGCTTCAATCAAATCCTTTAAATCCTTCCATTCAGATTTGGCAGAAACAACCACAACAGATGGTGATAGTGCAATCATGACAACCGGCGTCAGATCAGTCTCTTTATACAAAGAATTTTTTTTAATCATTGGGTTAGAAATAACACCCGCCGCACTAATTAAGAAAGTATATCCGTCAGGTAAGGTCTGCGCCACATAAGCTGAACCAATCGATCCGCCCGCTCCAGGGCGATTCTCAATAATGATGTTTTGATTGAGTTGTTTTGAGGCACCTTCAGCAGCAGATCTTGCCATTAAATCATTAGCTCCGCCCGCTGCAAAAGGCACCACGAATTTAATTTGTCGATTAGGCCAAGTCTGCGCAACAGCAATCGAACTAACTCCTAGAAAAAGAATTAGAAATTCACACATACGCACAAAATAAAGCTTATTCATTATCCTATCCTAAATAGTAAATCATCTTGTCATCGCTCCATAAATTAAGTCTTGAACTTGCTCTCGGTAATACTTTCTGAGCTCTCCTGGAGCCGCTGTTCCAAAGACAACCACCAGCTTCTCTTTCGGGTCGGCAAAAAAT
>CALPOM020000043.1 GCA_943325205.2 Thermoflexus hugenholtzii JAD2 | reverse complement strand
TTAAGCAATCACTTTAGCGACTACACCAGCACCAACCGTACGCCCACCCTCACGGATCGCAAAGCGTAAGCCCTCTTCCATCGCAATCGGTGCGATCAACTTCACGGTAATCTGCACGTTGTCACCAGGCATCACCATCTCTTTATCCTTAGGTAACTCGATCGCTCCTGTCACGTCCGTTGTTCGGAAGTAAAACTGCGGACGGTAGTTATTGAAAAACGGCGTATGTCGGCCACCCTCATCCTTCGAAAGGATATACACCTCCGCCGTAAATTCCGTATGCGGCGCAATTGAACCTGGCTTACACAACACCTGACCACGCTCGACGTCCTCGCGCTTGGTGCCCCTTAATAAAATACCAACGTTATCTCCAGCCTGGCCCTGATCCAATAACTTGCGGAACATTTCTACTCCAGTACAGGTCGTCTTTTGGGTCGCCTTGATTCCTACAATCTCTATCTCTTCGCCAACTTTTACAATCCCACGCTCAATCCGGCCGGTAACCACTGTTCCTCGACCAGAAATGGAGAATACATCTTCTACAGGCATCAAAAAGGATCCATCAACCGCACGCTCAGGCATCGGTATATACGTATCTAAGGCTTCGGCTAACTTAAAAATCGCCAACTCACCCAACTCTCCCTGATCACCCTCTAAAGCTAACTTGGCAGAGCCCTTCACGATCGGCGTGTCATCGCCCGGAAAGTCGTACTTCGACAACAATTCACGCACTTCCATTTCAACCAACTCCAACAACTCTTCGTCGTCTACCATATCGCACTTATTCAAAAATACGATAATGTATGGCACGCCAACTTGGCGAGCTAACAAAATATGCTCTCGCGTCTGTGGCATCGGACCATCCGCGGCCGATACAACCAAGATCGCTCCATCCATCTGAGCCGCTCCGGTAATCATGTTCTTCACATAATCCGCATGGCCTGGGCAATCTACGTGCGCATAGTGACGGTGTTCTGTCTCGTACTCTACGTGCGCTGTATTAATCGTAATTCCACGGGCCTTCTCTTCTGGCGCTGCGTCAATTTGATCGTATGCTTTTGCAATACCACCAAATTTGCGCGATAGCACTGTCGTTATCGCCGCTGTTAACGTCGTCTTGCCGTGGTCAACGTGACCGATTGTCCCCACGTTTACGTGGGGCTTGGTCCGCTCAAATTTCTCTTTTGCCATTTCCGCCTCTTGTCAGTTAGTTTTTTACAGTTTACAAATTATTTCGCTTTAGCTGCAATTACAGCTTCCGCAACGTTTTTAGGTGCTTCGGCATAATGCTTAAACTCCATGGTGTAAGTAGCTCGACCCTGAGTAAGTGAACGCAGCCCCGTGGAGTATCCGAACATCTCTGCCAAAGGAACTTCAGCACGCACAATTTTGCCGCCACCCCCAGCAATGTCATCCATGCCTTGCAAAATTCCACGGCGAGATGACAGGTCGCCCATCACATTACCCATGAAATCTTCCGGTGTTTCTACCTCTACTGCCATCATTGGCTCAAGCAGAACAGGACTTGCCCGTCGCATACCGTCTTTAAAAGCCATTGATCCTGCCATCTTGAAGGCATTTTCATTCGAGTCAACGTCGTGATACGAACCAAAAAATAGCGTAACCTTAATATCAACCACGGGATAACCAGCCAATACACCACTGTTTAGTGTTTCGGTAATACCCTTATCAACTGCAGGTATGTATTCGCGTGGCACAACTCCGCCCTTAATCGCGTCTACAAACTCATAACCCTTGCCTGGAGCTTGTGGCTCTAGCTTTAGAACTACGTGACCATACTGACCACGCCCCCCAGATTGCTTGACAAACTTTCCCTCTATTTCTTCGCAAACTTTGCGGATAGTTTCTCGGTATGCAACTTGTGGCTTACCAACGGTGGCCTCAACGCCAAACTCGCGGCGCATTCTATCCACTAAAATTTCAAGGTGTAACTCACCCATACCAGAAATAATTGTCTGGCCTGACTCTTCATCCGTTTTTACCCGAAATGATGGGTCTTCCTGGGCCAAACGGTTCAAAGCAATTCCCATTTTTTCCTGGTCCACCTTTGTTTTAGGCTCAACGGCTTGCGAAATCACCGGCTCAGGAAATATCATGCGCTCTAAAACAATGATTGCAGCTGGGTCACATAAGGTCTCCCCAGTGGTTGCATCCTTTAAACCAACGGCAGCAGCGATGTCGCCAGCCCGCACTTCTTTAATCTCTTCGCGCTGGTTGGCATGCATTTGCAAGATTCGACCTATCCGCTCTTTCTTACCTTTAATTGGGTTATAAATCGTATCACCAGAGTTAATAACTCCTGAATAAACTCTAAAGAAAATTAGCTGCCCAACAAACGGGTCCGTCATGATCTTAAATGCTAACGCCGAAAACTTTTCATCATCAGCCGCACGGCGCTCGCCCTGCTGACCGTTTTCAAGCTCCCCAGTCACTGGAGGAATATCAACTGGTGCTGGCATGTAATCAATCACTCCGTCAAGCATCGCTTGAACACCCTTGTTTTTAAAAGCCGAGCCACACATCATAGGCACGATTTCACCGGCCAAAGTTCTTGCGCGAAGTGCCGCTTTAATTTCTTCCTCGGTCAATACTTCACCACTCAAATACTTATCCATTAATTCTTCGGATGATTCCGCAGCAGCTTCAACCATCTTTTCATGCCACTCATTTGCCAACTCTAGCAATTCGGGAGCAATCTCTTCGTAATTAAACTTTACGCCCTGAGATTCCTCATCCCAAATGATTGATTTCATTTTGACGAGGTCAACTACGCCACGAAAGCCCTCTTCAGCACCAATTGGAATCTGAATAGGAATTGGGTTAGCCTTAAGACGTGCGCGCATTTGATCGTAAACTTTGAAAAAGTTAGCGCCCGTGCGGTCCATCTTGTTAACGAAAGCCAAGCGAGGCACTCCATACTTGTTAGCTTGTCGCCAAACAGTTTCTGATTGTGGTTGCACGCCACCAACTGCACAATAAACCATGCAGGCGCCATCAAGGACGCGCATCGAACGCTCAACCTCAATTGTAAAATCAACGTGTCCAGGTGTGTCAATAATGTTGATACGGTGCTCAGGATAGTTACCAGCCATACCCTTCCAAAATGCAGTTGTAGCAGCGGATGTAATAGTAATCCCGCGTTCTTGTTCTTGCTCCATCCAATCCATAGTGGCGGCGCCATCATGCACCTCGCCAATTTTATGGTTTACTCCGGTGTAAAACAAAATACGCTCTGTCGTGGTGGTTTTTCCAGCGTCAATATGCGCTGAAATTCCAATATTACGATAACGCTCGATGGGGGTCTTTCGTGCCACAGTGTCCTCTATTAATTACGCGAATTTAAAAACGGAAATGCGAAAAGGCTTTGTTTGCTTCAGCCATGCGATGAACTTCATCACGCTTTTTCATTGCACCGCCACGGCCTTCAGATGCCTCTAACAATTCATTAGCCAATCGTTGAGCCATGGATTTTTCACTACGTTTTTTAGCCGCCTCTCTAAGCCAGCGCATTGCCAAAGCTAAGCGTCGTGATGGCCGAACTTCGACCGGTACTTGATAGTTTGCGCCGCCAACTCGGCGACTTTTCACTTCAACCATTGGCTTCACGTTGCCCATAGCTACAGAAAATATATCTAGTGGGACTTTGTTTGCTTTTTTCTCAATATGGTCAAAAGCACCATAAACAATTCTTTCTGCAACGGACTTTTTACCGTCAAGCATCAGAACGTTCATAAACTTGGCAACTTCGACATTCCCAAATTTTGGATCAGGAAGTATTTCTCTTTTTGGTACTTCTCTACGACGTGGCATAAATGCTCCTTCTTTTCAGTTGGGAAAATTCCCTTGATCACACTACTAACCCGAAAACATTTCGGCCGGAGTGATCACTTACTTGGCAAATTGACTAATGTCTATTTGCCTATATCACCAAGAAATTAGGCTTTCTTGGCCTTCTTCGCGCCATACTTCGAACGCGACTGCTTACGATCTTTAACACCTTGCAAGTCTAGTGATCCGCGCACAATGTGATAACGCACACCAGGCAAATCCTTTACACGACCACCACGAATTAAAACAACCGAGTGTTCTTGAAGATTATGTCCCTCACCACCAATGTAGGAAATTACTTCAAATCCATTGGTTAAACGAACTTTGGCAACTTTACGTAAGGCAGAATTCGGCTTTTTTGGCGTGGTTGTATATACCCGTGTACAAACACCACGGCGCTGGGGGCTATTTTGAAGCGCAGGGCTCTTACTCTTAACGACTAAGCTTGTGCGTGGCTTTTTTAGCAACTGGTTAATTGTTGGCATAACTTACTTTCAAAATGCTTTACTTTTCAATTCGTTTAGTCAATCGTGATCCAAATAAATTTGGGAAACGGGTTTCACAGAACCTAGCATTCTAGACTGTGTTTAAAGAATCGTCAAGAACCCTGTGGGGATTCTTGACAAATTCCTTACTTACTCTGCATCTGCTACGGGTGTTTCCTCCGGCGCGGTTGAGATAAAAGCCTCCTCCACCGCTATCGTGTTTGCACGGTCACGCTCAAACTGCTCACGTACTTTTCGAGCTTTTCGATAAGACAAGCCCGTTCCAGCTGGGATCAAACGACCAATGATGACGTTTTCTTTTAGGCCACGCAAGGTGTCCTTTTTCCCCATGATTGCTGCTTCTGTGAGAACTCGCGTCGTTTCTTGGAAAGATGCCGCCGAAATAAAGCTATCCGTTGATAGGGATGCTTTTGTTATTCCCAGAAGAACATTTTCATATAATGCCGGGCGCTTACCCTCTGCAATTACACGGTCATTCTCATCGAACAACTTCGAGCGCTCTACCTGCTCGCCAGTAATAAAGTTCGTTTCACCAGCATCAACAACTTGTACGCGACGCAACATTTGCCGAACGATCACCTCAATGTGCTTATCATTAATCTTCACACCTTGCAGGCGATACACGTCTTGTACTTCATCAACGATGTAAATAGCTAACTCTTCAATGCCCTTCAGATTTAAGATGTCGTGCGGATCAGCAGGTCCCTCAACAATCATTTCACCTTTGTTGACAACCTGACCGTCGTGCACTAATACTTGCTTTTCTTTAGCAATCAAGAACTCGTTACTCTCACCATCCATATCGGTAATTACTAAGCGCTGCTTACCTTTGGTCTCCTTACCAAACGAGACAGTACCTGTAACCTTGGCCAAGACAGCCGCATCTTTTGGTGAGCGCCCCTCAAAAAGCTCTGCAACGCGTGGTAAACCACCAGTGATGTCACGTGTTTTTTGTGACTCAATTGGAATACGTGCTAAAACCTCACCCTGAACTACCGTCTGACCATCTTTAACTGTAATTAGCGCGCCAAACTGCAAGCCAATAGTTACTGGATGATCTGTTCCAGCAATCTTTACCTCGGCACCTTTAGCGTCTAATATTTTGATAATTGGACGTATCCCTTTGGCTGCTGCACTTCGGCGTTTACCATCAATAACAACTAGTGTAGATAAGCCAGTTACGTCATCGACCTGCTTAGCAACAGTTACACCCTCTTCAACATTTTCAAAATGAATCTGGCCAGCAAACTCAGAAATAATTGGTCGTGTCAACGGATCCCACGTCGCCAAACTTGCGCCCGCTTTCACTACACCGCCATCACCAACCAATAAATTTGCTCCGTAAGGTACTTTATGACGCTCTCGCTCACGACCATGGTCGTCTGTTATCAACGCTTCGCCAGATCTTGAAATAACTACCTGTTCACCTTTGGCGTTAGAGATATATCTCATCGAAGATGAAAAACGAACTACTCCGCTTGACTTAGCTTCTACATTGCTCACCACGAGTGCGCGCGAGGC
Organism: Thermoflexus hugenholtzii JAD2; assembly: GCA_943325205.2. GTDB lineage: Bacteria > Pseudomonadota > Gammaproteobacteria > Burkholderiales > Burkholderiaceae > Polynucleobacter. Next base: position 10,795 of record CALPOM020000043.1, on the reverse strand, counting down.
TGCGCCACCAATATGGAAGGTCCGCATGGTTAACTGTGTGCCAGGCTCGCCAATCGATTGCGCAGCAATTACACCCACAGCTTCACCAACGTTCACTAGTCCACCACGACCCAAATCACGGCCATAGCACTTTGCGCATAAACCGTAGCGTGTCTTACATGATAAAACTGTTCTAACCTTCACTTCATCCAAGCCAGAGGCGACAATTTCATCAACCATATCCTCGTCTAACAAAATGTCATGGCTCACAATGACAGCATTCGTATCCGGATGAACCACATCACCAATACATACCCGACCTAAAATACGATCACGCAAGGCCTCAATGATTTCCCCACCCTCTACTAAGGCTTTCATAGTAACGCCATCGATGGCGCCGCAATCATCCTCAATAACGACTAGGTCTTGTGTCACATCACATAAGCGACGAGTCAAGTAACCGGAATTAGCCGTCTTTAAAGCCGTATCGGCAAGACCCTTACGCGCGCCGTGCGTAGAAATGAAGTACTGTAAAACATTTAATCCCTCGCGGAAATTAGCAGTAATGGGAGTCTCAATAATCGAACCATCTGGCTTGGCCATCAAACCCCGCATACCAGCAAGCTGTCGAATCTGCGCCGCTGAGCCGCGAGCGCCAGAATCAGCCATCATATAAATCGCGTTAAAAGACTCTTGTTTTACCTCTTTACCGTGTCGATCATTTACTGTTTGCTGAGACAATTGTTCCATCATCGCTTTACCGACTTGATCACCCGCAGCACCCCAGATATCGACCACATTGTTATATCGCTCTTGGTTCGTTACAAGCCCTGACTGATATTGTTTTTCGTACTCTTTTACCTTATTTGATGCATCAGTAATGATTTTTTCTTTTTGTAAAGGAATCAACATATCGTCAATTGCAATTGAAATTCCTGCCTTTGTTGCTAAACGAAAGCCCGATTGTAATAACCGATCAGCAAAAATAACTGTTTCACGTAAACCACACTTACGAAATGAAGTATTAATTAATCGTGAAATTTCTTTTTTCTTCAGGGGCTTATTGATGTTCTCAAAAGCCATTCCTTTAGGAAGAATTTCTGACAAAATTGCTCTTCCAACAGATGTCTGGATTAAGGTCGTTTTTTTCTGAAAACGTGCATCACCTTCTGCGTTCTTATCGATGATGTCCCACTCATTGATTCGCACAGAAATCCGGCTAGCCATCTCTACCTGACCAGCATCATACGCCCTTAATAGTTCCGAAATATCTGCAAAAACCATCCCTTCGCCCTTGGCATTAATTTTGTCTCGAGTCGCATAGTAAAGACCTAAAACAATATCTTGCGAGGGCACAATTGATGGCTCTCCGTTTGCAGGGAAAAGCACATTATTGGAGGCGAGCATTAAAGTGCGCGCTTCCATTTGCGCCTCTAGCGATAGAGGTACGTGCACAGCCATTTGATCACCATCAAAGTCTGCATTAAACGCAGCGCAAACTAATGGATGCAACTGAATCGCCTTACCTTCAATCAGTAAGGGCTCGAAAGCTTGTATACCTAGTCGGTGCAAAGTCGGCGCCCGGTTTAACATGACTGGGTGCTCGCGAATAACCTCTTCAAGAATATCCCAAACGATTGGCGTTTGATTCTCAACTTCTTTTTTTGCAGCCTTAATGGTTGTAGCTATACCAAGCGTTTCGAGTTTATTAAAAATAAATGGCTTAAACAACTCTAATGCCATCAGCTTGGGTAGTCCGCACTGGTGCAGCTTTAGACTTGGTCCCACTACGATTACTGAGCGTCCAGAATAGTCTACGCGCTTACCGAGTAAGTTTTGACGGAAACGACCGCCCTTGCCTTTAATCATTTCAGCAAGGGATTTGAGCGGACGCTTGTTAGCGCCAGTCATCGCTTTGCCTCGGCGACCGTTATCAAGTAAGGAGTCTACCGCTTCTTGTAACATTCTTTTTTCATTTCGCACAATAATTTCTGGCGCGCGTAATTCCAAAAGTTTCTTTAATCGATTGTTTCGGTTAATGACTCGCCGATATAAGTCATTCAAATCGGATGTGGCAAACCGTCCGCCATCTAGGGGCACTAATGGACGTAACTCGGGAGGTAATACTGGAAGAACATCTAAAATCATCCAGTCAGGTTTAATCCCGGAATTCTGAAAAGCCTCTAAAACTTTCAATCTTTTTGCAAATTTCTTAATCTTTGCATCACTACCGGTCGCTTTTAAATCTGCGCGTAAGGTTTCTACTTCCCGCTCAATATGAATACTTCTGAGAAGCTCCCGAATTCCTTCTGCTCCCATCGTCGCAGTAAAAGCACCTTCACCATGTTCCTCAGCCTTAGCAATGTATTCGTCTTCAGACATAATCTGGCCACGCTTCATTACGCCATCAGGAGTTAAGCCTGGGTCAACAACGACATAAGCTTCAAAGTAAAGAACGCGCTCAATATCCCGAAGCGTCATATCTAAAACCATACCCAAACGGGATGGCAAAGATTTTAGAAACCAAATATGCGCAACTGGAGCGGCAAGGTCAATATGGCCCATGCGCTCTCGTCTTACTTTAGATAGAGTTACCTCTACTCCACACTTCTCGCAAATAACCCCGCGAAACTTTAAGCGTTTATATTTACCACACAAGCACTCATAGTCTTTAATTGGGCCAAAAATTTTTGCGCAAAACAAACCGTCGCGCTCAGGCTTAAAAGTTCTATAGTTAATTGTTTCTGGTTTACGAACCTCTCCATACGACCAAGAGCGGATTTTTTCAGGCGAGGCAAGTCGAATCGTAATTGCATCGAACTGCTCTTCCCCATGCGTTTGTTTAAATAAATCCAGCAATGCTTTCATATTAGTTACGCTCCATATCGATATCAATACCCAACGATCTGATTTCTTTTACCAAAACGTTAAAGGATTCAGGCATTCCAGCTTCGATGCTATGTTCACCTTTGACGATGTTTTCATAAACCTTGGTACGCCCATTGACGTCATCGGATTTAACGGTAAGCATCTCTTGTAAGACGTACGAAGCGCCGTATGCTTCAAGTGCCCAAACTTCCATCTCGCCAAAACGCTGACCACCAAATTGCGCTTTACCGCCCAAAGGTTGTTGTGTAACTAGTGAGTATGGCCCAGTTGAGCGAGCATGCATCTTATCGTCAACTAAGTGATGCAGTTTTAGGACATGCATTACGCCAACCGTCACATTACGCTCAAAAGGATCTCCCGTTTGACCATCAAACAGTTTCATTTGTTGACGGGAGGCATTCATACATAAAGGCCCAGCAACCTCTTCTGGATATGCAAGCTCAAGCATCTTGGCAATTTCAGCCTCTGTTGCGCCGTCAAAAACCGGCGTTGCAAAAGGCGAACCTTGGCGAAGATTTTTAGCAAGTTCCAAAATTTCATCATCAGAAAGACTATCTAAATCCTCTACGCGACCGGTTTCATTGTATAAATTAGCTAAAAATTTACGCAATTCTTGGATCTTCGCTTGTGCTTGCAGCATCGCATCAATTCGCTTGCCGATTCCAAGTGCCGCCCATCCCAAATGGGTTTCTAAGATTTGTCCAACGTTCATCCGTGAAGGAACGCCAAGTGGGTTTAATACGATGTCTACCGGAGTTCCATCAGCCATATATGGCATATCTTCTTCCGGCGCAATCTTTGACACCACACCCTTATTGCCATGGCGACCAGCCATCTTATCGCCTGGCTGTAAGCGACGCTTCACAGCAAGATAGACCTTTACCATTTTAGTTACTCCTGGCTGTAATTCATCACCCTGAGTTAACTTACGCTGCTTTTCAGAGAAGGCTTCATCAAACTGTTTCCGCTTCGTTTCAATCGACTCTTTAATCGCTTCAGCTTGACTAGCTAAATCTTCATCAGCTAAGCGAACATCAAACCAATGGTATTTCTCAACACTAGCCAAATAATCTGCGGTGATCTTTGAACCTTTTGCCAACTTCTGAGGTCCACCGTTTGCAGATTTATTTAATAGTAATTTTTCTAAACGATTAAAAGCATCACCTTCGACAATTCGCAACTGATCATTCAAGTCAAGTCGATAACGCTGCAACTCCTCTTGGATGATCGATTGTGCTCGTTGATCGCGCTCAACACCTTCTCTCGTAAAGACTTGTACATCGATGACTGTTCCAGTCATTCCAGACGGAACGCGCAAAGAAGTGTCTTTCACATCAGAGGCTTTTTCACCAAAGATAGCGCGCAGGAGTTTTTCTTCTGGGGTTAATTGCGTCTCGCCCTTTGGAGTCACTTTACCAACTAACACATCGCCCGCCTCTACTTCGGCACCAATATAGACGATACCACTCTCATCAAGGCGCCCTAATTGCGACTCTGCTAAATTGGAGATGTCTCTAGTGATGTCTTCCGAACCCAATTTAGTATCCCGAGCCACTACAGATAGTTCCTCAATGTGGATGGATGTATACCGATCAGCAGCAACTACTTTTTCTGAAATTAAGATCGAGTCCTCGAAGTTATAACCATTCCAAGGCATAAATGCGACGGTCATGTTTTGACCCAGCGCCAGCTCGCCTAAATCTGTCGACGCGCCGTCCGCGACCACATCTCCGCGGACGATCTTATCGCCAACCTTCACGATTGGACGTTGGTTAATATTGGTGTTTTGGTTTGAACGTGTATATTTAATTAAGTTATAAATATCAACGCCAACCTCTCCAGCTGCCGTTTCGTCATCATTCACTCGAATAACTATTCGATTGGCATCAACATAATCGACGACGCCACCTCGGGTTGCCATAACAACAGTCCCCGAATCGACCGCTACAGTCCGCTCAAGCCCTGTACCGACTAATGGCTTATTCGGCCTTAAGCACGGCACAGCCTGACGTTGCATGTTTGCACCCATTAACGCTCGGTTAGCATCGTCATGCTCTAAGAAAGGCACTAAAGAAGCCGCCGCAGATACAATTTGACTAGGCGCAACGTCAATATAATTGATGCGCTCCGGAGTTACCATTTTGGTCTCACCGGCTTCACGAGATGAAACGAGCTCATCTAATAAAGCACCTTTGGCATCAATTGCCGCATTGGCCTGTGCAATAACATACTTAGCCTCTTCAATAGCAGATAAGTATTCAACCTGATCCGTCACCTTACCGGCTACCACTTTTCGATAAGGCGTCTCTAAGAAGCCGTGTTCGTTTAAGCGGGCAAATAAAGCCAAAGAATTAATTAAGCCAATATTTGGCCCTTCTGGGGTTTCAATCGGACAGACTCGCCCATAGTGTGTGGGATGAACGTCGCGCACTTCAAAACCAGCTCGCTCACGCGTTAATCCACCAGGCCCTAAGGCAGAAATTCTGCGTTTATGCGTAATTTCTGACAACGGATTGGTTTGATCCATAAACTGGGACAACTGTGAAGAACCAAAAAACTCTCGTATAGCTGATGAAATAGGCTTACTATTAATTAAATCATGCGGCATTAAGTTTTCGGTTTCAGCCTGGCCCAAACGCTCCTTAACTGCACGCTCGACTCGAGCCAATCCTGCCCTAAACTGATTCTCAGTCAATTCCCCAACGCAACGGACACGACGATTACCAAGGTGGTCTATATCGTCTACTTCACCTTTACCATTTCGCAAATTTACTAAGAGCTTAATCGAATCAAGAATATCCTCATTCGATAGAACCATAGAACCTTCCATTTCAGAACGACTCAACCGACTATTAACCTTCATACGACCTACACGGGATAAATCGTAAGTGTCCTCATTAAAGAAGAGTCTCTGAAATAAAGCCTCTACAGCATCTTCTGTGGGTGGTTCCCCAGGCCGCATCATTCTGTAAATAGCAATCCTTGCAGCCATTTGATCGGCAATCTCATCTACTCGCAATGTCTGAGAAATATAGGCCCCTTGATCTAAATCATTCGTATATATAGTCTCAATTTTTTGAATACCGGCTTCTCTTAATTTAGCAAGAATATCCTCACTAATTTCATCATTTGCATGCGCTAAGACTTCGCCAGTTTCTTCATCAACAATATTTTTGGCCAATACTCTACCAATTAAATACTCATCTGGTGAATGAATCATTTGAGTTTTAGCTGCTTCTAACTCACGGATATGCTTTGCATTAATCCGCTTATCCTTTTGCACCACCACCACACCGTTACGATCCAAAATATCAAACCTGGCGACTTCGCCACGCAACCGTTCCGGGACAAACTCGACTGAAACTCCATCATTGGAGATTTCAATGTGATCAAATTGAAAGAAGTTCTCCAAGATTTGCTCGTCATTTAAGCCTAACGCCTTGAGCAAAATAGAAACCGGCATCTTCCGGCGACGGTCAACCCTAAAATATAAAATATCCTTTGGGTCAAATTCAAAGTCTAACCAAGATCCGCGATAAGGAATAACTCTCGCAGAAAAAAGTAGCTTTCCTGAACTGTGTGTTTTACCCTTATCATGCTCAAAAAATACGCCAGGTGAACGGTGTAATTGAGAAACGATGACTCGCTCTGTACCGTTAATGACGAATGAGCCCGTATCAGTCATTAATGGGATCTCACCCATATAGACTTCTTGCTCTTTAATTTCTTTAACTTTAGTTGGGGCTTCACGATCGTTAATAATCAATCGCACCTTCGCACGAAGAGCCGAGTGAAAGGTCAATCCCCTCTGTTGACATTCCTTGACATCAAATGGCGGAGCTGCCAACTGATAAGAAACGTACTCCATTCTAGCGAAGCCATTGTTAGACACAATGGGGAATATTGAAGAAAATGCCGCCTGCAAACCCTCGTTTAAACGAGTGTGAGACGGTATTTTCTCTTGCAAAAACTTGCTATAGGACTCAAGTTGCGTAGTTAATAAATAGGGTACCTGATGGTTATTCAGGCGCTTAGCAAAGCTCTTACGGATGCGCTTGCGTTCGGTGAAGCTATAAGCCATGTCATCTCCGAATTCGGCGACTGTTCAAAGATTTGGTGGTTGGCCTCTACCAACCTCTGGCGGACAGCACGCACACCGGCGCGCCCGACCAAACTTGCCTACTGCAGTCGTATCAGAAGGCAAACTAGATCACTCAATAAATGATCTAGTTTGGCTACTAACCAAACTAAATACTCCGATTAGCGCTCAGACTAATCGGAGCTTGGGTTTACTTGAGTTCTGCTTTTGCGCCAGCATCTTCCAGTTTCTTCTTGGCATCTTCTGCAGCCGCCTTGTCAACACCTTCTTTAATTGGCTTTGGTGCTGCATCAACGAGGTCTTTAGCTTCTTTTAGGCCTAGTCCTGTAATTTCACGCACAGCCTTAATAACAGAAACCTTATTTGGGCCTACTTCTGCGAGAATCACATTGAACTCTGTTTGCTCTTCGGCAGCAGCAGCACCGCCTGCGCCACCTGGTGCAGCAACTGCCATTGCAGCAGCTGAAACGCCAAATTTTTCTTCAAATGCCTTAACTAAGTCATTTAAATCCATTACGGACATACTTCCTACTGCTTCGATAATTTCTTCTTTAGTTATTGCCATGTTAAAACTCCTGATAGGTTTAATTGTTAATACGCCAAGCTATTACGCTGCAGGCGCTTCTTCTGATTTCTGGGCAGCAACCGCTCCGAGTACTCGAGCCATACTCGAGACTGGAGCTAGCATTACGCCTAATAACATCGCCAACAACTCATTACGCCCAGGTATAGAGGCCAAGGCTTTTACGCCATTCGCATCTAATGTCTTGCCGTTAAATGAGCCTGCTTTAATTACGAGGGCATCCTTTGTTTTAGAAAAGTCATTTAAAACTCTTGCTGAAGCAATTGGATCTGCCGAAATACCATAAATCAATGGGCCAGTCATCGACTCACCCAGCGCTTCGAATTGTGTTCCTTGTACAGCTCGACGAGCTAGTGTATTTTTCAATACCCGCAGATATACTCCCTCTGCTCTAGCGTTCGCGCGTAACTTGGTTAATTCGCCCACTGGTATGCCTCGATACTCGGCGAGAATAATGGTCTGAGCTTGAGCTACTTGAGCACCAATATCAGCCACAACCGCTTTTTTGTCGTTCAAATTTAAAGGCATTTAATACTCCGTTATTCCCTATGCATCTAGGGGGTTGGACATCAGCGAATTCTTTACAGGTTCGCCATCTACGTTGGTCAAACTACACATTAAGGATTACTCCACCAACGGTCTTTGATGGCCGCTGACTTTTCAGTCAACGACCCAAAGTTCTTTTAAAGCTTAAGCACTAATCGAAGATTGCTCAACGCGCACACCTGCACCCATCGTGCTAGAAACGGCAATCTTTCTTAAATACACACCTTTGCTTGAAGACGGTTTAGCCTTTTGCAAAGCATCGATTAAGGCCAATAGATTCGATTTCAAAGCACCTGGCTCAAAAGATCTCCGACCTATCGTGGCGTGAATAATTCCACCTTTATCTACGCGAAATTGAACTTGCCCGGCTTTCGCATTTTTGACTGCGGTAGCAACATCTGGAGTCACTGTGCCAACCTTAGGGTTTGGCATTAATCCGCGCGGTCCGAGAATTTGACCTAAAGCGCCCACAATACGCATCGTGTCGGGCGAGGCAATTAAAATATCAAAATCTATTTTGCCGCCTTTAATTTGTTCAGCCAAGTCTTCCATGCCAACCAGTTCTGCACCAGCAGCCCTAGCTTGATCTGCTTTGTCGCCCTGGGCAAAAACCGCCACTCGGACGGATTTACCAGTTCCAGCAGGCAATACTACTGCGCCGCGAACAACTTGATCTGATTTTTTAGCATCAATACCTAGTTGAACGGCAACATCAATAGATTCGTCAAATTTAGCAGTTGCACACTCCTTTACCAGCGTCAAGGCTTCATCGATAGGATAAAACTTGTTACGGTCAACTTTTGCTTGAAACGCAGCTACTCTTTTCGAAATTTTTGGCATTTTTATACTCCTTCAACTGTAATACCCATGGAACGGGCACTTCCAGCAATTGTTCGTACAGCCGCGTCTAAATCCGCCGCCGTTAAATCAGGCATTTTTGCCTTAGCAATCTCTTCTGCTTGCGCTCTTGTAATCTTGCCTACTTTATCGGTGTGGGGCCGAGCTGAACCCTTGTCAAGTTTCGCGGCTTTCTTAATTAACACCGTAGCAGGCGGCGTTTTCATTACAAAAGTAAAACTTTTGTCTGCAAATGCGGTAATAACAACAGGCACAGGCAACCCTGGCTCCATACCTTGAGTTTGGGCATTAAAAGCCTTACAAAACTCCATGATATTCAAACCGCGCTGACCTAAAGCGGGCCCAACAGGTGGTGATGGATTTGCTTTTCCAGCGGGGATTTGTAACTTAATAAAACCAATAATTTTCTTTGCCATATTTTTAACTCCTAAAAAGCGCGTCATTTTTTTGACCGCTGTTGAGTAAACGCTCTATTAAAGTGGCAACTTTAACTTCGCTCCTCTGTTCCACCATCTGTTCATGTCCTTACAAGTTAAAGCAACTCCCAAGCACACTTTACAAACAGTCGAATGTTGTTACATCTTTTCTACTTGACCAAATTCTAACTCTACTGGCGTACCGCGACCAAATATTGTAACAGAAACTCGTAACCTAGACTTGTCATAATTCACTTCTTCTACATTTCCATTAAAGTCTGTAAATGGACCCTCTTTAACGCGGACCATTTCACCAATTTCAAATAATGTTTTTGGTTTTGGTTTATCTACCCCAGCCTGCATTTGGTCCATAATTTTTTGAACCTCTGCAGTCGAGATTGGCGACGGCCTATTCCGAATACCCCCAACAAAACCTGTTACTTTTGGTGTATTTTTTACTAAATGCCAAGATTCATCGGTCATTTCCATTTCGATTAATACATATCCAGGGAAAAAGCGTCTTTCGGTTACTGTCCTTGAACCCGACTTCACTTCTATCACCTCTTCAGACGGCACCAGAGTTCTACCAAACTTTTCCGTCATACCAGATCTAGAAATGCGCTCCTCTAAACCTTTTTTAACACTTTTCTCCATTCCAGAGTACGCATGAATTACATACCAGCGCATGCCTTCTGCAGCTTGGGGATTCTGTTCTGTTACTGTATTTGTCATATTTTTATTTCCATCCCAAAAACACAGAAAAGATTAACCATTCAATGAGCTTATCAGCACTCCAAAGAAAGATTGCCATCACCGCTACAAAAGCAAACACGACAAGCGTCATTTGTGAACTTTCCTTACGCGTTGGCCAGACAACTTTTTTTACTTCATAAAAACTTTCTTTGGCATATGCCAGAAAACGCTTGCCACTTGCTGTGATGGCAATCACTCCAAGCGCCACCACAAACCCACCCAAAAGAACACTTAAACGGATGATCATAGATTCACTGGCCAAGCCATAATAAGCAATCAATGCGCCAACAGCTAAGGCAATCGCAAGGCCTACTACCCAGTTTCCTTCTGCACCCTCGTTCGAAATGTTTCTTTGTTCTGACATATCTTTACCGTTAGCTTTAACCCTTAAATCTCTTTACTATCAAATTTACCGATAGGCGCGCTGATATATTCCCTCTAGTGGCAGGGGCGGAGGGCATCGAACCCCCAACCTTTGGTTTTGGAGACCAACGCTCTGCCAATTGAGCTACACCCCTGTACATTAAGCAATCACTTTAGCGACTACACCAGCACCAACCGTACGCCCACCCTCACGGATCGCAAAGCGTAAGCCCTCTTCCATCGCAATCGGTGCGATCAACTTCACGGTAATCTGCACGTTGTCACCAGGCATCACCATCTCTTTATCCT
>CALPOM020000042.1 GCA_943325205.2 Thermoflexus hugenholtzii JAD2 | reverse complement strand
CTCCAAGACCGCTTAACTGCAAATCCACAGAATAATATCTTACCAGTACTGGGAAATCTCAATGATTTAATTCCAGATAGTAATGGCCCTGTTGACATGATTACAATCATTAATTCCTATCATGATATGGTCAATGCGAATCCAAATATTCAGACAACAAACCAACGAATTTATCAATTATTAAAATTGGGTGGAATCCTCATCGTTCGTGATCATGAAGCCTTAGAAGGGGCAGGAAAAACAACTACCAAAACTCTTCATCGCATCGAACCAGCAGCAGTTATTGCAGATTTTGAAGCGGTTGGATTTAAAAAAGTTAGTGAAGGAGATTTTCTTAAAAATTCCCAAGATGCCAAAGAAGAACACTGGAATAAATTATCAACACCCTCAGGATTTATTCTTAAATTTATCAAAATGTAAGAGCAATACCATATAGCTAGATAAATTCTTTTTCAGAAAGGTTTTAAATATCCATTAACTATGGCGCTTTAAAACTCGGTTTAATCTGAAAATCAATTCCTGTTAACCGAACTAGTTCGGTATAGGAAATCGGCTCTGTCATCTGGGCTAGATCCGTATTTTCTACCCAATACGCCCAGGCACTCTGTTTCTGGATATCAAACACCAATTTAAATAAATGGGTGGGTACGACCACTTGATTTTTTCCAATCCGGCCGGCTATCCCAACCGATCCAGTATAGACATAGACATCTCCACTTGCTCGCATCGCATATTTACGGGTGGGGCTCTCAACTGATCTTGCCCAAACGCCTCGGTTATTTTCTCTTGCCTGAGGCATCATATTCGCTAAAGAAAAAGATTGGGCCATCGATCTCTCAGTAGTCATATCACCTGCTGGAGCATTATGTCCACGATCATAACCACTATTTTTATAGTCACTTAATAGTGCTCTGTCCGCAAATGGCAGTCGTGCTTCTTCATAAAATTGATTCGTGCGTTGTTGATGTTGGGCTGTCAAACGAGCTCGGTTTAATCGTTCAACTGTATAAATAGGTTTTTTAGTTGTGGGTGAATAAAAAATAGCAAATCCATCAAAACATAAATCCCGCCCCTTTTCCTGGGTAACCGGAATACGTTCTTCTGGAAAATAATCTCGACATTGATCAAATAAAGCCCATGCTGGGTTAACGATCAAAAAGATACTAGAAACAACTACCCGAATTATCCAAGAGTTTTGCATGAAACGATCCATAAAGATGATTTGTAATTAACAAAAGTTACACAAATGATTTTATTATGAGATCCGAATTAAATAAAAATTAATCTCTAATGAAAGATTTCAACTGAAAAATCCTTCGGAATTAGATCCTAGTAAATAAAAATATATGTACGCACCATCCACATACCTGTTATTCTGAAGCACGATCACAATCTCGTGCCCTATTTTGGGAAATTAAGTGAGCATCTCTCTCTTAGAATATCGCCACAATTTTTAAGGGCAATGCCATGGCTGCAGGACAGAATCAACGTAATCGTAAAAATGACCCAATGGTCACTAAAACAGGTAAGCCACGTTTAGGTCCACTAAACCTTGCTCAACTAACCAAGTTACTCGATGGTGCTACTGCACCAAAGAAAAAAGATAAAATCAGAAAAGAACTCTTTAGAAGATTTCCAAACGGCTTAGTAATTACCCCGGAAGTAGCCGCTACAGTCTAAAAACGCTTAAGTAATCAACTGAGTTCGTTTTTTGGGTTGATAACAACGTCTAATATAGGCTCATGCGCAGTTGCTGCGGTAACGTGTAAATAACAAGTATGCGCAGCAATTTCCAATAATTGGGTATGGGTAGCCTCTGGCGCATCCCCATTGAGAAATAAATGCGTCTGTATTGGCATGGAGTGCCCACAACCTTGTGATATCTCATAAGGACTCATCTGGACTAGACGAATACCATGTATATCCATCTTCATATTTTCGATATATCTTGATAATTGCGTCATGTAACAAAAAGCTATTCCTGAACTTAAAAGTGCTAATGCAGATGGGGCATTTCCTTTGGAACCGACTGCCGAACGATAAGCGAAATGCGTCGTTCCTGGCATCTCTAACCAAGTCTCCATCTGCGCATAGTCCTGCCCAGCCCGCCATACCCCATGACCTAATACATTCCTAATTAGTCGCCCATCAACTGAGGCCGATGCAGCCTTGATCTGACCATCTTCCTTGGTCATTAGCTTCTGGATCAATTGGTTTAACTCCGAAGTCATTGCTTCTGGGGCATTAGTATGGGCGATAAAAGGATCTATCGCATCCGGACCCGGACACTCCTGAACGCCAACTACAGGTCGACGACGGCCATTAATATAAATCGCAAAGGTGTTTTGATGCATTGCTGATCGTAAATAATTCATCGCTGGTGATGCCATCATTGCTTGCTGCACTAGTTGCTGAATTTGCTCTGCTGGTGCACTAGATATAATATCTACCTTAATCTTCGTTGGCTCAACATGACCCTGACCAGTACCCATCACAAATGATCCCGTTAGCCAATAATGATTCGACAACTCGACCCGAATTTCATGCAAATCGATAGCTTGCTGCAAGGCTAAAGTCACTAGGGTATGAATCAAATCCCCTTGTAAGCCAGCATTAAAAAACCCAAGGGGAAAAGGAGCTAAGTCTGTACCATGCAAATGTAAGCCTTCATCAGAGGGCAGTCGCCAAATTGAACCACCTTCGCCCTCTTGAGTAATAGCCTCCTTTTGATGCAAGTGCATTTGCCTAGCCTCAACGTAATACAAATCTTGACCAGAAAGGTCTCTTTGTAAAGGCGACTGATTACCAGCCTTGACCTGAAAAGCCAATGAACGACTAGAGTCTATTTGATTTGCCATTTTTTTACCTTACCCCAAATTGCATCGATATTATTGCGGTTCAATCTTCGCTTCTAAAATCGCCCGTGTCCACTTAATCGTTTCTAGCCGATTCCTTTCCCCTAAGGCCTCCGGCGATCCTGGAGCAGTCTCAAAACCAAGAGATGAAAAACGCTCTTGAATGTCCTTATCTTTAGATGCACTATTGACGGCTTGGTTCAGTTTCAAAACAATATCTCTTGGGGTACCCGCTGGGGCAAACATCGCAAAATAGGCAATTAACTCATATTCTTTTAAGCCTAATGCCTCATTCACAGTAGGTAATTCAGGGATCACTTTTGAGCGTTGTAAGGAAGTCACCGCTAAACCACGAATCTTGCCAGCCTTCACTTGCGGTAACATCACAGCAAAATCCGCAGTAAATAAATTAACCTGGCCACCAATTAAATCTGTCATCGCTGCCGGACCAGATTTATAGGGGACATGGGTCATCTGGATACCCGACATACTCATGAGCATTTCGGTAGAAACTAGTTGCGATGAACTCGCACTTGCAAATGTCATCACCCCAGGTTTAGATTTGGCTAAACTCACGAACTCTTTCAATGTTTTGCTCGGTACTTCATTATGTACCGCCACAATTAAAGGAACTGAACCGAAATAAGCCACTGGAGTAAAAGCTGTGTCCTGATCATAGGGTAATTTCTTCATTAAACTTTTGAGCGCAGCATTGGTACTATTTGTTCCAATTAATACGGTATAGCCGTCTGGAGCAGACTTTGCGACCGCGTCAGCACCCAGCATGCCATTAACACCCGCTTTATTCTCAACAATAAAAGTTTGACCTAAACTTTCTGATAATTTTTGAGCAAATGCTCTACCAATTTGATCGGTTGCACTGCCCGCTGCAAAGGGCACAATGACCTTTACGGGTTTGCTTGGATATGGACTGGTTTGTGAAAAACAAAGGCTAGAAAAAAATAAGCTAACAAGAGTAAGGTACTGAAGTCGGAATTGCATGTGTCATCTCCTAATCATTGGTTGGATGTTGCGATTTAAACTAACATTTAAAAATTCACCCTATTTTTTTAAATAATTGGGCTATTTGCATAAGAAATAATCTTTTCCTAACCCCAGCTAAAACACTAGCGTAACTGGAACCCTAAGACTTTTAAGGCCTGTAACATGTGATCTCGACCATTGAGCGACTCCGCTCCACGAATTCGATATAAGCTATGCTGCGCCCAATCTCCTCGCGTTTTCATTTTTTGACTTTCATAAAAATGATTCATATTTTCACAATATTCATCAGCCGCATTTTGAACAGCCAAAGCGTCATATTGCTCCCGATGTAAAACGGCCTTTTGCGGCAATCTCGGTTTTATCGCTGCAGGTTTTTCTGGGTGGCGATAACCAATGCACATTCCAAAAACAGCAAAAATACGGGGTGGTAATCCTAATTCTTTAGCAACCTCAATAGGATTATTTCTGATTCCACCAATATAAGTAATACTTAATCCAATCGACTCAGCTGCAACTGCAGCATTTTGAGCAGCTAGAGCAGCATCTACAACCCCAACTGTTAGTAACTCTGAATAGTGCAGACCATCATGCGGTAACTCTCGTCTCTTACCTAAAGTTTCTAAACGAGATAAATCTGCCAACCAAACTAAAAAAAGTGGGCAAGCCCGAATATGCTCTTGATTACTAGATAAGCTAGCTAAGCGATCTCTCCTGGCAGGATCCTCAACAGCTATAACGCTCCAAGATTGTAAATTGGAAGAATTGGAAGCTGATTGACCGGCTGCAACCATTAACTCAATGGTTTGCTCAGGAACCGCTTCTTGAGAATAGTGCCGGCAAGAACGATGGTTAAATATCGTTTCTAGGGTTTCATTTAATTCAAATGGCAAACTCATTGGCTTGCTGTATCGCTCACTAATTAGGGCGTCAAGACTATTATTTGTTTTCATACAGTTTTAAAGTTAATTTCATTACGAATAATTCTAGTTAAACTGCCTTAGCAGCCAGCTACCAAGCGATCTAAGGAGTCACAACCCAGGTTGATTGGAACCGCGAAAGATTACCGCCCCCGGCCAGCAGCTTTTTTCATTACTTTACCAGCACCCACAGGTGGAGCAGTCCGTTTTCTAGACTTATCGTCTGTTTTAGCATCTTTTGAGTCGGGATGTTGTGCTGCCTGCTTTTTTGCAAGCGCTTCTTTAATGCTCGAAGAAAAAGATTTCTTGGCAGGGCTTTCAGTAGTCATAACGCTCTCCTATTTGATATCAATCCGAATCGATCACTGAAGTTCAATTCGAATACTCCTGTGCAGTGTAGCAAAACCATCACCCAGTTAGTTAATTTACGCTAAAAAACCTAATTTTTCTCAAAAGTGATCGTCTGCTTAGCGAAAGATTTGAATCGAATTTGGCTCGATCTTGAGTCTTTTTTGCAGTTGCTCTTTATCCATGGGTAATGACTCAGTAACCTTACGCTCTATAAAATTCTGCTCTGTCATACGCTGCGTTACCTGATTAGATAATTTTTTAGAAATATCACCCATCATGCGGGCGATATCCGGTGGATAAGCAGGAGAATTTAAATCCATCAACCTGGTATCGTTAGCCAAAACATTAGCCGTAAAGGCCGATTTAACGATTAAAGTATAAGTGTCGACTAAGCTGTAATCGACTAACATCGAAACTTCAGTCTTTTTGGTGAACTTCGTTGTGTTGGGGATTGGATCATTAACAACCCGATTTTGTACTAAGCCAATGACACCAAATAAAACGTAATCGGCATTTTCAAACTCCCCCTCACGAATCCGCCGCACAATATCAAAAAACTCATGCGTTTCATCTGGACGGGCAATCACAGGACGAGTCTGCGTCAGCTGAAAGCCCGACTGCAGTAATGCTCCCCGAACCTCACCCGACATGCCAATTAACTCAGAGTATTCAATCTGAATTTGCTCACCAAAAGTCCTCACATAATTACTCGAACTAGAACTCGCTACGCTGGAATCGAAATTTAAATTCATGCCTCGATCCGTCTTCGTGACAAAACTTCCAGTATGCATACCATCCGTATACGCCCGGTCTCGATTATCGTTCGGGGAGGAACTGCGCGAGGTTGAAGACTGCCTATTGGATTGCGCGCTAGCCCCTTCAAAATAAAAAAAACTGCGCACTTCTTTTTTATATGCTAGATCTGGCACAGCAATTTTGGTCTGCGCAAAAACCCAATGTGACCCAAATAAAGCACAAAAAAGGAACCACCAAACAGCCCTCTGCCCTCGAGTAATTGTTAATAGCACCTCTTTTACCTCTGTGAGGACTTAACAATATCCCGACCTTCTTGCCAAACAACTTCTAGAGTCTCGAGTTCTGTCAACTTTATTCCAAAAACATAACTATTTACCCGCATATTACTATTACGATTAGTCATCGATGCTAACGACGCCTGAATAGCAAACTTTGCGCCATTCGCATTACCAATTTTTGCCGTCTTGGCCTGGTTATAAAGACCCGATTGTTGCGCTTGTAAAGCGCCTACTACGTCATTACTTGCATTGACAATTCGGACTTTGCCAGAATTAATCAAAATAGTCGTGATTTTGTCATAAATTTCTTGCGACTTAATATACTCAGAGGTGTCATTCCTAAAAGGTAATACCGCAATACGAACCAGTCCCTGCGTATCTCTTAATGCAGGAGAAATCAAAATCTTCTTGGCCATCGCCTCAGCAATATTATTCATATCGGTCAAATTAAACTCATTTGAAACCGTATTGATTCCCTTGGGATCTTGATAGGTCACCGTATTTCCACCAAACCGGGCACTATCAGTAGCACAGGCAACTATAAAGATAACTGGTAGTAATCCTACATAACGTCTTAATTTCATACAATCCTCATTGGGGTTTAAAAACAAATTGCAGCAATCTAGTTCATTCCGTTTAATTCAATACTAAAATCTGTAGCTGACGCCTCTCCTGCAATCCCCTCAAAATCATAGGACTGCCCTGGAAATAACCGTGCCGGCTGCCAGCTCTCTTCGGCTAATTTAAAGCCTGCCTCATCTAACCATCTAAAGCGATAATTGAATTCAACTGTCCGTGAACTGTCGTTGATTAGAGTCACTTGAACCTGTAAATAACCATTGGCCTTTCTGGCCTTGACTGACTCTAATTTGAGATTTTTAGTTGAACCAGTTCGGGTAATTTTCGTTTCTTTGGCAACTTGTGCACCAACCGGGATGGCAGCGGTCATGAAACCAAGCCCTACACAAGTGAAAACAAAACTCATTAAAGCTACTTTAAAAGATGAATATTTGGCCATAAAATATATAAAACCCTTATAAATAATGACTCAGTTGATACTTCTATTTTACCGAACCTGAAATACTATATTCAGATTCCCCTAAAAATCGATTGCTATTTTGTAAAGAAACAACCCCATTATCAAAAATACGCGCATGAATAATTTCATAGTTATTCACCATTGAGATGCCTAAAACTCTTGGGCCAAAACGTGTGGGGATAGTAATCTGATGCTGGCCTTTAGGTAAGCTCAATCTGCCCATATATACTTCCGCGGGTAATGAACGCCACATTCGCGTATCAACATCCCCCGCCGCAATCTCAGAAATAGCAACGGCACTGATTGCCTTGAAAATATCACCGTACGGATTTTGGTTATTCTGATTAGACCGTGATTGATTTTGCTTAGCCGAGTTATCAATTGCGCGAGCAGTTACCTCTTGAGCAACCACTTGAACTATCGAAGATGCAACCGCACTAGCTATATACCCTGGCATTCGGTCCTTTAAGTCTTTTGACGCCATCGTCTGCACATTTAAAACGCGTGTTAAGGCAATAGTCTCCTTACCAATTGTTACCATAGATGGTTGATAAAAACTAGTATTTTTTCGAATTGCTGGTACAACCCAACTAACAATCTTTGGTCCCGATGGTGTAAAAAATGGAATTCTCGCCTTAAATGAATAGACATCTCCTAAAAAACCCGTGTCAATTACCAGTAAAACATCTGACATATTTGGATCACGGGACACCATTGGCTTTCTGATCTCGTTCCATGATTTTTGAAACAAATCAACTTGTGGAGCAATCTCTGCAGCATTTTTATAACTAATAGCTGCATTGCTAGGGTTGTTATCCTGCTCATAAATAAAACCCGTTAAATAATAAGCTGCGGCATTTTGGTAGGCATTTTTTAATGCCGCTACCTCTGGGTCATTGAGCGCACTCATGTCGTAATTAGGAATCTTATCAACCGTATTCACTGAAGAACCATATCCCTTGTTTCGGGGATTACTCATTTGAGCACGGACGTTAGCCCGACTACCCTCAAGTTCTTTTTGTAAAGCCTGACGGATTAATTCCTCACGATCCCGTAATTGATTTGCGGCCACTAACGCCAGATCATAACGCCTCGCTGCAGCATGATTTAAGGCAATTTGATAATTAATGAAGGTCTTTTCATAATCTCTAGGCAAATAGACCCGATTAAAGTAAAACTTATCTCGTAGCGTGTTACTAAATTCACTCGGAGTCATTCGCAACGATAAAGATACTTGGCTCTCCCAATCTCGTAATAATTGATCTGCAACTAGTAAAGATTGCGTACTACTGTGTAAATTTTTAGGTCCTAACAAAGATAAATATAAGCCTTTTTCTAAAAAATAGGTCGTATCAACCTGATTATTTTTCTTGGCTTCTTGGAGATTTTCAATCTTGAAGTTCTTATCCAACAAGTTACTAGCAGTCAAAAGACTACCATTTCGAAAGGCCTGATTGACTCGAATCGACTCTTGCTCAGACTGCTGATTGATCGTGGCACACCCATTAAGCACACAAACTAGGATAACTAGTAGTAGCTGATGTAGCTGAGCGATAAACTTCGAATTGAACACCTTTTAATCGCCTTGAAGAATTCTTGAAAGAAAAATAGAGAAAATAGCTATCACTGGGATGCCCCTTGCAAAACCTTTAATAAACAGTAGCTTAAAGATAATCACTCATTGATTATGCAAAAAAACATACCTAAGTTATTGCCTATTTTTATATAACGCAACTAAATGCAAAAAGATGACACTTCCCTCTTATTCTCCGCTTCATAGAGTCAATAAAAAAGCGCAATAAGCCATTCAATTGGTAGAGCAGATACTGCAAGTAAAACCTCTTAATTATGAGTAGGCTGCACAATCCTGGGCAGTAATCAAAATTTTCCCAATGTAGTCGCGATTACTGCGGTCAATAAAACGAAACTCCTTATCTTCTATTAATAAACGATCCTTATCCTCCAAATGAAAACAAATTCGCTTCTTAATAATGGGCGCCATTGTATTAATTTCTAACTGTGTAAATTTCTGGGCGTTTTTAATCTCGTAAATATACGTTAAAACAGGTTTGATCGTTGTGCCATATTGACAGGTAGTCGAAGTCCATAAAGCCTTATCATCTACTAAAATCGGCAACTTTTTAGAAATTTTCTCAGCATACTGAAAACATTCTTGACGTAACTTACTACCAAGGGTCTCGATCTTTTCTGACTTTGTAGAGCAGGCTGTCGTCAATCCTAAAATGAAGACTAAAAGTGCCATTGTTTGTAAGGTGCCGGTCTTTAAAAATTGCATCATCACTAATAATGTCCTTTTAAAATTAGATTCTTCGCTTGATCCTATTTACATCGATTTTGAACTTCAATCAATCTTTTAGCATCCTATACAACAAACGCCCAGAAATACCTTTTGTCTCATCACACTGAAAATATCCACTCCCCAGGCGGACTCTTTGAATCATTTCTTTGCTCAATGTCTAGATTTTTAGACAACTTTAGCCTAGTTAATGAATAAAACGCACTGCTCGTATCAATGGTTTACTTTTTTTGAGTTTTTCCGTGATTTTTTTACTTTTTCTTTTCAAAGAGCAGTTCATACTACTGCGAAATACTGATTTCTTCCCGAAAAAGATTAATTTTTCGAATATCCTTAAATAGTCCAATCTCGCCTCAGGTCTCTCAGTCAAAAAGCGCTCTGAACGCTCAGCCATCTTACCTACAAATATCCCCTTTACAAAAGACTCTGCAGCATTAAAATGAATCTGCTCAGTTTGGCTGTCACTTGGATTTCATAATGACTGCCAAATTGTGATACAAATTAAAACAGGTAACCAAAGATAGTACTAACGCCACCCTTCAACATAGGAAAATATATGGCAGATCAACCTTGGGACGTAAATGCTCAAAAAAATATAGTCGATTCATTTAGCCAAATGATCGGTTTCCCAATGTCCCACCCCAAAGAGTTTAAAGAATTCGTACAATGGATTAAGTACGTCGGTACACCGAGTCAGAACGAAGTCCAAAAATATCTAAGCGAAATAAAAACACAAATGAAAATTTAAATTAATCGGAGTAAATTTTCAAAATAGCTACTAACCGTATTTGATATTCGCACTCTTTATCTGGCCCAACCACTTATTAATTGGTACACCCACTAATAAACGACACAAAACTTGGCCGAACAATCCCAAAGTCTGTTGAAACTATTACAAATTCAAAATCTATCTAGTATTTACCCTTATCTAAGTAATATCGCTAGGTCTGGAATACTTCTTCAAGCCCATTTTATATAGATCTTGTGTCAGGTTCAGGCCAAAGTACCCACGCATTTAATTCTCCTGAATAAGCGTTATTTAGTGATAGAATAAATTTGCGTTATTTATCTTTAACCCCCTAATAAGAATTTATAAATAGTCTCCTATTAAGTACTCTCTTTGAGCTAGACATACCAATTACTTACTTTATTAACCTTTCTACGAATTCATCTATCACCCATGCTAAAAAACATTCTTCACCTCAGTTTTATCTTTCTCGCTCTGCTTAATATCTCTACCGTGCAAGCACAAGCTGATTACCCGAATAAACCCATCAGGATGATTGTGGGCTTTCCTGCTGGTGGCTCTACAGACATTGTCGGTAGAATTGTTGCTCAAAAACTTGGGGAAAGGCTAGGCCAATCGATTATTGTTGATAATCGCGGCGGTGCCGGTGGCACTATAGGCGCAGATTTAGCCTCCAAGGCTTCGCCAGATGGCTACAACATCTCGATCGGAACTACAAGCACACACGCCGTAGCCGCGGGAGCATATTCGAAGTTGCCCTATGACCCCATCAAAAGTTTTGCGCCAATCTCACTAGTGGCTATTACTCCCTACTTACTGGTCGTGAATCCAAAAGTTCCAGCAAATAATTTAGCTGAACTAATCGCCCTAGCAAAAAAACAACCAGATAAAATGAACTACGCCTCCGCTGGAAATGGCTCAACCACGCACCTAGCGATGGAAATGCTTAAAGATACTGCAGGCATTAGCGTGGCGCATATACCCTATAAAGGAAACGCCCCAGCTGATCTCGCGATTCTTTCAAACGAGGTCCAAGTTCTCTTTGGATCTATGCCAGCCTTATTACAAAATGCCAAATCGGATAAAGTGCGTGCTCTAGCCGTTGGAACTGCTAAGCGTTCGCCAGCCCTACCAAATATTCCAACTGTCGCAGAATCAGGCTACCCTGGATTTGAAGCTGCTTTATGGTTGGGCGTTCTTGCTCCAGCTGGAACTCCAAAACCAATTATCGATCGACTTAATAAAGAGCTTGTTAGTATTGTTGCTACCCCTGACTTCAAAACAATGATGGAAAATAATGGTGCTGAACCAATTAGTAACTCTCCTGATCAATTTGCCACAATGATTAAGAGTGAAGTTGAAAGATATACTAAAGTCGTTAAAGCCATCGGTATTAAACTGGATTAATTAGGTCAAGCTTTTTAAATACATCATTTTTTCTGAGACATGCTTGAAAAAATGATGTATGGTATCGCCCCTTGTTATCTTTATAAATAAAATTGGAGACATCGTCATGCACACACGGTACCTAACCCATTGGATCTTGGCATTCGCTCTTTTTCTTTCAGCCTGTGCAACACTATCCCCCTCTATGCCATGGACTACCTTACTTGAAAATGGTAAGGGTATGGATAACTTTGTAACTCAAGGTGATGCAAATTGGCGAGTAGATAATGGTCTCGTCTTAGCCGATCAAGGTAAAGGCGGTTTCTTAGTCACTAAAAAATCGTATAAAGACTTTGAAATCCGCGCCGAATTTTGGGCTGCGTCTGATACCAATAGCGGCATTTTTATCCGTGCAACGAATCCCCAAAAAATTGGTGCAGATACGTCTTATGAAGTCAATATATGGGATATCCGACCCGATCCCAAATATGGTTCCGGAGCGATTGTTGATTTTGCTGCAGTAACTACCCCACTCCAAAATACAGTTGGAGGAAAGTGGAATGTCCTAGAAATACGGGCTGTAGGAAATGAGATAACAGTTATCCTCAATGGTATCCAAACTGTCAAGCTCAATAACTCTAAATTTGCCGCTGGTCCCTTCGCCCTGCAATACGGCGCAGGTGTAAAAGGTGCCCTTGGTGGCCCAATCAAATGGCGTAAAGTCCAAGTTCGTGAAGTCTCGTAATAGAACTAATCCCATTAATAAACTAATTATTCTTTTGTTAAATCTATGAAAATCACCGTTCCACAAAGTATTACCCTCTTTTTAACTCTCTTTTTAAGCGGAATAACGCTCGCTCAAAACTACCCCAATAAACCAATTAAAATGGTCGTACCATTCGCTGCAGGAGGAACTACAGATGTTGTGGCTCGGTTGATTGCCCAGCGCATGTCCGAATCAATGGGACAAACAGTGGTGGTTGATAACAGGGGTGGGGCAGGCGGCGCAATAGGCGCTGACCTTGTCGCAAAAGCAGCCCCAGATGGTTATACAGTTCTAATGCATAACCTGACTTTTCCTCTATCCTCAGTCGCCCAGACTCTAGCTGGAATTTCACCATTTAACCCAGATACAGCCTTTGAAGGTGTCTCTATCGCAGTGTATGTGCCTTTTATTCTCACAGCTAATTCTAAAGTACCCGTTAAAGATCTCAAAGAACTAGCCAGCCTACTTAGTAAAGATAAAAGCTTGCAATATAACTACGGATCAACTGGACCTGGATCTGCAGTTCATGTACTAGGTGAGGCATTCAAACGTGCTGCCAAAGTTGACATGGAACATATCCCGTTCAAAGGCGCAGCTCCCCTCAAACAAGAACTATTATCTGGACGAATCCAAATAGGAGGCGATCAGTTATCCACCTCGATTGCAGAGATTAAGGCTGGTACCCTTAAAGCTATCGCAACTACGGCCAGTAAACGCATCAGCACCCTACCAGATGTCCCAACCGTTGTTGAACTGGGCTACCCAATGCTCGAACTAGAGGGATGGAATGGGGTCTTTGCACCAGCAAAAACACCTAAAGAGATTATCGACCGACTGAATAAAGAGATTATTGCCGCAGTTCGCAATCCAGAATTAGCTGCTCGACTCAATGATATGGGCGCTGAGCCTGTAGGCTCAACGCCTGCCGAACAAACGGCGATTTATAAAAAGCAAATGGAGCAGTTTCGGGGAGTTATTAAAGAAATGAAAATGAACTAGTCTTCTTAGAAATCATGAGATATCAAAGAGACCAAATTGTAAGGTTACTAGAGTTAAAGTTACTACAGGTAACCTTAAGAAAGGTAGTACTTGCATGAAACTACCTTTTATTCTACTCGTGATTTTTCTAATATTTTGCTTCTTTTTTTTAATTCGGATTGTCTTACTCAAAACTAGAAAATTAAGTCTTCAAAAAAATACGCCAAATCAGCCCCCAAAGGATGATTAAAGTCCTTCGAATTTTTACTAGATCATTGGTATGACTCTCCAAGCGAATCTAGACCTGCTGAACTAAAGCTTACCAATGCTCTAAGCCTTAGAGAAATTCTAGTAAGTGCGCGAAGGTTAGCTTGGAAAATAGCGATTTCTACAATCGATGAATGAAAATGTTATGCTATTTTTAATACATTGCAACTCGCTTCTATAACGGAATCATTTCATGACGAATATCTTTGAAACAAATTTAAATAAAAATCCAGCAAATCATACTCCCATGACCCCCCTTAGTTTTATTGAGAGAGCAGCTCAGGTCTATCCTGATCAATTAGCAATTATTCATGGTCATCTGCGTCAGGACTGGGCAACCACCTATAGCCGCTGTAAAAAATTAGCCAGTGCTCTTCAAAAAATTGGTATCGGAATTGGCGATACTGTGGCGGTCATGTTACCCAACACACCACCCATGGTCGAGGCTCATTTTGGCGTACCCATGTCTGGGGCTGTTCTGAATTGTCTCAATACGCGACTAGACCCTGAAGCGATCGCCTTTATGCTCAATCATGGGGAGTCTAGAGTAGTTCTAATTGACCCTGAATTCAGTCTGACGATGAAAAAAGCCTTAGCAATTGCAAAACAACAACCTAACTCAAGGGTAGAGCAAATCATCGTTATCGATATTGAAGATGATTTATTTGATGGCTATAGCGAAACATTAGGAAAAATCAACTATGAGGAATTCTTAGCTAGCGCAGACCCATCCTTTGACTGGCTGATGCCAGTCGATGAATGGCAAGCAATTTGTTTAAATTACACTTCCGGTACTACCGGTAATCCCAAAGGCGTGGTCTATCACCACCGAGGAGCAGCAACTAATGCTATCTCTAATATCTTAGAGTGGGATATGCCACGACACCCCGTGTATTTATGGACTCTACCAATGTTCCATTGCAATGGCTGGTGCTTTGCCTGGACCGTCGCTGCCCGCGCAGGAGTTAATGTCTGCTTGCGACGTGTAGACGCAAAACATATCTTTGCTGCTATGAAAGAACATCAAGTGACACATTACTGCGCAGCACCAATCGTTCATGGCTTACTTGTAAATTCTGATGACTCCCTCAAAGAAGGTGTCCCTCATGGTGTCAAAGCCATGGTTGCTGGCGCAGCTCCGCCAGCCTCGATGATTGAGGGCATGGAAAAGTTAGGCTTTGATCTAACCCATGTATATGGCCTAACAGAAACCTATGGTCCAGCAGCAGTCTGTGTCAAACATGAGGCCTGGGACGAACTACCTATTAGTCAACGCGCTACAAATAATGCTAGACAAGGAATGCGCTATCACCTCCAAGATGGCATGGTTGTTATGGATCCAAATACCATGCAGCCCGTCCCCGCAGATGGACAAACCATGGGGGAAATTATGTTTCGAGGCAATATCACGATGAAAGGATATCTCAAAAATCCCCAAGCAACTCATGAGGCTTTTTCTGGAGGATGGTTTCATACAGGTGATTTAGCTGTATTGCAACCGGACGGCTATGTAAAAATTAAGGATCGTAGCAAAGATATTATTATTTCTGGGGGAGAAAATATCTCATCAATCGAAGTTGAAGATGTTTTATATCGCCACCCCGCTGTTATCGCCGCAGCTGTAGTGGCTAAACCAGATCCTAAATGGGGTGAAACACCCTGCGCTTTTTTAGAGATCAAACCGAATGCACAAGTAACAGAACTGGATATAGTAAAACACTGTAAAGAATATCTTGCTGGCTTCAAAGTTCCGAAATCAATCATTTTTTGTGAATTACCAAAAACATCCACCGGCAAAATACAAAAGTTTGAGCTTCGAAAAACTGCTGGTTCAGTAAAAGCGATCGATGTCTAATCATACTTTACAAATGCACTACATCGCGCCCTTGAAAGAAATGCAGTTTGTGATGCACAAATTGGCTGATCTTGAAAATATTTTGCAATTACCCACATTTGTAAAAACAGAAGTCGACTTGGATACTTCATCCGCCATACTTGCAGAAGCTGCCAAATTTAACCAAGAAATTGTTTCTCCCCTAAATTGGATCGGGGACCAACAACCGAGTACTCTACAGCATGGCCAAGTAACAACTCCACCCGGCTTTAAAGAAGCCTATCATCAATATAGCGCTGCGGGCTGGCAAGGTATTATTCATCCCAGGCAATTTGGTGGCCAAAATTTACCTAGGCTGTTAAATTCCGCGTGCCAAGAAATGGTTAACTCAGCGAACTTGTCGTTTGCTTTATGCCCTTTACTAACCGATGGTGCAATCGAAGCACTTTTAATCGCAGCAAACCCACTTCTTCAAGAACAGTATTTACCTAAATTAGTATCCGGTCGATG
Source organism: Thermoflexus hugenholtzii JAD2 (assembly GCA_943325205.2). Classification (GTDB taxonomy): domain Bacteria; phylum Pseudomonadota; class Gammaproteobacteria; order Burkholderiales; family Burkholderiaceae; genus Polynucleobacter. Next base: position 939 of record CALPOM020000042.1, on the reverse strand, counting down.
GAGTGGCACAATGAATCTCACTGAGCCTGGCGCTGGCTCAGATTTAGCAAATGTTCGAACACGTGCACAGCGACAAAACGATCAAAGCTATAAGATTTTTGGTACAAAAATTTATATCACCTATGGTGAACATGACCTTACAGAAAATATTATTCATCTAGTCTTAGCTAGAACTTCTCATGCTCCAGAGGGAGTTAAAGGACTTTCCTTATTTGTTGTTCCTAAATTTTTCATCAATCCTGATCATACTATTGGGGAGCGTAATGATGTTCATTGTCTTTCCATTGAACATAAACTAGGTATCAAAGCTAGCCCTACGGCCGTCTTACAATTTGGAGACAATGGCGGAGCTACCGGATATCTGGTTGGTGACGAAAATCGCGGTCTAGAATATATGTTCATTATGATGAATGCGGCTCGGTTTGCTGTCGGTGTGCAAGGAATTGCTATTGCACAGCGGTCTTATCAACAAGCGGTGAGCTATGCTAAAGAACGCCTTCAAAGCAAAGATCTTACAGGCTCAGATGGGCCGATAAGTATTATTCATCACCCCGATGTCAAGCGACTACTCATGACGATGCGCGCTTATACCGAGGGTGCTAGATCATTAGCGTATTTCGGGGCAAGCATCAAAGATCAAGTCCCAGAAAATACCAGCTTAAAGAATGTCTCTGAATATCAATCTCTATATGAATACCTGGTGCCTATTATCAAGGGATTTTCTACAGAAATGTCTTTAGAAGTAACAAGTCTTGGCATACAAGTCCATGGTGGTATGGGATTTATTGAAGATACGGGAGTTGCACAATACTATAGAGATGCACGTATTCTCACAATCTATGAGGGCACAACAGCAATTCAGGCAAATGACTTATTAGGTCGAAAAACAATCCGAGATAATGGCACCGTAACTCAAGTAATCATCCAACAAAGTATTAT